>JANXVA010000418.1 GCA_025351875.1 Myxococcales bacterium | reverse complement strand
GTCGTCTTCGAAACGGACCTCGGAACCTTCGAAATCGCGCTCGACGCGGAGCGCGCTCCGAAGAGCGTCGAAAACTTCCTGAAGTACGTCGACGAGAAGCACTACGACGGCACGATCTTCCACCGTGTGATCCCCGGCTTCATGGCCCAGGGCGGCGGCTACGACGCGAGCTACGAGAAGAAGCCCGTCCACGCTGCCGTCGAGAACGAGGCCGACAAGACGCGCAAGAACACGCGCGGCACCGTCGCGATGGCCCGCACGAGCGAGCCGCACTCCGCGACGGCGCAGTTCTTCGTCAACGTCGCGGACAACGCCTTCCTCGATCACACCGCCAAGTCCGGCAGCGGCTGGGGCTACACTGTCTTCGGTGAGGTCACCTCCGGCATGGAGGTCGCCGACAAGATGGTCGCGGTGCAGTCCGGGCCCGCCGGACCGTTCGCGAAGGACGCGCCGGCGACACCGATCGTCATCAAGTCGGCGCGCCGCAAGTAAGGCCAGCGCAGATGCGCACGGGGTGGCTCGCCGTGATGGCCGCGATGCTCCTCGCGAGTGGGGCGTGCGCCGTCGGGCGCCACGCGCCGTCGTTCCCGACCCCCGCCGCCATCTCGACGCCGACTCCAGCCCCGACCGCTCCGCCGACCGCGCTCCCGCCCGCGGCCGACGCGAACGCACGCTTTGCCGCGGTCGACGCCTCGATCACTGCCGCGATCGAGGCCGGCAAGATGCCAGGTTGCGTCCTCGTCGTCGGTCGCCAGGACGAGGTGCTCCTCCGCAAGGCGTATGGCTCGCGCGCGCTCCTCCCCGAGCGCGTGCCGATGACCCTCGACACGGTCTTCGATCTCGCCTCGCTCACGAAGCCGCTCGCGACCTCGACGAGCATCATGATCCTCGTCGAGCGAGGCAAGGTCGATCTCCGCGCGCCGGCCTCGCGCTACGTACCGGAGCTCGCGAAGCTGCCGCCGTTCACGATCGAACAGCTTCTGACGCACACCAGCGGCCTGCCCGCGGCGACGCCGATCTCCGATTACGTGAGCCCGACGGTGACCGACCACAGCGCCGTGATGCACGTCCTCGGCGAGACGCTGGCGGGCAAGCTCAAGGCAGCGCCCGGCGAGCGCTTCCTCTACTCGGACGTCGGCTTCGTCATCCTCGAGGAGGTGGTGCGGCGCCGGAGCGGCAAGGACGTCACGACGTTCACGCACGACGAGATCTGGGCCCCGCTCGGAATGGCGGAGACCGGCTACCTCCCGGGCGCAGCGCTGCGCGCACGGTCCGCTCCCACCGAGCAGCGCGACGGCCAGTTCATGATCGGCGAGGTCCACGATCCCCGCGCGTGGGCGATGGGCGGCGTCGCTGGGCATGCGGGCGTGTTCTCCACCGCGGACGATCTCTCGCGCTACGCGCGCGCGATGCTCGGGCACGGCGCGCTCGACGGCAAGCGCGTCGTCAGCGACCGCACGTTCGAGGCGTGGACGGCGCGCCACGATACGTCGAGCGGGGGCCGCGCGCTCGGCTGGGACAAGGACAGTCGCTTCGCCTCGCATCGCAGCGCGCTCCTCTCCCCGCGCGCCTTCGGGCACGGCGGGTACACCGGCACCGTGATGTGGATCGATCCAGGCAGGGACCTCTACGTCGTCTTTCTCTCCAACCGCGTGCACCCCGACGGCAAGGGCGCCGTGAACCCGCTCGTCGCCGAGGTCGCGACGCTCGCGATCGACGCCGTCGACGTGAGGACGGGCATCGACGTCCTGCGCGCGGAGTCGTTCGAGCACCTGAAGGGAATGCACATCGGGCTCGTGACCAACGCGAGCGCACGCGCGAAGGACGGAACGAGCACGCTCGATGCGCTGCGCGCGGCGCCGAACCTGACGCTCTCGGCTATCTTCTCGCCCGAGCACGGGATCCAGGCCGCTGCCGAGGGCAAGATCGCCGACGGCGCCTATCACGGCGTGCCGGTCTACAGCCTGTACGGCGATCGGGCGTCACCGACTGGACCGACCCTCGGTGGGGTCGACACGCTGGTCTTCGACCTGCAGGACGCCGGCGCGCGCTTCTACACGTACGCGTCGACGATGAAGCTCGCGATGAAGGTCGCGGCGGAAAAGAAGCTGCGCTTCGTCGTCCTGGATCGGCCGAACCCGATTGGCGGGATCGAGGTGTCGGGACCCGTGCTCGACACGGCGAGGACGGGTTCGTTCGTGAACCACCACGCGCTGCCGATCCGCCACGGCATGACGATGGGAGAGCTCGCGATGCTCTTCGCCGAGGACGACAAGCTCGACGTGAAGCTCGACGTCGTACGGATGCAGAACTGGAGGCGCGGGCAGTACTTCGACCAGACCGGGCTCGCCTGGGTAAGCCCGTCGCCGAACCTACGGTCGGTCGAGGAGGTCGTGCTGTATCCGGCCGTGGGTCTGCTCGAGTCGACGAACCTCTCGGTGGGGCGCGGCACCGACACGCCCTTCGAGGTGCTCGGCGCTCCGTTCGTCGACGGCGAGGCGCTCGCGCGCAACGTGAATGTGCGCGGTATCCCCGGGCTGGCCGTCGAGGCGGCGACGTTCACCCCGACCTCGAGCCCTCATCAGGGCAAGGCGTGCAAGGGTCTGAGGCTCCGCGTGACCGATCGCACGAGGTTCGACCCCGTGCGCGCCGCGGTGGTGCTCGCGCTCGCGCTCCAGGAGCTTCATCCGAGCGAGTGGGATCTCGGCCACGTCGACCGGATGCTCCAGAGCAAGGCCGCGCTCGACGGGATCAGGGCGGGTCAGAGCGTCGACGCGATCGTCGCGACGTGGTCCGCGCCGCTCGCTTCGTTCGTGAAGAAGCGCGAGCGCTTCCTCCTCTACTGAGGAGAGCTGGACGACGCGCCGGCGGACGGAGCGGCGGCGGGCAAGGGTCGCAGGAGCTCGCGTCGAACGCGGAGACCGTCGCGGAGCGTCCACACGCCGCCGCCGAAGAAGATGACGAGCGCGAGCCCGAGCGCAGGCGTCGGCGGGCTGCCGTGAACGAACGCGGCGATGGTGAGCCCGACGCCTGCGAGCAGCGCGAGCACGCCCGTCGAGATGCGCTTGTAGGCGATCATCTTGGCGATCGAGCGATCGACCGTGCGGGGCATCTTCACGGCGGAGCCTCTAGCACGGGGGCTGCGGGAGCGGGAGGAGGGTCGGAAGCGGGCTGCGGGTCGGCTGGGGTTGGGCTCGGCGCCGCCGGCTCCGGGGCTTCCGGGTCCCTGGGTGCAGAGGCGTCGTGCGGATGGGGCGCGCGAGGCGGGGCGAGGGGTGGGATGAGCGGGACCGGCTCGGTCCGGACGCGGTCGAAGAAGGTCAGCGACATCGAGATGTCCCACTCGGGGAGCGCGTGGCCTCCTTCGCGGACGATCATCGCGTGCGGCCACGCCTCGCGCGTGAGATCGGAGTCGAGCCTCAGGATCTCCGCGCTCGAAGGGTCGTCGTCCGCATCGATGAGGAGGATCGGCGGCTTGGTCCCGAGGGGTGTCATCGGCGCGACCGGGCCGGCGTGCGCGATCGCCACTGCGTCGAATGGCGCGAGCGCGCGTGACGCGATCAGCGCAGCGAAGTACCCACCGTTCGAGAAGCCGAGCAGGAGACGACGCTTGGCAGGAGCCCGTCGCTCCGCCTCGGCGAGCGCGCTCGACCAGCGAGCGACGAAGGCCGCGCCGTCTCCCGCGTTGCGCTCGTTGCTCGGCCAGCACCACCACGTGGCGAGCTGTGGATCCGCGCACTGCCCCTGCGCCCCTCGCAGCGCGAGCACCGAGTAGCCGCGGGGCGTCGCCAGGCGCGCGACCCGTGCCTGCCGCTCGAGCTCGTCAGCCTCGTTCTCGGGCGCGTAGCGACCATGGAGGTAGACGAGGAGCGCGCGTGGCGTGCTCACCTCGAGGCCCAGCGCAAAGCAGCCGCCGCCCGCGATCGGCTCGAGGCCCGGTGCGCACCACGCGACGTGCGCAGCGTCGGGGCGTTCGCTCGCCGCCACGGCCGGCCGCGGCCCAGCAGGCGAGCGGCTGCGCAGCACGACGACTGCGGTGACCGCGAGCACGGAGACCAGGACGGCCCCGTAGAAGCGAGCCGCGTGTGCGTGTGCTGCTCGAGGCATCGTTCCTTTGTAGCCCAGCTCGTGCGTGGCCACCATGACCGCCGCGCGGGCACCGGCTTCGCGATCGCTCGTCACGGCGCGTCGCGCGCCATTCGAATCCCTACGCCACGCTCGGCGGCGCGCCGCCGTCCTCGCTCTGGGCGAGGAGCTCGCTCACGACCCGGTCGAGCCGCACCGCGAACATCTCCCACAAGAAGGGTGCAACATACACGTTGAGGCCCGGGACCCACGCGACGACCACGGCCGCCAGACCGAGGTTTCGCGGAACGGGTGACCGGAAGGGGCGCGTCGCGCGCACGCGCTCGAAGCCGTCCGCGACGGCGATGATCAGACCGAGCTTCCATACCCACGAGATACCCGGGACGAAGCTGAGGCCCACGACCATGCCGGAGCTCACGTTGTCGACGGGGCCGACCTTGCGCAGCGCTGCGGGGAGGTTCGACCATGTGCGCTCGAGCCAGAGCAGCTCACAGATCGAAGCGGCGATCCTGAGGAGGAGCGCGAAGACGAGGAAGACGAGCGCGGTGATGAGCGGTCGCGCGCAGCGCTCCGGATCGTCGCGATCGAAGAGCGGGATCGTCCGGCGGAGAAAGACGCCGAAGCCGACCGACGCGCCGACGGCGAGGACCGACAGCACCAGGGCGATGGTGCGCGCGCGTCGGGCCGGGGGCCGCACGACCTGCATGGGCTCCTCCGCCGGCGGCAGCATCTCGAGGAAGGTATCAGGTTCAGGCTTGCGCGCGCATGGCAGGAGCAGGTGCCGTGACGTGCTCGTCGGCGGGAGCGTCGAGCTCGTCTTCGAATGTCGTCGGCTCCGTCGCCACGCGCACGCGCGAGGGAGCCTCGACGCCAATCTGCGAGGAGACACGCGTGAACGAACCAGCGTCGGCCCTGGAGCGATCGCGCTGCGCGAGGAGCACCGGAAGGACGAGCATCAGGCCGGGCAGGCTCGCGAGCGCGAGCGCGACGCCGGCTGCGTCGTGCATCATGGCCCCCGCGACGAGCGCGAGGATCGACGTGAGCGCGCCGAGCAGGATCCCCCACGCGCGCATCCGTACGACACCGATCCCCGAGGCAATCAGGGAGAGAGCGAGGCCGAGCAGCGCGAGCGCGGACGCGGGGTGCCAGCGAAGACCGTCGAGCGCGTACAGGCCGCTGATGAGCCCAGCGCTCACCGAAGCCGTCGCCCCGGCGAAGAGCCACTTGCGGAAGGAGCTGGGCGCGAACTCGGCGCGAGCGTCGGCGGTGTCGAGCATCGGACGTGCCAGGACGAGCGCGCCGCCGCTGCCGACCGCGAACGCGGCGGCCGTGAGGTCCGTGTGGCCGGTGACCATCGACACGACGGTGATGAGTGCCGTGGGTGCGAGCACCGTCCACGCCGTGCCGCGAGCGAGCACCTGCGCCGCCATCGAGCGCTTCGCGAGCGCGACGCCACCCGCGGCGACGACCCCGGCGGAGGCGAGGATAGCCCACTCGATCCACTGGCGATCCTGGACGGCGACCGCCGCCAGACCGCCGGCGGTGGCGACGAGCGCGGCCGACCCGAGGAGCCTGCGTCCGTTCGACATCGCGGCGTTCGTGGGCATCCGGGGTGGGACGCTCGACGAGCCCGGGTTGTTCCCGGTTTTTGGAGGTCCCGGTCCGGCACGGATACGCTTGGCCCGTGCGTGTCCCGTTGGCCCTCGGAGCGTGGATCGTCGCAGGAACGAGCCTCGGATGGGGGCACGCGGCGGCCGTGTCCGCCGAACCGGCCGACCCTCACGATGTCGCCCCGCGCGGAGCGTCGACGCTTCCGGCCGAGCTTGTCTCCGAGGCCCAGGTCGGGTCGGCGGTGGCGGTGGTCACGCTCGAGCTGCCCGAGACGAGCGCCGAGCCGCGCACGGAGGCCCCGGCAACGCGCTACGCCGCGCTGACCAACGAGGCGTGCGAGTCCGAGCTCGTGGCGCGCGCCATTCCGCATCGCCTCGTCGGGCCCAAGCGAGGCGTGGCCGCACCTGTGAGACTCACCGGTCCGCTCCATGAAGTGTCGTTCCACACGCTGCTCCCGTCGCCCGAGCGCGGCCGTTCGTCGTACGAGCTCTTCGACTGTCGACTGCTGCTCGCGCTGGACGACCTCGCGAAGCTGCTCGCGGCACAGGACGTGGTCGAGGTCATGTACTACTCGGCCTATCGGCCGCCGCCCGCCGGGTTTCCCGACGGCCGGCTCGGGGAGCGTCACGACGGCGGCCTCGCGATCGACATCGGGTACTTCCGCACGAAGGACGGCCTCGGCCTCAACGTCGAGCGCGACTACCAGGCGTTTCCGGGTGAGAGACCTTGCGCGCAAGGACCTCCGCCGAAGCAGATGACGCGCAGCTCCTTCGCGCTCCGGAAGATCGCCTGCGACGCGATCGAAGCGCGCCTCTTCAACGCCGCCCTCACGCCAGGCTACGACCCGACGCACCGCGACCACTTTCACTTCGAGCTGAGCGCGGGCGCGGGCTGGTTCGTCGTGCGCTGAAGGGCGTCGCGGGTCAGCTCGGGACCACGCTCGCGCGAAGCGGCTCCCCCGCCGACTCCGCGAGGATCGCCAGCGTCGGGCCGTACGTCGCTGCGAGCGCGGCGAACTTCGCGGCCGGCAGGCGGAGGAGCACGGCGTCGGTGGTCGCGCGCACCGTGGTGTCGGCGCTCACCGTGCCCACGAGGGACGCGTGGCCGAAGGCGCTTCCGCGCGCTACGCGCGTCTCCCTGCCGTCCTTGCCGACCGCCGTCACGTTGCCCGAGAGGAGCACGTAGAGACCGTCGCTTCGCTTGCCGTGCTCCGCGAGCACCGTCCCGGGGTGGGCGCGGCGTACCTCGAAGAGCTGCGCGAGCTCGAGGCGCACGTTCGCCGCGAACGTCGTGAACAGCGGCGACGCATGCATGAGGTTCATCAGCAGGCGCCGCGCCAGCAGCTGGAAGAGCGCATCGCCGAGCGTCTCGTGCCGATGGACGACCTCGTCGAGCTTCGCCTTCTCGATGCGGAGCGCCATCAGCCTCGTCTCGGCGCGGACGTCGGCCTGGCGCACGCCCTCGTCGAGCAGGCAGCCCTCACCGACGACGTCACCCTCGCCGACGCGGATCTCGGGGCTCCCGCGTACGGTCACGCGCGCGGTGCCGTCGATGATCGCGTAAAGCGCGAACGCCGGCTCGTCGCGGAGCATCATCATCGCGCGTGGGATGAGCTCGACCAGCTCCGCCGCGTCCGCGAGGTCGAGGAGCGCCTCTCGCGACAGACCCGCGAAGAGACGGAACGCCGCCATCGCGCCGAGCCGATCGACCGAAGGCTCCGTGGGCACCGGGAGGTGATCGGAGGCAGGGACCGGAATCTCCTTGGTGACCGACTCCTCGACGTCGATCGTCTCCACCGCGATGATGTCGACGCTGTCGATGCTGCTGAAGTCGGCCTCGACGTCCGTCAGCATGATGTCGAGGCTCGACGGTCCGTCGAGGTCCATGAAGCGGATCTCGTCGCGGTGGGAATCCTCGGCGATCGTCAGCGGCACGGGACGGACGAGGGCCGGCGGCGGTCGCGGCGCATGCGGTCGCGGCTTCTGGGGATCGAGCCTCGCGAGCAGGTCGGTACGCGCCGGATTGAGCGAGGTGACGAGCTTCGCCATCGCGATGGCGTGCGCGATGAAGCCCTTGTCGGCGTAGCGCTCGGCGGCTCGCACGAACGCCTCTTCCGCGTCGCTCGTCTTGCCGAGGCGGCGCAGTGCCTCACCGAGCCGTTGCGACCAGCGCGGCTCGTCCTCGAGCTTCTCGAGCTCCTCGAGCGCCTTGACGGCATCGGCGGGCCGATCTCGCTCGACGGCGCGGTCCCACTGGCGTCGCAGCTCCTCGATGCGTGCGGCTGCGCTCATGCCTCCATCAACGGCCAGTCAGGGCTTTCCGTCAAGGCCGCGTCGCCTCGTACGGCGCGTCGCCCGGATTGGTGCACGCGCGATCCACCCTGGAAATTACGGGTGCTTGTGTGAAGTGAGGCTGCAACATTCCACGTGCGCAAACGGGGCGCGCATGACAGATTTGATCCCGGTCGAACTCGTCGCCCGCCGTTACCGGCGCCCGCTGCACGCGCTTCACGCGAAGGTACCCCCATGAACGATGCTCGGCCCGCGAGATTGAACGCCTCGAGACTGAACGCCAGGACGCTGACCGCCGGTGCGCTGGTGCTCCTCGTGGGCGCGTTCGTCCTCCCCGCGTGCTCGACCTCGAGCGACACGCCCGCCGGACCGAGCTGCACGAACGGCCTCAAGGACGAGGGCGAGGAGGGGCTCGACTGCGGCGGCGTCTGCACGGCGAAGTGCACGGGCGCGGTGTGCATGAGCAACGCCGAGTGCGGTAGCGGAAGTTGCGCGGGAAACGCGTGCGCGGCTCCGGCCGGAAAGCCGTGCGGCGTCGGCACGCCCGTGCCGACGTGCAGCGACGGCCAGGCGTGCGAGCTCGACAAGGACTGCAGCTCGGGCTTCTGCGACGGCGCGAAGTGCGCGACCCCCGCCTCCGAGAGCCACAGCGACGGAAAGAAGAACAGCGGCGAGACGGGCATCGACTGCGGCGGCTCCGTGAAGG
>JANXVA010000412.1 GCA_025351875.1 Myxococcales bacterium | reverse complement strand
AGAGGAAAAGCACAGATGCTCGAAGGATTTCGTGAGCGGAAGCTCGACGTGACGGTGGCGCTGCAGGAGCTCTCGGACATCGCAGGCGGCCTCGGGGCCAAGAGCCTGAAGGAGCGGCTCGATCGCGATCTCGTGAAGAAGATGGAGGAGGATCGCTTCCACCTCGTCGTCGTCGGCGAGTTCAATCACGGTAAATCGAGCTTCGTCAACGCGCTGCTCGGGGAGACGGTCCTGCCGGTCGGCGTCACGCCGACCACCGCCGCGATCCACCACCTGAAGTACGCCGACACGCCCGAGGCGACCGTCGTGTACTCGTCGGGCAAGCGAGAGACGATTCCCTTCGGCGAGACGAAGCGGTTCGCGGTCGGCGGCGGAACGAGCCCCGAAGACGTCGACTACCTCGAGGTCGGCTACCCGGCGCCGCTGCTGAAGGAGCGCATCCTCCTCGTCGACACGCCAGGCGTGAACGATCTGTCGCTCCAGCGCGCGGACATCACGTACAGCTACATCCCGCGCGCGGACGCGGTGCTGTTTCTCCTCGACGCGGGCCAGATCCTCAAGGAGAGCGAGCGTCAGTTCCTCCAGGACAAGCTGCTCAAGGCGTCGCGCGACAAGATCGTCTTCGTCATCACGAAGTGGGACATCTTGAACGAGGACGAGAAGAAGGAGGCGCTCGCGTACGCGCGTACCCAGCTCGCAAACCTCGTCAAGGACCCGGTCGTCTTCCCGGTCAGCGCCGAGACGGCGCTCCAGGGCGGCAAGATGGCCGAATCGGGCATGCCCGAGCTCCTCGCTCACCTCACCACGTTTCTCGCCGAGGAGCGCGGTCGCATCCTGCTCGACAACGCGCTCGGCGAAGGCCTCAACGTCGCCGCGCTGCTGGGCAAGGGCGTCGACGCACGCCGCCGCTCCCTCGCGATGAAGACCGACGAGCTCGAGCGCCGCATCAAGATGCTCGAGGAGGACCTCGCCGGCGCGGCCGGCACCATCGAGCAGCGCCGCATCAAGATCCGCGAGGAGATCAGCGGCATCAAGGTCTCCGCACAGAAGGACCTCGACCACTTCGTCGAGGAGACGATCCGCCAGCTCCCCAACGTCATCGACTCGGCGAAGCGGGAAGACCTCCGCAAGTTCCTCCCGGCCTTCCTCCAGGACACGTTCAAGACGTGGGCCGAGGCCGAGGGCAAGGAGATCGGCGGCAAGCTCGAGGCCCTCGCCGAGAAGACGATCGCGCTCATCAAGGAGGACGCGAACGACGCGACCAAGCGCGTCGCGCAGACGCTCGGCCAGGAAGTGAAGAAGCTCGACGTTCAGATCGACACGTTCCGCTACGACGCGGGCGTCGCCGCGGTCCTCCTCGTCGGCATCGGCACCGCCGTCGCGGGAAGCCTCATGATCGGCGCGATGATCGCGCTGCTCGGCGCACCGGCGCTCGCGCTCTTCGTCCGCGACCGGGTCGATGCAGAATACAAGAAGCAGGCGAAGGAGCAGGCGCCGGACGTGATCCGCAACGCCGCGAAGCAGGTCGGCCCCAAGGTCGACGAGATGATCGAGGACTTCGCGAAGAAGCTCGACGCGTGGGTCGTCACCGCCGGCGAGGAGCTCTATCGCGAGGTCCTCGAGGTGCTCAACGCGGCGCATGCCGTACGCGCGAAGGGCGACAAGACGGACGAGGTCATCCTCGCCGAGGTGGACGCGCAGGACGCGCGACTCGCCAAGGCACGCACGCGCGTCGAGGAGCTTCGAGCGACGCTCTGGGGAACCCATCTCGGCGACAAGGTGCGCGTCGCAGAGTCGAGCGCCGCTCTCCCCGCGTCCGGAGCGTAGGCCGGAGATCACGCCGCATTTCACCGCGTGGGCGGCTTCGCCCATGGGTCATTGAAATCTTCGAGTGGAAGCGGGCGCGGCGGGGGTCTTGCGGCGTCCGCGCTCGCGTCGCTGCCGTCGGCCTCCGCGCCCGCGTCGGCGGGAACGTCGGCAGCGTCGAGCGGTTCGAGCGCGAGCGGGGGCGCTTTCGTGCTCGCGTCGATCGACTCCGAGGTCGCGGGCGCTGTGCCGCTGTCGACGAGAGGCGACGACGCAAACGGTCGGAGAGCCGACGGATCGACTCCACCGCCGAGCCACCTCGACGCGCCAAAGGCTCCGACGCCGGCAATCACCACGAGCGCCAGCACGAGACTGCCCTTGCCGCGGCGGGCAGCGGGCTCGGCAGCCGCGACGGCGAGCGTCGCCGGCGCGGCGCGAACGAGGGCCTCGCGCGCGCTCGACGAGGGCAGCTCGGTCGGCGCGAGCGCGAGCGCGGGCGCGATCGGAACCGGTGCGCCCTCGCGGCGCGTCGACGGTGAGGCGTCGCGCGTCGGGCTGGCGCGCGTCGTGAACAGCTCCTCCTCGAGCGCGCTCGCGACGTCGTTCATCGTGGCGAAGCGCGCCTCCGCCGACCGGGAGAGCGTTCGCGCGACGATGCGTGCGACCGCGGCGCCGACCTCGGGCACGAGCGAATCGAGCGCCGCCGGCACCGGCCCGGTCGCGCTCCCGGGGTACACGCCCGCGAGCAGCTCGTACGCCGTGACGCCGAACGCGTACTGATCGCTCCGCGCGTCGGCGCGCATGCCGGTGAAGAGCTCGGGCGACATGTAGCGAGGCGTGCCCACCACGATGCCGACGTTCGTGTCGAAGCTCGCGGCCTCGAGGGGCTTCGCGAGGCCGAAATCGAGGACCTTCACGACGCCGTCGTCCGACACCATCACGTTGGTCGGCTTCACGTCGCGATGGACGAGCCCGGCCTTGTGAGCGGCACCGAGCCCGCGCGCCATGTCGACGAGCCACCGGAGCTTCTGCGCGACGGGCACCGAGGTATCGCCCACGTAGGCGCGGAGCGGCGCCCCGGAGATGAGCTCCATGACGAGGAACACGGTGCCGTCGATCTCGCCGAGGTCGTGGATCGCCACCGTGTTCGGGTGCGAGAAGGCCGCCGCGGTGCGCGCCTCGCGGACGAGCCGCGCCGCCGCGTCAGGAACCTTGAGGTCGGGGTGAATGACCTTGAGCGCGACCTTCCGCCGGAGCTTCGTGTCGTGCGCGCGATACACGGCGCCCATGCCGCCCTCGCCGATGGGCGCCTCGATCACGTAGTGGGCGAACGTCTGTCCTTCGGAAAGCAACGGCTGCTCAGTCGAGTTTCTCGTCGTCGGAGATGTCGTTCTTCGGCGCGGGCTTGGCGGCGGGCTTCGGCGCGGGCTTCGCGGGCTGCACGCTCGGGGTGGTCGACCACGAGTCCTTCGCCTTCTCGGGCTGCACGCTCGGGCCCTCGCCCTTCTTGAGGAAGACGCGACGCTCACCGATCGCGACGACGGCGACCTCACGCTTGCCGAGGTCCCACTTCTTCTCGGCCGCCGTGAGCTGCTTCAACGCGTCGCCCGGCTCGTCCGTCGAGTTGACGAACGTGCCGTAGTGGATCGGCACCATGCGCTTGGCGCCGAGATCGATGAAGGCCTGCACGGCCTCGCCTGGATCCGCGTGGAACCGGCGCATGAGCTCGCGCGGCTCGGTGGGCCCGATGGGCAAGAGCGCGACGTCGATGCCCGGGAAGCGCTGCCCCACGTCGACGAAGAGCTTCTGGTCGTAGGCCGTGTCGCCACCGAAGTAGACCTTGATGCCGTGGTACTCGATCACGTACCCGGTGAAGCCCTCGGTCATCCACGCGTCGTCCGCGCCATAGCGGAAGCCGACGTGGTCGACGGGGACGGCGGTGACGCGAAGCCCGTCCTTCTCGTAGCCCTGCCACGGGCGCAGCTCGAGGACGGGGAAGCCGAAGTCGGTGAGGTACGTCGCGCCGGTGCGCGGCATGAGCAGCATCCGCACCTTCTGCTGGATCATCTCGAGGCTACCGAGCGACAGGTGATCGAAGTGCAGATGCGAGATCACCACCGCGTCGATCGGAGGAAGGTTCTCGGGGTCGATGCCCGGCTCGACGAGGCGCTTCGACAGCTGCCCCACCGTGCTCGTGAACACCGGGTCGGTGAGGATCACCTTGTCGTCGATCTGAACGAGCGCAGTGGCGTGACCGACCCAGAGGACAGCGAGCCGCGCGTTCTTGTCGATGGGCTCCTTCAGCTTCTCGACCTTGCGTGGTGACATGAAGAGCGAGCCCGAGGCACGACCGGCCGCGCGCACGTACACGCAGCCCGTGAGGGAGCCGCCCGCGAGTGCGAGCGAGAGCGCGGCGGCGGCGAGCGAGCGGACGCGCATCAAAAGTACCTGATGCGGAAGGTGCCGATCGCCGTGAGCGGTCCGTTGTCGGGAGCGATCGTCGCCTGGATGCCGAAGATCCCGGAGAGGACGTACGCGCCGACGTCGTAAGCGACGCGCATCTTGTCGTCGTACGCGTAGGTCGAAGTACCGATCGATGCCGACAGGTACTCACCTCGCTCGACGAGGGGGAAGTAGGCACGCACGCCGGGTCTCACGAGGAAACGATCGACGTATCCGAACACGTACTCGAGGTTCAGCGGCACCTCGAGCGAGCCGCTGTGTCGCGCGAGCGGGTCGACGACGAGGTAGCGCCACCTCGACACGTGACGGTTCACGCCCCAGGACCAGACGACGGGCGTGATCTGCCAGCGAAGGCCGAACGCGGACTTCGTCGTCACCTCGCTTCTGCCGGTAGCGTTCGCCTCGCGGACCTGCCCCACGACGAGCTCGGGGCTCGGCAGAAGCTGGAGCAGCATCCATGGCAGCGACGGATAGGGCTGCGGGCTCGCGTAGGTGTAGCTCTGGTCGGGCGGCGGGATGACCCGCGGCGACGGCGGCGGATACGGGACGAGCGCGTCACCGGTCGGCTTCGGAGGCCCGTCCGCGGCGGCGGCGCCAGGCCGAGCGAGGAGGCCCACCGCCACGACGATCGCGATGCGCGCCGCCTTTTCCGTGATGAGCGCGCGGCCGCGAATGCTCACAGCGCGAGCGCCTCCCGGAGCCCAGCGGGCCCGAGCTTCTCGAGCGCCTCGCGGCGCGCGACGAAGCGCTGCCACTTCTTGCCGACGCGGACGGCGTCGTCGGTGATGCGCGTGATGGTGAACCGGAGCGCGCCGAAGATCGCTTCGGTGTAGAGCGCCTCGCGCTCGTTCTCGGCGAGCTCACGGACCTCGCGGTAGCCGACGACGATCGCCCGCGCGACGTCCATGTCGAACGTATCGCGGAAGGACCACGAGAGAATGAGCACGGCGAGGTCGTAGGCGAACGGGCCGCGATGGGCGCTCTCGAAGTCGAGGAGCGCGGCGATTTTTCCTTCGTGCCAGAGGACGTTGTCACGAAAGAGATCGCCGTGAACGAGACCGCGAGGCAGATCGTTGCGGCGCCTGCGATCGACGAGGATCACCGCGTCGCGGAGGGGCTCGGCCTGCGAGCGGGACTCGGCTTCGGTGGCCTTGAGGATGCGGTCGCAGCGCGCGACCAGCTCGTCCGCGCCGAAGCGGCCGGCGCCGAGCGACGTCGCGACGGGCTCGGCAGGACCGGCGAGGTGCATGCGCGCGAGGGCCGCGCCGACGTCGTGAGCGGCGGCGGGGGTGACCGCCTTCAGGCAGAGCATGTCGCCGGTGACCCACGGGAAGATCGCCGCGGGCTTGCCGCAGACGACCTGCACCATGGTGCCGTCACGGGCCGCGACGGGAGCGGGTGTCGGGACGCCCGACGCCGCGAGGTGGAGGAGGAGGCGCGCCTCCGCCTCGGCGCCGGCCTTGGGCTGCTCCTCGTAGAGCCGGAGGAAATAGCGGCCGGTGCTCATCTCGAGCACGTAGCTCGTGTTGACCGTCCCGGCCTCGATGCCGGTCGCAGAGCGCTTCTCGCCCAGGTCGTACGCCCCGAGAAGGGCGTCGAGGTCGAGGTCGGAGGGCACGGTCAGGATCGCCATCGCCGGGCGGACTATACAGCTACCTGGGGGCGAGCCGCAGAACCTGGGCCGGAACTTTGCGAATTTCTACGGTAAGCCCGCAACGATTTCTGGACGGCGCGTCGCCGGCAATGGTAAGGCCGCATGCAAGTGATTGTCCGGGTCGAGCCCTCCGCAGCCCGCGGATCTCTTGTTGTCTGAATCTTAGGCGCCGGCACTGGACCACCATAATGAGCCTGACGGAAATGGCAGCGACGAAGAAGCCTGCGAAGGGGAAAGCAGCTGAAGCGAAGGGCTCCAAGAATGGAGCCAAAGCCGGCGCTGCTAGTGGAAAGGCCGAGAAGGGCGCCGCAGCGGAGGCACCGAAGCGCAAGCTCGGGCTCCGTGGGGCTGCTCCGTGGGCCGCGCGTCACGCCGCGAAACACGCTGCCGAGGCACGTGCCCGGGCGGCCGAGCCGCCCCTTCCGGGCAGCGCGCGAGCGACGATTCGCACGCCCGTCATGGCCGAGGACATCAAGGCCAAGATCGGCGAGCTCCACAACTCGCTCCAGCAGATCAAGGGCCTGCGTAAGAACCTCGCCAAGGGGTTCTACGACATCGGCGTCGTCCTCAAGGACATCCAGTCCCGCCAGCTGTACCAGGCGAAGGGCTTCGGAACGTTCGAGGCCTTCCTCGAGCGCGAGACCGCCGAGCTCGGCAAGACGACGGCGCTCCGCCTGGTCCGCATCGCGGGCCTCTTCATGAAGGAAGGCGCCCTCGAGCTCGGGATGGATCGCATCTTCATGGCGCTCATGTCGATCGAGGCCGGCGACGGCATCACCCCGGACGCGCGCCCCAGCGGGAAGATCCCGCCGCCGCCGCTGTCGTCCTCGGTGCTCCCGCTCAAGCCTCCGGGCAGGTGATCGCCCGCTGAGTCGGACAAGCCGCCGTTCGGCGGGTCCCACGAAGCAAAAAAGCTCGCTGCCGCCGATGCGGTAGCGAGCTTTCTTGCGTTCCGGGCTCGAGCGCTCAAACCCGGCCGAGCGAAGGTCAGTCGGGCTGACAGACCATCTGGAGGGGGACGGTGCCCTCCTCGCAGCTCGTCGTGATCCCGCACCGAAATGCGGCGATCACACACGCGCAGGTCGGATTCGACGCGCAGGCGGGCGGCAGTGGCTGACACGAGTCCGTGCCGAGACCGCTCACGCGGGCGTAGTCGTTCACGCACATCTCCGTTCGCGCGTCGCACGCGAGTCCTCCGTCCGTGCTCGCGCGGCACGGGGTGGTCCCCGCCACGGCATCGCGTGAGGCGAACGCATCGGAGGGCGTGGCCGCGTCGCCCCCGTCGGGAGAGGGGATCGAGGAGGTCGCCGCCCCACAGGCCGAACCGGCCAGAGAGAACGCGAGCGCGAGGAGGGAGAGAATGGGGCGCATGGTGGTTGCCAACGAGCCGGCCGCGCGAATTGGACGAACACCCCGGGCGATTCCTTTCGGTGCCGGCGCGACGGCTCGGCGACCTGATACTCTCGATCCATGGCGAGGCTGCGGTCGCTCTGGGTTTGGCCGTCCGCAGTCGCGATCGCCATGGGCGCATGCGCCTCGCCCTACGCCGCGGACGAGGCGCCGACCGGCGACGATGCGGCGGTGGCGCCGGACGTGTCCGCACCGCACGACGCCGGCGATGCCGACGCCGATGCGCTGAGCCTCGCGGCAGTGGCGCCGAACTGCCCGCCCTCCCACGCGCCGAGCTGCGCGCCCAGCGCGTGCGCTCAGCGAACGTTGCACGTGACGTCCGGGCAAGCGTACCCGTTCACCATCACCACCGACGCTACGCACGTCTACTGGATCGAGCAGGTCGCTGCTGACGCGGGGGGAGCGAGCGATCCGTACAACGGTCATGGGCTCGCGCGGGTCCTCCGCACGGCCAAGCGTCCCGCGTCCGCGCCGATCGGCGCGGCCGACGAGCTCGCGTCCGGCCAGAGGTTTGCCCAGGCGCTCGCCCTCGACGGCGCGTACGTCTACTTCACTCATGAGCTCTCCGCGACGACCCAGGTCCTGCGTCTCCGCCGCGACTGCACGCCTCCGTGCGCGGCGCCCGAAGAGGTCGTGACGCTCCCCAACCTCTCCATTCGCACGCTGCTTCGGTCGGCGCCGGGAGTGATCTACGCGCAGGCTTTCGACGGTGTCACGTTCCGCATCACGGCCGCGACGAAGACCCTCGAGAAGGTGCTCGAGGTGGGCAATTTTGCGTCGATCACCGCCACGAACGACGCCGTCTACCTCACGAGCGCGTCGTCACCGCTTCAGCGAATCGCGACCAACGGGGACGTGACGGACCTCAGGGACGTGGATGCCTCGGCCTCGGTCGGCTACTACGGCCTCACGAACGACTGCTCGACGCTGTGGGCACGCGCGGGCAAGGGCCCAACGGGGCTCGTTCCGCTGAGCTTCATGGGTCAGGCTTCTGCCGCGGCCTACACCTTTCCGACCGAGGCCGTCTTCGACGTCAAGGCGGACGCCCGGTTCCTCTGGGTTGCCGTCGCCAACGCCGGCGGCGTCTACGCCTACGAGACGCCGACCGCCACCCTCTCCCTCGTTCGCAAAGGCAACGTCTTCGCGCTCGCGGTGGACGACGATGGAGTCTACTGGGGCGACCACGACGGCACCGGCACGCTGCGCATGCTCGTCAAGTGAGCGCGCGCGTACTCACCGCCCCATCGGAATCGACACAGTCACCCGCGCACCGTGTCCGCGTTCGCTCGCGATCACCACGTCACCGCCGTGCTGGTCCACGATCTTCCGCACGATCGAGAGCCCGAGGCCCGTGCCCGCCTCCTTGGTCGTGAAGAACGGGTCGAACACGCTCGCGAGCACCGCAGGCTCGATGCCCGGTCCGTTGTCCTCGAACGTCATGACCACGCGCTCGCCCTCGGGGTGCACGCTCGCCTTCAGCCGCCCGCCCTGCTTCATCGCCTCGAGCGCATTGACCACGATGTTGATCGTGACCTGCTTCAGCTTCTCGCGATCGCCGATCGCAACGCAGCCCTCCGCGGACACATCGCGCACGATCGCGATCCCCCTGCCCTTCGCGCTCTCCTCCTCGAGATCCAGCACCTCGTCGACCAGCTTCGGCAGGTGCACGGGCTCACGCGCGATCCCCCGCGGCCTCGCCAGCTCCAGGAATTCGGTGAGCAGTCGATTCAGCCGCCCGATCTCGTCGCCGACAATCCGCACGCGATCCTTCAGCGCTGCGCGCGTCGGCTCCTCGGCCTCCAGTCGATCCAGGTTGCGATTGAGCAAGTGCAGCTGCAGCACGGCCGCATTGAGCGGATTGCGGATCTCGTGCGCCAGGTTCATCGCGAGCTCGCCCATGGCCGACAGGGCCTCGGCATCCGCCGCGCGCCTCTCGAGCGCACGTCGTTCCGTGATGTCGATACCGATCCCGTACACCAGCCCCGTCGCATCCGGCGACCGTGACAGGTGCCACCGCACCCGGCGCCGCGACGTCGAATGGACGCTCTGGTCCACGAACGCCGTCTCCACCTCGTACGCGCGATGATGATGCGCGGGCGCCGTGCCGTCGCGCGTCCCCGCCAAGGCCGCGCGCATCGCGACGCGGTCCTCCGCGGGCATCCACGACTCCAAGAACGGCCGGCCCAGCGCCTGATCCGAGACGATGTCGACCATCGCCGCCGCCTTGCGGTTCATCAGCGCGACCTTGTCGTCCGCATCCAGCGCGAACACGAGCACGTCGGTCACCTCGACGAGATCGCGATAGCGGCGCTCGAACTCCTCCCTCTCCCGCTTGAGCTGCACCTTGCCGAGCGCCTGCTCCACGATGGAGATGAGCTCCTCGGGCCGGAACGACTTCAGCACGAACGCGAACGCCCCCGAGCGAAGCGCCCCGATCGCCGCATCCACGCTCGCGAAGCCCGTCAGCAGCAAGACCTCGGAGAACGGCGACGCCACTCGTAGCGGCTGGATCAGATCGATCCCGCTCGCGTCGGGCAGCTTCACGTCGACGATCGCGACGTCGAACCCCTTCTGCGCCATCGACAGCGCCGCTGCGCCGTTCGCTGCCGTCTCGATCGCGAGGCCCGGGATGCCCGACGCAATGACCGCGCGGAGCGTCTCCACGAGCTCGGCGTTGTCGTCGACGATGAGCACCCTCCCCAGCGGACGCACCGCGGGCAGCGAAGGAACAGACGGCGGGCTCATCTCTCGGTCAGCTCGTTCCGAGCAGGCGCTTCAGCGTGTCGTTGACGAGCTGCGGGTTCGCGCTGCCCTTGGTCGCCTTCATCACCTGGCCGACGAAGAAGCCGAACAGCGTGGCCTTCCCCGCGCGGAGCTGCTCGGCCGCCTTCGGATTGTCGGAGATGACCTTCGCGCAGACCTCTTCGATCGCCTTCGGGTCGCTCACCTGCGCCATGCCGAGCTCGGCCACGAGCGAAGCGACCGCGACCTCGGGCCCCCTCTCGCGCTGCTCGCCGAGTTTCGTGAAGAGCTCCTTGGCCTGCTTGCCGCTGATCTTTCCGGTCGCCACGAGGCGCATGAGATCCGACAGCTGCCGCGGCGTGCACGGGAAGGTGGCCTTCTGGCCCTGCGTCACCACGTCGCGGAGCACCTCGCTCTGCATGAAGTTCGCGACGCGCCCCGCGTGCGCGGCGTCGAGATGCATCGTCGCCGCCTCCTCGAAGAACGCCGCGACCCTCGGGTGCTGCGTGAGCACCTGCGCCGCGTACGGCGTGAGGCCTAGCTCCTTCACGAAGCGTGCACGTTTGTCGCGCGGAAGCTCCGGGAGCTCTGCGCGCGCTCTAGCGATGAACACGTCGTCGAAAATAACGGGTGGCAGATCCGGCTCGGGGAAATAGCGGTAGTCCTGGGCCGTCTCCTTGGAGCGGAGCGAGAACGTCGTGCTCGTCTTCTCGTCCCAACCGCGTGTCTCCTGGACGATACGGCCGCCGCTCTCGAGCACCTCCTTCTGG
>JANXVA010000410.1 GCA_025351875.1 Myxococcales bacterium | reverse complement strand
CGATCGCCGACGGCACCGACCGCCGCGCGCTCTTCGCGGCGCTCCGCGACACACCAGGCATCGCAGACGTCGTCCTCACCGAGGACACGGGCGCCGTCGTGCTCGCCGAAGGTGCCGAGCTCGGCATCGTGGAGCAAGCCGTCGTCGCGGTCCTCGCGGCACCGAGAGCATCACGCGCGAACGCACCGCCTCCTGCTCAGCATGTCGTCCGCGTCGTGTACGATGGCGACGATCTCGCGGAGGTCGCGACGGGCCTCGGCATCTCGTCGGGTGACGTCGTCGCGCTTCATTCGGGCGGAGACTACGAGGTCTCGATGCTCGGGTTCTTGCCAGGCTTCGCGTACCTCCGCGGGCTGGACTCCCGGCTCGTCTTGCCACGGCGCGCCCAGCCGAGGGCCCACGTACCGCCAGGTAGCGTGGCGATCGCTGCACACTACACGGGCATTTATCCGGTCGCTTCGCCCGGCGGGTGGACGCTGCTGGGTCGTGCCGTCGCGCCGCGCCTCTTCGACCTGAACGGAGCAAGGTTCGCGCTCGGCGATCGCGTCCGCTTCGAGCCGGCCGAGCGGCGCGAGCTCCTCGACGTTGCCGCGGCTCCCGAAGCGCACACGCCGGAGGGTCGCACGGGCGCGCACCTCGAGGTCGTGAAGGCTCACGGGCCGTCGCTCGTGATCGATCGCGGCCGCACCGGGCACATGCACGAGGGCGTGCCGCACGGAGGCGCGATGGTCGAGAGCGCGTATGCGCGCGCCAACGCGGCGGTTGGCAACGCCGCGGGTGCCGCCGCAATCGAGATCTTCGGCGTGCTGGAGGTCGTCGCACGCGGGGGGAGCATGACCGTGGCCGACGACGTTCGCGGCGTCCGCGAGCTCGACGACGGCGAATCGTTCACCGTCGCGACGGCGGGACGCACGCGCGTGCGCTACCTCTCCATCCGGGGAGGCTTCGACATGCCCCTCGTGCTCGGCGGCCGAGGTACGCTCCTCGTCGCGAGCCTCGGCGGCCACGCGGGACGCCAGCTCAAGCGCGGCGATCGGCTCACCGCGCTCTCCACACAGGCCGAGCCCCAGCGGCTCGGATCCCCGACCGCGCACCCGACCGCGATCTCTCTCGTCCCCGGCCCCGACGCCGAGCCGCTCGTGCTCGACGCCATCACCCGCGCGACCTTCACGATCGGCGCGCACTCCGACCGCATCGGCACGCGCCTCGAGGGCCCCGCCCTCCCTCCGCATTCCATGCAGAACGCACACGATCGCCCCTCGCGCCCGATGCTCCCCGGCGCCGTCGAGCTCACCCCGTCCGGCCTCGTCGTCCTCGGCCCCGACCACCCGACCACCGGGGGCTACCCTGTCGTGGCGGTCCTCCCCCGGACCTCGCTCGACCAGCTCATGACGCTCCCGATCGGCGCCTCGACCCACCTCTCCATTGCGCGGCAAAAGACAACGTAGGCATCGCTCACACACTGTCGTTTTGGCCGCAAAAACGTACGGAGACTTGCTCCGACCCCGTTCCCTGCGTAAGCCCATCGGCGCATGAGAACGCCCGTCTTTGCGCTCCTCTCGATCACTGTCGGCGCGCTCGCCCTCGTGGGGTGCAACGGGAACACATCTGCGACGCGCACCGACGAGCACGCACCCGCGGTGTCGACGACGTCGGTCGTCGTTCGCCCCATGGTGGCGTGGCCCGCGGCCTCGAGCGCCGATGACGGCGCGCTCCTCTCTCTCTCCCGTACCGGCGACAAGACCGATCGCGAGATCCGCGCGCTCGTCTCACGCTCGCCAGTCCCCGTCCTCGCGCCGAAGGATCTCCGCCTCGATACGCCGACGCTGGTGGTCGAGGGCGAGTACTTCGCGCTCACTGGTCGCGTCGAGAGCGCGACGTCCCGCGCCACCGTGAGCATCCAGGGCACGCGCGCGGCCCATCGTTACGAGACGGTCGACCCGCAGGTTGGCACCCGCGACCTCGCACGCGGCGCGAACGTCCGCGGCTTCGTGACGATCAACGAAGGCGTCCGCACCGCGTCGTGGATCGAGAACGGCACCGCCTACAGCGTCGACGTCGAGTGCAGCGAGCACACGGATCTCCGCTGCCAGAGCGAAGACTTCCTTCTCTCGGTGGTCGCGCAGCTCAGCTTCGTCGGAGGGTCGGGCCGATGAGCCCGCGCAACGCACTCGTCGCGATCGCAGTCGTGGCGGCCGCGCTGGGCACCACCGCCCTCGCGAGCGCAGCCGACGGCGGCGCCGCCGACGCCAGCGTCGCTGACGCCGGCACGTTCACCTATGACCCGCCCGGCCAGCTCGTCCCGGACTCCGGCAAGGGTCGCGTCGACATGAACGTCTACGCGCCCGGCATGCGCTTCCCCATCGAGAGCGGACCGGCCTTCGCGAACTCGCAGGTCTGGGGCCACGGCGGCAACGAGGGCACCGGCGGCCAGTGCGACAAGGAGAATTTCTCCTATCCCTGGCATGACAACTACTGCGAGACGCGGGACTGGGACATGCCGATGTGTCCCGGTGGCCACGGCCATCAGGGCCAGGACATCCGCGCCGCCTCGTGCAAGCCGGGCGTGCACGCGACGGTCGCCGTCGCCGACGGAACGATCACGAGCGTCGGCAGCTACTCCGTCTACCTCACGACGGCCGACGGCACGCGCTTCGACTACCTCCACATGCAGGACGTTGCAGTGAAGGAAGGCCAGCAGGTGAAGCGCGGCGATCCGATGGGCAAGGTCTCGAACCAGTTCGGCGGCAGCGCAACGACGGTTCATCTCCACTTCAACATCCGGCAGAACGTCGCGGGCGTGGGGTCGGTCTACGTGCCCGGGTACCTCTCGCTCGTGAAGTCCTACGAGACGCTCCAGGGCCTCGACCTTCCGGATGCCGCGCCGCCTCCCGTGGCGCCGCCGCCCGCAGCTCCGCCGACGGTCCAGGCGGCTCCCGTCACGACGGCGCCGGAGCCGGCTCCCGCCGCGGACGACGGTGGGTGCGCCGCCACGGGTTCCTCGCCCCCGCCAGCCTCGTTTGGTGCCGTGCTCGCGCTCGCCGCCCTCGCCATGGCGTTCGCCCGCCGTCAGAAGCGCCGCGCTCGCTGAAGCGCGACGCGGCGCAGACTGTTACCCTCGGGAAGTGGAGCTGCGGCAGTTCGGACCGCTCGGACGTCGCGTGCCTGTCGTCGGGCTCGGCACGTGGCAGATGGAGGGCAATGATCGTGAGAGCGCGATCCTCGCGATTCGTCGCGCGATCGACCTCGGTCTCGTCCACATCGACACCGCAGAGATCTACGGTCGTGGCAGCGTCGAGGAGCTCGTGGGTGAGGCCATCGCCGGCTACCGCGGCGCCGCCTTCCTCGCGTCGAAGATTCACCCCGACCACGCGACCTATGCGGGAACACTGCTCGCGTGCGAGAAGAGCCTGCGACGCCTCCGTACCGATCGCCTCGACCTCTTTCTCCTCCACTGGCGAGGCGCGCAGCCCCTCGAAGAGACCGTGCGCGCCTTCGAGGAGCTCAAGAAGGAGGGAAAGATCCTCGCGTGGGGCCTCTCGAACTTCGACGTCGCCGACGTCGAGCGCGCGGTCGAGATCGCGGGTGTCGGGGTCGTCGCCTGCAATCAGGTGCTCTACAACCTGACGGAGCGCGACGCGGAGCACGTCCTCCAGCCGGTCTGTGAACGCCACGGGATCGCGTTCGTCGCCTACAGCCCACTCGGGTCGGGTCAGTTCCCGAGCCGCGGGAGCTGGAGGGGTGACGTCCTCGAAGGCATCGCGAACGCGCATGGCGTGAGCGCGCGTGCGGTGGCACTCGCGTTTCTCGCGCGGCGCCCGTCGACGTTCGTGATCCCCAAGTCGGCGCGCGCGGATCACGTGAACCAGCTCGCAGGAGCTGGAGACCTCGTGCTGACACGCGCGGAGCTCGACACCATCGACGCGGCATTCCCGCTGGCGCCGCCCAAGTCGAAGATGCCCTTCGTCTGAGCGCGGAAGCGCTCAGACCTAGTCCGCTCGGTCGTTGCGCTCCCAGCGCTCAGCCCTGTTTGCGCATCGTGTTCATCGCGCGGCGGCGCGTCGACGGAGGAGCGTGGCGGGCGGCGATCGCGCCCTGCACCACGTTGCACCCGGCGGCGAGGAGCGCCTCGCGCTCCTCGGCCGTCGACACGCCCTCGGCGATCGACACCGCGTCGAGCGAGCGGCACATCGAAACGAGCGCACTGACGAGACGGCGACGCCCGAGCGAGCCGTCGAGCCCCTTCACGAGGCGCGCATCGATCTTCACGAACTCCGGCGCTAGATCGGCGATCTGCGCGAGGCACGCCTGACCGGCATCGAGGTCGGCGATGGCGAGACGGAAGCCGACGAACCTGAGCACGCTGGCGCGCGCGCTGAGGTCGGCCATCGCGAGGCCGCGCGCACGGACCTGCAGCACGACGCGCTCGGCGATCCGCGCGAGGGGCGGC
The DNA here is from genome assembly GCA_025351875.1 of Myxococcales bacterium. Taxonomy (GTDB): domain Bacteria; phylum Myxococcota_A; class Polyangia; order Polyangiales; family Polyangiaceae; genus Labilithrix. The sequence continues at coordinate 38,648 of JANXVA010000410.1, read as the reverse complement.
TCAGGCGAGTAGAGGTCCCCGTCGAGGAGATCGCTCGGGTGCACGTCGACGAAGAGGAGCGCGTCTTGCGGTGCATCTGCGAAGGCCCGAACTGCGAGGTCGCGGACGCGACGCCGCAGCTCCTCGAGCCGGTCGAGCCGGGTGGCCATCACGACGAGCGCGGAGTCGGTCGTGAGCGTTTCCTCGTCCGAGCGCATGCGGGCGGCGAAGCCGAGGAGCTTCTTCGACTTCGCATCGGCGATCGGCTCGAGCTCGACATCGAGCGTCGTCATCGCGCGGTCGAAGATGGCGCGGGCAGCGCCGGGCGCCTCGCCGGGGAGAATCTGGTCCATCCCCGGGAAAGGCTTCGTCGTGCGCGGCGCGATCTTCGCCGGCGGGAGGGGGCGGGCCACGGCGGCGAGCGGCACCTCGACGAACGGAAGCTCGACCCTCGACGCATCGACGGGCGCAGCCTCGACGGCGTGGATCACCTCCGGAGTGTCTGCGAGCGCTCCGGTCTCGACCGCCGCAAGCGCCCTTGCCGGTGTCTCGTCGGTATCGAGCGCCGTCGCGGCCTCCAGGGCGGCAACATCGACCGCCGCCATCTGAACCGTCGGACTCTCGACGATGAGCACGGGGCCGAGCTCCGCGCTCACGTTCTCGTTGATGATCGCGAGCACCGCGACGAACGACTGCACGCCCGAGACCGGGGCCGGGGCCGGGAGCGTGTCGACCGCGGCGAAGTTCACCGTCGGCCTGGCGGTCGGCGCCTCCGAGCGAGCCGTGTTTGCGCTCGCGTCGTCGCTGGCGGCCTGGTCTCGCGCGGAGTCACTCGCCTCGCGCCGATGCAGCGCCAGCCGACGAGCCTTCGTCGCCCGACTGAGGACGCGCGCGAGCTGGTCGCGCGGCGTCGGCTTGACGAGGTACTCGAGGACCCCGAGGTTGCACGCTTCGATCGCAGTGTGGACCGTCGGAGCTCCGGTCATCAGGACGAGCGGCACATCCGGGTCGTAGGCGCGCACGAGGTTGAGCACGTCGACGCCGGACGCACCCGGGAGGTTCAGGTCGGAGAGGACGACGTCGAACGAGCGGCCCTTCACGAGGTCGACCGCGGCCGCGGCGCTCTCCACGTGCACGACCTCGTATCCTTCGGCCTTGATGACACGGACCAGACTTCGCGCGAGCGGCGCGTCGTCCTCGATGAGGAGAATTGCGCCCTTGTGGGTTGGTGAGGGGAAGCGGACGGTCGCGTGCTGGAGCAAGGCCATCGTCATGATGACGAGGCAGTGCAACGGGTGGGCCATACGCAACTTCGTGGAATCACGATGGCGCGACCCGCGACACGGCGGGTCAGTCACGACCCGGTGTCAGCTGCGACCCGCGGTCTAACCCGGGTCGCCGCGGGTTCCCGAGAGGGCGCGCGCAAGCGCCATCACGAGCGGATCGCTCCGATCGAGGTCGCGTACGGCGTCGTCGAAGCTGACCCCACCGCGCCCTCGTACGAATGTGCGTGCGAACGCTCTCTTCAGACATGCGATCGAATCGAGGGGGACACCCCGTCGTTCGAGACCCACCACGTTGAGCGCTCGCACACGCGCGCGGTCGCCCTGAACGATCACGAAGGGCGGGACGTCACGCTCGCACATGGCCCCCGCGGCGACGAACGCGCTCTGCCCGACGCGAATGAACTGCGCGACGCCGGAGAGCCCGCCGAACGTGACCCAGTCCTCGACGACGGCGTGACCGGCAAGTTGGACCGCATTGGCAACGACGCAGTGAGAGCCGAGGGTTACATCGTGCGCGACGTGTGCGCCTGCCATGAAGAGGTTCTTCGCGCCGACCGTGGTGGGCAGGTCACCGCTCGAGCGGTTGACCGTGACGTGCTCCCGAAAGACGTTGTCCGCGCCGATGACGAGCGACGAGCGCCCGTCGTGGCCGAGGGCCCCCTTGCGGATCTGGGGCTCGCCCCCGATCACCGAGAAAGGGTGGAAGACGTTGTTGGTACCGATCTGTGTGGGTCCACTGACGACTACGTGGCCGAGCAGGCGCGACCCGTCCGCGATGCGTACGCCCGGACCGACCACGCAGTACGGCCCCACCTCGACGTCGGCCGCGAGCTCGGCGCGCGAGTCGACGACCGCGGTCGGGTGAATGCGTGGGTCAGGGCGCGCGCGTGTGCTCACTCGCTCAGCCCTCCCGATCGACGACGCTCGCGAGCAGCTCTCCCTGCGCGCACAACGTGCCGTCGACACTCGCCTCGCCCTTGAGCTTCCACACGTTCATGCGGTGGTGAACCACCGTGACCTCGAGGTCGAGGCGGTCGCCCGGCACCACGGGCCTCCGGAACTTCGCCTTGTCGATGCCGAGGAAGTAGAGAAGGCTCTTCGCCTCGTCGAAGGGCTCGCTCGCGTAGGCGAGGATGCCGCCGATCTGCGCGAGGGCCTCGATGACGAGGACGCCAGGCATGATCGGGTTCCGGGGGAAGTGCCCGAGGAACCACGGCTCGTTGAAGCTCACGCTCTTGTGCCCACGAATGAGCTCGTTGGGGACGACCTCGGTGACGCGGTCGACCATGACGAAGGGCCACCGGTGAGGGAGGATCTGCAAGATCCGATCGATGTCGAGCTCGTTCTTGGTCATCGGCGGTCGCCCTTCGGCGCGGGCGGCGGCTCGGACCGGCGGATGACGGCCTCGGGCCGCACCGAGCCGGGGGCACGCTCCGACATGACCGGCGGCGGCGCCGAAGAGGTAGGCACCCGCAGGCGGCCGCTCGAGGGCGGGAGGCTGCTGACGCGACCCGACGCGAGCTTGTAGAGCTCGGCGAGCCCGCGCAGCCAGCGCTGGCGTTCGACCGCGGGATAGCCGGCGACGGTGGCGCCTGCGGCGACGTCGCCGATGACGCCGCTCTTCGCCGCGATGCGCGCGTGGTCGCCGATCGAGACGTGGTCGGCGATACCGACCTGGCCGCCCATCAGGACGCCGCGGCCGACGATGACCGAGCCCGCGAGCCCGCTCTGCGCAGCGATGATCGTGTCCTCGCCGATCTCGCAGTTGTGGCCCACGTGGACCTGCGCGTCGAGCTTCGCCCCTCGACGGAGAATCGTCGGCGCGAGCGTACCCGCGGAAACCGTGCAGAGTGCACCGATATGGACGTCGTCCTCGATGACCACCCCGCCGAGATGAGGGATCGCGCGCATCGCCCCGCCCGGGCCCGGCGCGAACCCGAAGCCCGCCTCTCCGATGATGGCGCCGGCTCCGATGGTGACGCGGGCCCCGATGCGCACGCGCGGCAGGAGCACCACGCCCGGACCGATCTTGCAGTCCGCGCCGAGGATCGGTGCGTCGGCCGGGGAGTCGCCTAGGTCGAGCAGCTCGGCGAGCGCCCACGCGGCATGGGGATGAAACCAGCCCGGGAGGGCCGCGACGTCATCGCGGTTCTCGAGCGCGGCATCGACGAGGAGGAACGCGCCACGCGCAACGGCCGCGGTCGCTTGCTCGATGTAGCGGGAGCTGAGCAGAGGCGCGAGGTCGCCAGGGCCGGCCTTGCTCACGGGCACGAGCCGACGCACGACGCCGTGCGCGCCCCTCATCGTCACGCCGCCATGGCGCTCGACGAAGTCCCTCAGGGAGCGCGGCGAGAGCGGGATACCGCTCGGGGTCATGCGTGCGTTCCGTTACTTCTTCGGAGCGGGCGCCGGGCCGGCGCCGCCACCGGCGCCGCTGTTGTACATCTGGATGGCCTTGTCCGTGAGATCGAGGTCCGTACGCACGTAGGCGACGGTCGCCTTGTCGAGGACGAGGTCGATGTTCTCGCTGCTCGCGATGCGCTTCACGATCTCGAGGATCTTTCCGAAGACCGGATCCGTGAGCTCCTTCTGCTTCTTCTCGAGCTCCTTGTTGTACTCGAGGAAGATCGCCTGGAGATCCATCATCTGCTTCTGCCACTCGTCGATGCGCTTCGTGAGCGCGTCCTTCGGCAGCACCTTCGCCTGCTTGTCGATGTCCTCGCGCTGGCGCTGGAGATCCGTCTGCTTCTTGTTGAGCTCCTGCTGGCGGTTGTCGAAGAGCTTCTTCAGCGTGGCCTGCGCGCGGAGCCCGTCCTCCGTGCTGGCGACGGCGCGCTGGACGTCGATGACGCCCACCTTGGTCTGCGCGGACGCAGCGCCGGACCAGAGGAGGCACGCGACGGCGATTGCGCCGGACACAAAGGAGACGAAAGCCGAGACCAAACGGTGGCGAGTCATGGGGGCGAGGTACCGAATGCGGCGCCCAGGGTCAAGGTCCGCGCCTCGGAGCCTTTCCAGGGACATCCGAACGAGAACGCCGGTTTACACCCGACCCGGCAATCCCGTCCTACGGTTCACGCCCCGCTCGGCCGCAGCCCCCCGTTTAATCGGCAAATCGGGGGCTCCGCCGGCGTGGACCCGATGGCACGCGATGTGGATACTGTCCGCGCTGTAGCCGTACCTCGGAGGTCCTCGATCATGATGTCTCGCTTCCTCACCGCCCCCCTCCGCTCCCTCGACGCGATCCTGACGAAGCGGACAGCGGTCGTCGCCGTGCTCACGGCGGTCGGTGCAGTGGCGTGGGCTGGGTGCGGGTCGGGAGGCGACGACCGGTACTACTGCGACGCCGCCGGCTGCTACCAGTGCGATGCGTACGGCTGCTCCGGCGTCGCGCCTCCCACCCATGCGGCATGCACGGGCGCATCGAGCTGCCCCTCGGGCTCGGTCTGCACCGCGAGCGGCTGCACGACGGCGTGCTCGGACGCAGTGCCGTGCGCGAAGGGCGAGGTCTGCAAGGCTGGACTCTGCGCGGCGCCGACCGTGGACCCCGGAGCGAAGAAGGACTGCACGACGAAGAGCGACTGCGGCGACGGCAAGGCATGCGTTGCGGGTTCGTGCGAGGCGTGTGGTGGCTCGGCAGGCCCGTGCCCGTGCACGACGGCGACGGCCGCGACCGACTGTGCCTCGGGCCAGGCGTGTGTCGCGGGCTCGTGCACGGCCCCCACGAACACCTGCAAGTTCTCGAGCGAGTGCGACAGCGGGAAGGTCTGCGCCGACGGCCAGTGCCTCGCGAGCTGCGCGGCGGCTCCGTGCGCGGCGGGCTTCACCTGTGACAAGACCGTGTGCAAGCCGACCGGCTCGGGCAGCGGCTGCTCGACCGATCAGCAGTGCGGCGGTGAGACTCCGCAGTGCGTCGCCGGCAAGTGCGCGAAGGCCTGCGCCGCGGATCCCGAGTGCGGCGCTGGAAACTTCTGCGACCAGGGCGCATGCGTCGTCGACACTCGGCCGAAGCCGAACTGCACCGACGACTCGCAGTGCGCGGGCACCGGCGCGCCGAGAAAATGCCTCGGCGGGTTCTGCAAGTACACGTGCTCGACGGCGCAGGGCGACGCGTACTGCCGGACGATCGACAACCGCATCGGCTACTGCGCGAAGGACCTCGTGTGCCGGACGGCAGCCGAGGCGAGCGCGCAGTGCCAGAATCCCGCGGACTGCAGCGGCGGCCTCAGCTGCATCGACAACAGCTGCAAGTAGAATGGCTGCGCGGATCCCGCGCGCGGGATCCGCGAGCACGAAACTGAGCCAAGCGTGATCTCGTGAGCAGCCAACGCGTGCCGGGCGGGGTCGTGCACAAGCTTCCCGAAGACCTGCGCAGCGCGCTGGTCGCAGCTCCTGCGGCGCTCGCTGCCTGGAAGGACATCACCCCTCTCGCCCGCAACGAGTTCATCTGCTGGGTAGAGGACGCCAAGCAAGACAAGACCCGAGAGCGCAGGATCCGCCGGACCCGCGAGGAGCTCGAAGAAGGCCAACGTCGGCCGTGCTGCTGGCCCGGGTGCAGCCACCGCGAACGCACCGGAAAGTAGCGAGGGCTCGAAAACCGCTCGTGAAGCGCGAACGGGCTCCCGGAGGCTGGCCCTTGGCCAGGATGAGCTAGTCTTCCAGGAGCTCATGGTCGCGCGCGTCGTCCCCCTGCTGCTCGGAGCGTTCGTGCTCGCCGCGGGCGCATGCAACGCCCTCACGGGGGCCGATGATCTCGGCGTGCTCCCGTCAGGAAGCTCGGGCGACGGCAGCGACGGCGGCCCGCTCGGTGATGGGTCGAGCGGATCCAGCGGCTCCAGTGGGTCGAGCGGCTCCAGTGGGTCGAGCGGCTCGAGCGGCGATGCCGGCGACGGCGGCGTGATCCCTCCCGACGCGACGCTCGCTTCGTGCGGTGCCGCTCGCGTGTGTCTCCCCAACACGGACGGGTGGAGCCCCGTCGCGGGCGGTGTCGGCTCGGTCGGCGGCTGCCCGACCACGTACCCCGTCGAGGTCGACTACCGGACGTCAGGCGGCGGACAGTGCGCGTGCACCTGCGCGCCGTCGGGCGGCTCGTGCGCCGGTACGGCGGACCTGAAGAGCGGCGCGGGGTGCGCGAGCCCAGCCGCGAACCTCGCAAGCCCTTCCGGCACCTGTACCGAGGTAGCGATGACCTTCCCCGTCCCGCTGCAGGCCTCGCCCCATCTCACCGCCGCACCGCCGACGACCTGCGGCGCGACCGTGACGAACAACCTCGGCGCGCCGCGCGACGCCGTGACTTGCGCAGGCGCGACCGGCACCGCGGACGTCAGGTGCGCGGCGAACGAGACCTGTGTTCCCTCGCCCGGCAAGGACACGGGAGGAAACAACAAGGCCTCGACGTGCATCATCCACGATGGCGACGTGGCTTGCCCGAGCAAGCTCAACAGGCGCACGGTCGTGGGCGCCGCGATCCTCGACGGTCGCTCGTGCGCTCCGACCTGCGCGTGCGCGACGAACGGGTGTGCGACGGGCGGATCGCTCGACATGTACGTCATCGCCGGTTGCGTCGGACTCACCCGAAGCGCGAGAGTCGACGGCACCTGCTCGACCGCAGGTGCGGCTACGACGCCGGTCTCGTATCGCTATACGGCGAGCACGGGGTGCGGCGTCAGCACTCCGGCGACCGTGCTCGGCACCGAGACGATCACGGGCCCGCGTACGCTCTGCTGCAACTAGTCGAGACCGCAGAGAACGTCGTCCGCGGCCGGAACGCTGTTGCTCAGGCGCTCGGGGCGTTGGAGGTCGCGTCGGCGCGCTCGACCTGAACGGTGACGTACTCGGCCGCGAATTTCGTGCGGAGGACGTCGCCGAGGTGCTTGCCCAGATCCGGATCTACGCCGTCCGCCGTGACGTGAACCGTGACGGCGTCGTGGCCAGTACCGAGCGACCACACGTGAAGCGCATGGATGGACTTCACGCCCGGGTGCGCGAGGACGACCTTCCGGACGCGCGCGACAGGCAAGCGCGGCGGGGCGGCATCGAGGAGCACGAGCGCGGCGTCGCGTACGAGACGAAGGGCACCGATGACGAGGATCGCGACGACGAGAAAACTGGCCAGCGGATCGATGATGGGCGAAGCCCCGTAACGAATGCTGAGGGCCGCAACGAGGGCTGCGAGCGAGCCGAGCGCGTCACCGAGGAGGTGGAGCCACGCGCCGCGCAGGTTCAGGTGATGAGCCTGTGCCGCTGCATGCTGTCCTTCATCCTCCACCGGCTCCGCATGCGCGTGATCCGCGTGGGCATGCGCGTGGCCAGCGTGGCTGTGGCCAGCGTGGCTGTGGCCGCCGTGCATCGCGCCGTGGAGCACCCAGGCGCTGAAGCCGTTCACGACGAGCGCGGCGCTCGCGACGATGAGCATGAGGCCCGACCTCGGCATCGTCGGATTGGCGAGGTGCTGCGCCGCGTCCCTGATGAGCTCGATCGCGACGCCGAAGACGAGCGCACCGTTCACGAGGGCAGCGAGCGGCTCGACGCGACGCAACCCGTACGTGAAGCGTGAGCTTGGTCGGGTCGTCGCGATACGCATCGCCGCGAGGCTGATCGCGAGCGCAAAGACATCCATGAGGAGGTGGTAGGCGTCCGCCTCGAGGACATCGCTACGCGCCGCCTTCGCGCCTATTAGCTCGACGACGAAGAAGCAGGCGATGACGAAGCAGACGAGCATGAGCCGGCGCGCCTGGCGCCGCTCGGTCGCCGCGGCCGCGTCCTCCTTGGCGGCCTTGGTCTCGTGCTTCGGCCCGGCCGCATGGTGCGCGTGGTCGTGATCGTGATCGTGGTCGTGACCATGACCGTGATCATGCCCACTCGCTCCCACGCCGTCCTTCTGCTTCTCGTCCGCCATCAGACGAGAATGAAGTCATCGCCGACCGACGTCGTCGACCCCGCGAGCACGCTCGTGGTCTCCTCGTCGCGCTCGACCGCTGCCAGGTAGAGGCCGGACAAGATGGCAGGATGCTCGCGCACCAGCCCCAGGAACTCGCCGCGCGGGAGGTGGAGCGTCACCGTCGGGTGCACGGCCACCACGTCGGCGTTCGCCTTGCGCCGCAGCACGAGCGCGACCTCGCCGACCGTCTCACCGACGGGCAGCGTGGCGATCACGAACGACTCGCCGCCGTCCTCGTGACCGACGACCGCGACCTCGCCCGATGCGATGAGGTGGAGGCCAGTGGTCTCCTTGCCCTCCTCGATGAGCTTGTCGCCGCGCTCGAAGACGCACGTCTCGAAGCGCTCGACGAGCGCGGGCCGCTCCTGCGGCGAGACCGCGAGGAGCAACTTCGAAGTACGCACGAGGTTGGCGACCATGCGCCGACGGCAATGGGCGGCGAGCTCGATGCCGATGTCCGGGCGCTTCTCGGCGACGAGCTCGAGGGCGTCACGACGCGCCACGAGGAGGATCGACGGACGGCACGCCACCACGCTGGCGGCGCGAGGCGCGCGCGACAGGAGCGCCATCTCCCCGAACAGTGCGCCGTTGTTGAGGCGAGCGAGCGTGACGACGTTGCCGTCCTCCAGTGTCCGCCGCACCTCGAGCTCGCCGCGCGCGACGATGTACGCCTCGGCGCCCTCCTCGCCCTCGGAGATGACTGCCTTGCCTGCGGGCACGGTGAACATCTCGAAGCAGCCGATGAGCGCGCGGAGGCCCTCCTTCTCCAGTGCGCTGAAGAGCGGGAGCGGCGAGACGAGCGGCGGCTCGGACTCGGACATCGACTCGTACTCGATCGAGGCGTCGTGGATGATCCCGGTGGCCTTCGAGAGGAGCGCAGGCCCGGTGAGAAAGGAGCTCAGCGGCTGGAAGCTCGCGTCATGGGGGAGCGGAGGAGGAGGAGGCGCGACGTCCTCCGCGAGGCGTGGCGAGCCCGCGCAGAACGCGGAGGCGATCTCGTCCAGCAGCGGCGCGACGTCGATGGAGAGCGCCCGCAGGTCACCGAGCGCAGCGACCGCGAGGGGAAGGTTGCCGGTGTCGATGGCCCGTTTGACCCCGAGCTCGAAGCCCTCGATCGCGGCCTCGGTCCGACCGGCGTCGGCGAGGAGCCGGCACGTGAGGATGAGCGCGCTCGAGACCGACGCATCCTGCCGGACGACCGCTGCGCTCCATCGAAGCGCGGCCTCCCGCTCGCCGGCGAGGAGCAGCGCGAGCGCGCGGTCGAGCGGCGAGTCCTCGCCGCGCGAGTTCGCTCCAGGCAGGTCCGGCGGGGCCGCGCGCATCACGGCTGTATACTACAGGACCTCTCAGTCGTCGGAGTCGTCCTTCGTCTCGGCGCGCCGCTCGCTGAGCGAGCTCATGGCGTTGGCGGTCGCAGTGACGAGGGGCACGACCTTGGGGTAATCCATGCGCGTGGGCCCGATGATCCCGATCGACCCGACGCTCCGGCCCTGCGTGGCGTAGGAGGCTCCGACGATCGAGAGCTGCCCGCCGGCCAGGTCGCCCGCCTCTCGACCCACGACGACGGAGGTGCCTTTTGCCGCGAGGGTCGCATCGAGGAGGCGGACGATGCTCTGCGCCTCATCGAGGGCGGCGACGATCTCCTTCAGCCCCTCGCCGCCGAACTCCGGGAGGTTGAGGAGCTTTGACCGTCCTTCGATGACGACGTCCGCCCCCGCGTCCGCCGCGTCGGCGAGGGCGGCCTCGCCGAGCTCGAACGCGCGCTTTCGGACCGAGTCGTTCTGGACCTTGTCGCTCTGGAGGCGTCGCGCGAACAGCTCGCGGAGCTCGCCGAGCGAGCGCCCCTCGATCACGTCGTCGAGCAGGTTGTGCACCTTCAGGAGCTCGTTCTCTTCGACGCTCGCCTTGAAGAAGACGTTCTGAACCGAGCCGTTCGTCATGACGAGGACGGCCAGGACCTCGCCGGGCAGCGTACGGATGAAGCGCAGGTGCTTCAGCGTCATCGACTCCCCCTTCGGGGAGACGACGACCGCGGCGGTGCCCGCGAGCTCCGACAGCAGGCGCCCCGTCTCGCGGAGGAAGTTGGGCCCAGGCTCGATCTCGGAGAAGCGCTGCACGAGGTTCGTGTTCTCGGCGTCCGAGAGGACACGCACTTCCATCATCGCGTCGATGAAGAGACGGAACGCGCGATCCGTGGGCACGCGGCCCGCGCTCGTGTGCGGTTGCACGAGGTACCCCATCTCCTCGAGATCCGAGAGCACGTTGCGGATGCTCGCGGCGGAGAGGGCGATGCCCTTCTTCGACAGCGTCCGAGAGCCGACCGGCTCACCGGTGGCGACGAACTCCGTGATGCACGCGTAGAGGATCTGTCTAGCGCGCTGCGACAGCTCCGACATGGTCCGGAGGATCCTACCATTTCGCGGCTCGTTTTCCCTGACGGCCCAGGTCGGGTAGAGTGCACCCGATGCGCGCCCGCCCCGCCCACGGCCTGCCCGGCCTCATCCTGCTCGTCTCGAGCACGGTGGGCTGCGGCGCGGGCCTGTCCGTGCGGCCCCACGGGACGATCCCGATCCGGTCGACCGGAAGCGGGAGCGGCACGACCATCGCGCCCGTCACGGCCGGTGCGGCCGACCCCACCGACCACGAGGACGAGCTTCCCCAGCTCCCGCCGGCGGTCGCGATCGACGACGAGCCGGAGACCGACGAGCCGGCCCCCGCGCTCAACGCCAGCGCTCCGGCGATGCGCTACGCGAAGCTCGACCGCGGCGCATGCGAGGCCGAGCTCGGAAAGAGGCACATCGCCTTCGAGCGCGTCGGCGAGGCGCGCGGCGTCGTCGCCCCGCTCCGCCTCAAGGGTGCGATCGCGGGCGTGGAGTTCCACTCGATGCTGCCGCTCGCGCAGCGCCGCACGTCGCCGTACGAGATCTACGACTGTCGTCTCGTGCTCGCGCTCGACGACTGGGCGCGCGTCCTCACGCGCTACGACGTCGTCGAGGTCGTCCACTACTCGGTCTATCGGCCGCCGCCCGCGAAGCAGGTGCTGAGCGGTGCCGGCCGCCGGCACAGTGGCGCCCTCGCCATCGACGCCGCGAGCTTCAAGACGCGCGACGGGCAGACGATCAGCGTGGAGAAGGACTTCCACGGTCGCATCGGCAGCAAGCCTTGTGGGGCCAAGGCAGCTCCGACCGCGGGGCTCCCTGCGCCGGCGATCACGCTCCGCAAGATCGTTTGCGAGGCCGCAGACGCGCAGCTGTTCAACGTGATGCTCACGCCCGACTACAACTGGCCGCACCGGAACCACTTCCACCTCGAGGTGACGGCCGGCGCGCGCTGGGTGCTCGTCCGCTGAGCTGCTCGGTCGCCCAGCGGCGGCTTCGACCGTAGATCATTGGGGCGCAGCGGCCTGGGCCGCGCACGGGGCACCCTCCAGGCCAGGGTATGAATTGGCGAGAAATTGGGGCGGATCGCGCTGGCGCGACCCGTGCACCGGCGGCTCTACGTCATGTCGAGCTGGGTCCACGTCGCTCCTCTCCTCGCGCTCGTCGTCGCGTGCAGCGGCGCCCCGCCGCCGGTTGCCGACAACAGCCGCAAGAGCCCCGACGGAGGCGCGGCCCCGACCTCCGACTCCCCTCCCACCGACCGCGACCCGCGCGTGGAAGGCCCCGTCGGCGTCGTCGCAATCGATCTCCAGCAAGTCTTCTTCGACACGGCCGGCAAGCGAAACCCCAAGGCCGACGTGAGCTCCCGCATGGCCCGGAGCGCGCATCTCTTCGAGCTCGCCGGGACCCATCACGTGCCGCTCTTCGTGACGTTCGAGGCGAGCAAGACCGGTGATCACGCCCTCGTCGCGAGCCTCGCCACCGCGGTACCGCCGCAGGCGCTCCAGTTCGTCAAGACGACGTTCGCCGCCACCGGACAGCCGCAGTTCCTCCAGGCCATCAAGGCGTCGGGCGCACATCGGCTGCTGGTCGTGGGCGCCGAGACAGATGTATGCATCATGCAAACGATGCTCGGCCTTCGTCGGGCGGGCTACGAGGTCATCGCCGTCGTCGATGCGCTCTTCACCGAAGAGGTCAACACGGCGCCAGCGTCGCGGCGCATGCGCCAGGCCGGCATCGTCGAGCTGGGAATCAGAGAAGCCGAGGACCTCCTCACGACGGGCGGAAGCTCACCGGCGCCTTCGACGTCGGCGCCGCCGGCGATCGTCCGACCGCTCGAGACGGGGATCCTCCTCCACGACCTCGCCGCCCTCGGCGCCGCGGACACCAACGCGAGCGCCAAGATGGTCCGCCTGAGGGAGCTCCTCCTCATCAGTGAGTGGTTCCGTCTGCCGGTCTTCGCGGCCGACCCCGCGGCCACGCTGGCGGCGCTTCCGGCGAACCTCCGCAGCGTCCTCACTCGACCGATCCTCGAGCTGTCCAGCAGACCGAGCACCGTCACGCAGCTCGCCGTGACCGGCGCGCATCGCGGCCTTGCTCAGGCGGTCACCGATCTCGCAGGCAAGGTCGACGTCTTCGTCGTCGAGGACACGCTGCTCGGCGGAGGCGCCGCCGACCTGGAGCCGCTCTACGTCGCCGGCGCCGTACCGACCACGTACAAGGCGCTCTACTACGAGCTCATCCAGTCGGTCGACGACGCCGGCTGGCCCTCGCAACAATGGGTCGAGGACGGCGCACGCTACTTCGACATGACCCTTGCCCCCGAGGAGCTCCCGCCCCTCGCCCCGTGAACGAACTCGGTGAGCGGAACGGAGATTCCGCTCACGTGTCGGCGCCTACGAGTAGCGACGTACGCGACGACGCCAGCCGATCATCACGACGAGCGGAAGGAGCAGCCCGCTCGATCCCGCGAGTCGCTTCCACGGGTTCGTCGAGCACCGCGCCCCCGTGGCCACCGGGACCGCGCCGACGACGGGCGCCTTCGACACGGCGCACGAGCAGTCGAGGCCGCTCAGACAATCACCGCAGTCGACGCAGTCCGCGCAGTCGATCCCGCTGAGGCAGTCCGCGCAGTCGAGGCCGGCGCACGCCGAGCACCCGCTCGACGGCGTGTTGGGCGGCGGCACACGGCCTGGCTGCTGGCCGTACCCCTGCTGCTGCCCCTGCCCTTGCTGCGGCCACGGCTGCTGCGGGTTGTTCGGATCACCCCACCCCGGTCCAGGCGGAGGCTGCGCGGCCATCCACCAGAGGATCACGAGCAGCGCGAGCCCGCCCAGCATGAGCTGCGGCATGCGCCGGGCGATGCCGCGCTCGAATCCGCCAGGATCGACGACAGGCGACAGCGTGACTGACGGGCGCGCGGCCATCATCCCGAGCTTACGCGAGCCCGGCGCCACGCCGCCAGTGTCACCAGCACGGTCACGACCGCGAGCATCTGCGAGGTCGAGAGCGCGCCGATGTGACCGCGCGAGGCGTCGCCGCGAAAGACCTCGATCACGCTCCGCGCGACGCCGTAGCCGATGACCAACGCCACGAAGCGCCTCCCGTCCCCGTCGGACGGCATCGCGCGGACGAGGAGGTAGAGCACGACACCGCTGAGCGCGGCATAGAGCTGCGTGGGATGGACGGGGAGCGAAGAGGGCGCATCGGGCGAGAGCGCCCCCGACGCGACGTGATCACGGAACGCGTAGCTCCCCGCCGGAAACGTGATGCCGAGGCGCGACGTCGTGATGCGCCCGTAGTCACACCCCGCCGAGAAGCATCCGAGACGCGCGAAGAAATACCCGAGGCCGAGCGCCGGAGCCGTGGCGTCGAGGAACGTCCAGATCGGGCGCCGCATCCGCGCGAGCATGACGGAGCCGCCGAGCACACCGCCGATGAGTCCACCGTACGCGGCCATCCCCGTGGGAGCGACGAACCTACCGTTGTCGCTCCACGCGACGACGCCCTGCACGGCCGGGACCAGATACGCGCCCACGAGCCCGCATGCGTACGCCACGCTCAGGACCGCGAGCGAATCCCGACGCGCGAAGCCGAGTCGACGCGCCTCGTCGACGATGACGATCGCGCCGAGCAGCGACCCGATGACGAGCATGACCGCGTAGCTCGGGACGACGAGCGCGGCGAGGCTCCCCAGCCAGGGCTCGAGGAGCATCACGAGCCGCGGCCTCATGGGCGGGAACTATACCGGCGAATCGGCTAACGTCCGACCAAGGATGCCTACCGTTCACGCCGTCGATGGAACGCCCATCGCGTTCACGAGGACCGGGCGTGGCGCGCCGCTCGTCCTCGTCCACGGCATCTCCGCGGATGCCGGGCGATGGGCGCCGGTCATGGAGGGCCTCGAAGAGCACTTCACCGTCTACGCGATGGACCGCCGCGGGCGCGGAGAGAGCGGCGACGGTGGGGCCTACGCGATCGAACGAGACGTCGAGGACGTCGCCGCGATCGTCGACGCCATCGCCGAGCCCACCTACCTCTTCGGGCACTCCTACGGAGGCCTGTGCACTCTGCATGCATTGCTCCACACGAAGTATGTCCAGAAGCTCGTCGTCTACGAGCCCTACACGCCCGTGAGCCCTGCGAGCGAGCCCTCCGCGACGACGTTGCGCTACCTGGCGATGGCCGAACAGGGCGAGCGCGACGCGATCGTGACCACGTTCCTGCGCGAGATCATCCAGCTCAGCGAGCGGGAGGTGCAAGCCATGCGCGCGCTCCCGAGCTGGGCGGGGCGGCTGGCGGCGGCCCACACGATCCCGCGCGAGCTCGCGGCGGCCGAGCAGTTCCGGTTCGAGCCGTCGCGCTTCACGGACGTGCGCGTCCCGATCACGATGTTGCTCGGCGAGAAGAGCCCCGACTTCCTGAAGGAGGCCACCGCCCGCCTCCATGCGGCGCTGCCGACGAGCGACGTGACGGTCCTCGAGGGGCAGAAGCACTCCGCGATGAACACGGCGCCCGCGCTGTTCGTGCGCGCGCTCTCTTCGGCGCTCACGTCACGCTGAGCGGCGTCCGTCCAGGAGGAGGAGCCCGGACGCGACGAGCCCGTAGATCACGAGCGTGATCGCGCCGAAGAACGGGAAATACCGCGCCGGCTGGGGCGGCAGCGGGAAGCCGAGCGGCCACCCGTACACGTAGACGTGGCCGAGCATCGCCGCGAGGAGGAGCCCGACGACGAGCACCATGTCGCCCGCGAGGCGCCGCCGATCGCCGACGATCCGCCGATGGGCGAGGACGCTCGCCACCGCGGAGACGAGCGCGACGGCGCCGGCGCGCGGGAGGAATCGTTCGCGCAGGTTGATCACCGTGAAGTCGAAGTCACCGAGCACTGCATGGTGCACGCACCAGACGACGAACATGCCGAAGGCGACCCACGCCGTCGTGACGAGCGCCGAGCGCGCGGGCACCTTGCGGAAACGGAACGAGAGCGCCGCGCAGACGAGCACGAAGAGCACCGTCGCGCCGATGCGCCTCGTCTGTGCGCCGGCCTCCCGATCGTAGAAGCGCGGCCAAGTGCCCGGTTGGTCGCCAAGCCACGTCTCGAGGGTGATGCGGTTTTGCGTGCGGAAGCGCTCCACCGCGGCGCGCCGATCGGCGAGGTAGGCCGCGTTCTCTGGGCTGGCGTGAGCGATCTCCCAGAGCACGTCGAGGCCGTCGTCGCCGGCGCGCATGTCGCGCGGGAAGCGGAGCCCGAGGAGCAGGGCGAGCGCGGGCGCGGTGCTGCGCCCGTCGAACGCCGCACGGTCAGAGCGCCGCTCGACTCCTCGGCCCGCGAAGCAGACGAGCACGTGCTTGATCTCGGGCTGCGCGCCGCCGTGGCCACCGGCATCGCGATGGCCGTGGTCGGCGGTGAGGACGACGAGGTCCTGCGAGAGGTCGAGCCGCGCGAGCAGACCGGCGATCTCGCCGTCGACGCGCGCGACCGCGGCGGCGTACGCGGGCGACGCGCCGCCGTGCTGGTGCCCGGCCTCGTCGACGTAGAGGGGATGGAAGACATTCACGTCGAGCAACCCCCCTTGCTCGGGCGCGAAGACGTTCGCGCGGTGGTCCTTCTCGTGCGCGAACCGATCGAACCCCTCGGGGAAGAGCTGCTCGAACCAGCGGAGGTGGCTGCTGCCGGCGACGTGGAGCCCGCTCGCGCGCGCGACCTGCCAGATCGACTCGGCGGCGAGCGGAGCGGTGAGATCGTTGTTCCGCGATCCAGTTCGATCGGCCTCCAGCCCCGTGGAGAGGAGCGCGTACTCGGGACGGGACACCGTGAACGATCCCTGATCGGAGATCCGGCACTGCCCGGCCCGCGCGAGCTCCTGCGCGACGTGCGTCGTCTCTGCGGAATCGCGGCGGAGCCCGTCGACAACGATGAACGCGGTGTGGCGGGGTCGCGTCGGGATCGGCACGCGAACCTCGTCGTCGACCGCGACGAGGAAGTAACCGGCGTGCTGGGGAAGCCGGTCGATGTAGCCCTCGCCGAGGACGAACCCGACGACGACGGCGACGACGCAGAAGCCGAGCGCCGCGAGCCGCCACCCGTCCCGAGCTTGTTTCACGCGAGCAGGCTAGCTCACCCGCGCTACTTCACGGGCACGACCGGGATGTCGGCCGCCTTCACGCGGAAGATGAGGCAGGTCTTCGTCGCGTTCCCGGAGTTGTTCGTGAACGTGCGCATTGTACAGTGTAAAATGATCGCGTCCAGCAGCCCCGGGGCGCCGGTGGTCCCGCGCCGGACACCCGCGCTAGGATGCGCCAATGTCTTCGGGCTTTTCGAATGGCTTCCTCGTCCTCCGCGATCTGCTCGTCGATGCCCTCGTTGTCGACGGCGTCGAGCTGCCTGATCCCAAGTCGGTAGACGACCCGAGGTACAAGGGGTCGTTCCGCGGGTACTTCGACGTCCCGCCCGGCACGCACACGGTGGTGGGACGCACGAACTCGGGCAAGGAGCACGCGATGACCGTCGTCGTGCATCCAGGATGGGCCACCGTGAAGCGGTTGGATCTCGACGACGGCTGGCGCGAAGACGACGCCGAGACCGAGCTCCATTATCGCCACCTCGCCATGTCGGGCTCGATGCAGGACGCGGGTGCGTTGAGGCCGTGGCCGCTGCCCGTGCCGGCCGCAGACCCGGCAGAGGGTACGAGGCGTGTCTTCTCCGACGCGGACTTCAAGTGGCTCCGTGCGACGTTCGACGCGTGCGCGCGCACGCCCACGCGCGCGGACTCGGCGGCAGTGCAGCGGTACGTCGACGCGCTTCGCTGGCACTACATCCTCGATTCGGAGATGGGGGCTCAGGCGCCGTACTTCGCGCGCCTCGGTCACGAGCTCTGCGAGCAAGTCCGGTCTCGGCCCCAGCTGCTCGCGACGGGCGCGGCGACCTACCTCGACTACTTCGCGGTCGACCTCGTCGATGCCGACAAGCCAGAGACGATCGACGCGGGCCATCAGCTCGCCAAGGCGCTCGAGCACGCGCGCCAGGTCGCGCCGCCGCCCTCCCCCACCACTTCGACCGCGACCGAGACGGCGAGGCCGTCCGCGAGCTCACCGCTCCCCATGGTCGCGCTGGCCGTGGCCCTCGTCGTCGGTGTCGTCCTCTTGTTGCGACGCAGCTCGGACACGCCGACACAGCCCCCGAGCCCGATACCGTCGGCCGTCGCGGCCGCAGGCGAGGCCACTCCTGGTGCAGCCGTCGTCGATCTGGCTACGGCGCGGAAGAAGGTCTCGCTCTTCATCTACGAGGCCGACCTCGCTAAGCTGACGCCTCTCGTCGACGCAGCCGGGAACCTCGAGTCCGCGCTCGCGAAGGACGACTGCCTCGCGGCACGGCGGCCCTTCGACACGATCAAGGAGACGAAGGTCGACCTCACCGAGCACACCGCGCTGGTCCTCGCGCAGATCCGGATGCTCACGACCGTCGCCGCGTATTGCAACCCCTGGCAGAGCCCCGACGGCAAGCGCTGGTGATGCCTCTCAGGCGCGCGACGCGCGGCGGCGCTTGACCAGCCAGACGGTCAGGCCGACCACGAGCACGCTCGCGGCGAGGCCCGCCCACACCGCGGGCGGCGCGTGCCTCATCGCGTCGAAGAGCCGCTCTCCGAAGAAGCTCACGAGGAGCAGCGGGAGGATGTATCCGGCGAACGACCCCCAGAAGTGCGTCGAGAATCGGACCTTCGACACGCCGAAGAATGCGTGGAGGAGCGGCGGCATCCAGAAGACGAGCCGCAGGATGAACACCGTCCTGAACCCGCGGCGCGCCAGCGCATCCTCGTACTTCCGGAACCGCGCGGGGATCCGGGTGGAGATCCAGTCGCGCGCCACGAAGCGCGCGAACGAGAATCCGACCACGCTCGCGGCCATGGTGCCGACCATCGAGAGCGCGAAGGCAACCGGCCACGGCCAGATCAGCGGGGCTGCCATGATGAAGACCGTCCCCGGCACGCCGAACGGCTGCAGCGCCGCGTACGCGATGATGAACGCGAGGTAGCCCCACGGCCCGAGCTCCACGAGCGTCTGCCGAACGCGCTCGGGGTCGCCGAACTGCTGGAACAATCCGAACCGCTGCGCGACGACGAGGACCGCGACCACGAACAAGACAGCGGCGATCCTGAATGACCGCGCATATCGCGGCTCTTTCTGCTCTTCGTCGGCGGAGCTCATGAGGGGCGGGCGTTCGGTTCCGTCCGATGATCGTACGTCAGACGGGGGGTCGGTGGCGCACGCGAGGATTGCGGGATTCGTGCGGCGGCGTGACTGCCGGATGGCACGACGCCCGGTTCCGCTGCTACGTTCGAGCCTCGGCGCAGCGGTTCGCCGTCTGAAAGCTCCGTTCACGGAGCGCGTTCGTCCCAGGCCTGCCGGCGCAACGAACGTTCGGAAAGAACGGAAGAGTCCTCGTGCAAAGTTCAACAGTTCCGCCCTCACGGGAAGACCTCGTGATGGCAAAGGTGTCACTCGTCCTCTTCATCGCGATGCACCTCTCCTGTCTGTTCGTGTTCGTCGTCCCGTTCTCGCTGAAGATCCTCGCGCTCGCGGCGTTCGGCTACGTGCTGCGGATGTGGGCGATCACCGCCGGGTACCATCGGTACTTCTCGCACCGCTCGTACAAGACGAGCCGCGCGTTCCAGCTCGTGCTCGCGTTCCTCGGCACCACGGCCATGCAGAACGGTCCGATCTGGTGGGCGAGCTGGCATCGCCGCCATCACAAGCACTCGGACACTCCGGACGACACCCACTCCCCGCGGCACGGCGGCTTCTTTCACTCGCATGTCGGCTGGTTCCTCGACGGGAGCCATGATCGTGCCGACCTCTCCAACGTGAAAGACCTCGTCCGCTATCCGGAGCTCCGCTTCCTCGACAAGCACAAGTGGATGCCCATCGTCTCCTACGCGGTGATGTGCTTCGCGATCGGCGGCGCCTCCGGGCTCGTCTGGGGCTTCGTCGTCAGCACCATCGCCGTCCTGCATGTGACGGCGGGCATCAACTCGCTCGCGCACGTCTGGGGCTCGCGCCGCTTCGACACGAAGGATGACTCGCGCAACAACGCGCTGCTCGCGATCTTCACGCTGGGAGAGGGGTGGCACAACAACCACCACGAGCAGATGAACGTCGCGCGTCAGGGCATCCGGTGGTGGGAGGTCGACATGACCTACTACTCGCTTCGCGTGCTCTCCGCGGTCGGCGTCGTGCGCGACATCCGCGAGCGGAAGCCCGTGGCGAAGCCGCTGCCCCTCGCGGCAGCGACTGCAGCGCCGGGGCGAGCGCCCGCCCCGGTGTAGTCGGCGCCGCCGCACAGCGGCGGAGTTGCTCGGCATCTTGCAGCGCGTTGCGGCCCGCCGGGGCCCGTGCAAAGGTCCCCGCATCCTGAAGGAAAAGATCGAAAAGAACCCGGGCGCGCTCAAGATCACGCACCAGGCCCGTGGTCGAAGCGGCATGGTCTACGACCTCAGCGCGGATGGGCATCGCCTCACGGTGAGCATCTTCCAGCGGGAGAACGAGCAGGAGCCCGGCGACTGGCGCATCGAGGCGCGCTCGAGCCGTGCCGACGAGGCCATCGTCGTCTCGCAGTGGGCCGCGTCGCGCCCCGAGGCGCTCAAGGCGGTCGGTGCCGCGTGGAACGAGCGCGCCGTGGCCGACAGCCTTCCCACCTTCGACTGGGAAGCCGTCGCCAAGCTCCTCGACTCTGTACGTGCTCTTTAATTTGGCGCATCCGCCGCGCCCCGTGATCCGCCGCACTGATGCGCTGCCCTGCGCCGCCGCCCTGATCCGCACATGAAGAAGAAGACCAAGCAGGAGCTCATCATCCTCGTGCAGACCGCGGTGATCGAGGTCGCCGACGCAGCGTCTGCGCTCGTCTTGCTACTCGCCGAGCTCAAGAGCGCGCCGCGCGCCGAGAAGACGACCATCAGCAAGGTCGTCGACGAAGCATTCTCGCGCCTCAAGAACGCCCGCGTCGCGCTCTCCGACGTCGAGAAGATCCTGAAGGACGACGTGGACTAGGATCGGGCGCCTGCGTCGGCGCCCCTCGGAGCGATCAGCGCTGATCACCACGCGCATCAGCGCTCATCGAGGTCCTGGGCGAGAAGTCGGCTGTGAGCGAAACGTGCACTATGCATGACCCCACACGCCGCCCCTCACCTGCCGCCTTCAGGTGCGCGCGGCCCCCCACTCAAAGCGTGGGCACGCCGAGTGATCTCAGCCAGCCCGCGACGCCGTGCTTCGACGAGGCGTCGAGGCGCGTGTGCCAGTTCGTGATCGGGAGGCCGACGCCGTCCTCGTCCTCGGGGCCGAGCGTGTAGTTCGACGCGACGCCGACGACGACGAGCTGACCGTCGCGACTCTTGTAGAGCGCGCCGCCCGAGTCGCCCGGACAGAGACCGGCGCGCGACTTCGCGGCGCCCGGGCCCGACGTGAGCGCGTAGATGCCCGTGACCTGCGGCACGTCCGAAGCGAGCACGGGGCTACCGTCGTGGACGGCACGGTCCGCCGCCACGATGCGCGTGCTCGCATACTTCAGGCTCGCGTGGTCGCGTTCGTCGGGGACGAGCACGCCGGTCGTGCAACCGAAGCCGATGAGCGTGACGCGGTCACCCGACGCGAGCGCCGCGGAGTCGACCGTCGCCGAGGGCACGTCGGCCAGATCGGTCGCGAGCTCGATGACGGCGACGTCTGGCGCATCGAGCCGCGCGGTGACCGCGGAGGCCGCGCAATAATGGTGCTCGCAGACCTTGGCCCATGCGGGATGAACGTGAACGGAGGCGACCTCGACGTCGAGGTAGCCCTTCGACGGATCGTGCGCCAGCGACAGCTTCGAGCCGGCGGCGTAGCGAAGGCTCACCGTCGCGGGATCGAGCACGCAGTGGGCGGCCGTGAGCAGGCGCTTCGGCGCGACCTTGGTCGCCGTGCACTCGCCCCTCACGAAGACGGTGGCGGGGAACTGGCTCGCGCTCGCGGCGCGGCCGCCGATGAGCGCGTCGACACTCTCGTCGGCCTCCTCGTCAGCGGCCGGCGACGCGCACGCCGCGCTGCCCAGCGTGGCGAGGGCAGGCCGGCGAGCGCGAACGCGTGCGACACGCGAATCATCTCACTGCTCTTCGTCGTGCGCCGCGGCGACGTCACCGACGATGCCCTCGGCCTCGAACTGATCTTCGGCCACGGCCGGCTCGACCGGCGCCGGCTGCGAGGCTCCAGGCGGGCGCGGGAGCGGCGTGAAGCTCCCGGCCTGGTACGTCGCGTGGTCGGCCGAGTGCGCCTCCATGAACTTCACGAGCTCGCCGTACGTGACGCATTTGACCTCGGGCAGGCCGCACACGCGCGTCGTGAACGCCTGCATCGCCTCCCAGTACGCGCCGCCGTTCCACTTGGAGAAGTGGTGACCGATGTGCACGGGCGCGCGGTTTCCGAAGTAGTTGTCCTGGAAGTACTTCATGTACGTGTCCAGCATCTGCTTCTTGTAGAGCTCCTTGTTCTCGGGCTTCGAGACGCCGGCAGAGTCCGCGTAGTAAAAGTTGTAGTCCATCGAGAGCGTGCGCTTGCCCGTCCCGACGACGCGCACCTGCGCGAGAGGGAAGTTCCAGACGCCGCCGAGCTTCTCCGGCCAGTAGTTCGTGGGACCGCTCTTGCTCGTGTCGTACGTGAAGGCGTTCTTCGCGAGCGTCCTGAA
Source organism: Myxococcales bacterium (assembly GCA_025351875.1). Classification (GTDB taxonomy): domain Bacteria; phylum Myxococcota_A; class Polyangia; order Polyangiales; family Polyangiaceae; genus Labilithrix. The sequence goes on along the minus strand of JANXVA010000410.1, from coordinate 16,358 downwards.
GAGGCCCGAGCTGTACCCGAGGAGCGGAGCGCGGAAGCCCTTCACATCCTCGGGACCGAAGCCGAGGTTGACGCTCGCGACGCCGGCCGTCTCGGCGGCCTTGAAGATGAGCGGGCCGAACTGCGCGAACTCCGCGTCCCAGTCCGCCTCGACCCACGCGGAGCCGTCGAAGTGACCGTTCGCGTGCGAGCCCATCTCGTGACCTTCAGCGTGGGCCTGCCTCACCTGCTGGAGGCGCAGCTCGATGTTCGCCGCGGGGCCGCCGAAGCCGATGTCCGACGAGCCGGCGCTGTGGTGGGGGCCGTGGTAGGTCGCCTTCTTCGCGTCAGGGAGAAAGTACGTACCGCTCATGAAGTACGTGTATTTTGCACCTGAGTCTCGGGCGAACGCGCGCGACTCTTCCCAGAAGGCGAGGTTGAGCGAGCCGTCGAACGCGAGCAGCACGAACTGCGGCGGGCGAGCGGCGCTCTGCGCGCTCCCGGTCGACGTGGGCGCGTCGCTTTCGTCAGAGGAGGCGCCGCTGCATCCGGCGGCGGTGGTCGCGAGGGCGAGGGCGGCGAGACAGGGGGCGAATCGGCGAAGGGGCATGAGGAGCTCCGGAAGGGGCGCGGGCGGCGCAGTCCCTCGAGGAGCACGGTGTGTGCCAGAGTAGTCACGCAACGAATTCGGCTACTTGGCGAGTAATCTGGTCAAGGGCAATCCGCCCTCACTGCACGCCGTGATCCTCCCGAGGCGTGGCTACGCCGTTCTGGGCGCGAGGCTCACGCCGCTTCAGGCCTTGCCGTGCATCCACTTCTTGAGGAGCGGAGTCAGCGCGAGGAGGAGCACCGCCGGGCCGACCGAGCTGACGATGAGGAACCCGTAGATGGGGACGTTCACCTTGGTGAGCAGTGACTCGAGGATGCCGGCGAGGTAGTTCGCGACGGCCGAGGAGAAGAGCCAGAGCCCCATCGCCAGGGACGTCACGCGCGGCGGCGCGAGCTTGGTGACCATCGACAGACCGATCGGCGAGAGACAGAGCTCGCCGAGCGTGTGGATGAAGTAGACGGCGGTGAGCCAGCCGGCGCTCGCCTTGGTGCCCGATGCGATCGCGAGCTTCTGCCCGACGTAGAGGACCATGAAGCCCACGCCGAGGAGGATCATTCCGATCGCCATCTTGGTCGGCGTCGAGCTCTTGTACTTCCCGGAGTCGAGCGCCGACCACATGTTCGAGAACGTCGGCGCGAGGGCGACGATCAGCAGCGGGTTGATCGCCTGGAACTGTGACGCCGGGATCTCCATCGTCCTGCCAGTCGCGAAATTGTAGATGGCGAGACCGAGCATCGCGACTGCAAGGAGCACGAAACCGCCGGTAAGCGTGAGCCAGAGCGCCTGACCGCTCACCTCCGCTTTCGTCGAGCGACGGAAGTTGTAGGCACTCAAGAACACGAACGCGGAGATGACGAGGAACCCGAAGCCGCCCACATGACGATCGGTCTCCTTGTCGGCGAAGATCGTCATCGTTCCGCCCGCCTGCTCGAACCCCATCCAGAAGAAGATGTTGAACGCGACGAGGATGATGATGACGGTGACCTCCTGCTTCTCCGAGGAGCTCGTTTCCTTGTAGAGCTGGAAGAACACGACGGAGACGGCCGCGAGGAACAGGCCGAGCTTCAGCACGCTGGGCGTGGCGCTCCAGACCGGACCGACGAAGTTCCACGCGAAGAGGACGCCATAGACGACCGCGGCGGTCGATACGCACCAGATGAGGACGTCGATGTAGTCGCGCGCGACGAGCAAGGTGCGCGCCCCGCTCGGGAGCGCTCCCGCGCGGTACGGGCCGGTGCCACCGTCACCCTTCTTCTCTCCGTCAGTGCTCTTCGGCGGCATGCCGGTCGCGCCGAGGTGACCCTGGCCGTAGATGAACTGCGCGAGCCCGAGCGCCATGCCGACCGCGGCTGAACCGAAGCCGAGCGCCCAGCTGACGTTCTCGCCGAGGTTGCCGCAGACGAGCGGCGACATGAAGGCACCGAGGTTGATGCCCATGTAGAAGATCGTGAACGCGCCGTCGCGGCGGGTGTCGCCCTCGCGATAGAGCCCGCCGACCATCGTCGAGATGTTCGGCTTGAAGAAGCCGTTACCCGCGATGAGCAGGCCGAGGGCGAGCGTGAGCGTCGCCGGGAACATCAGGAAGATCTGCCCGAGCCCCATCAAGATGCCGCCGATGAGGACGGCCTTGCGGCGACCGAGGATCTTGTCGGCGAGGTACCCGCCGAGGAGCGGCGTCAGGTAGACGAGGCCGGTGTAGAGGCCGTAGATCTCGAGCGCGTGCTCCTTCGGGACGCCCAGCGCCTTCGTCAGGTAGAGGACGAGGAGCGCGCGCATCCCGTAGTACGAGAAGCGCTCCCAGGCCTCGGCTCCGAAGAGCACGTAGAGCCCGCTCGGATGCCCCTGCGGCGCGTCGGCTCCCGCGACTTCCGCCGCTGCTTCGTTGGTCCCCATCGTCGAAAGCGCTCCTGATCTACCCCGAAAGGCGGCGCATCCAACCACAAAGCCGGCCCCGGGTCACCTCACTTGGGCCGCTCGGCGTAGTAGAGCTCGGAGTCGCCGGGGGCGTAGCTCTGGATGATCATCCGGCAGCCGTCGTCGGAGAGCCATGTCGGGTAGTCGTCCGCCGGGGAGCTGAGCTCGGGAAGGTGCTGCGCGGGCCCGAAGGCGGCGTCCTTGTTCGAGCGGCTCGCGGCCCAGATGTCGAGCTTCCCGACGGTGCCCGCGCGCGTCGACGAGAAGTAGATCGTCAGCTGGTCGGCCGTGAGGATCGGGGACTCCTGGTTCGCCGAGGAGACGAGCCCGGGGATCAGCGTCGGCGGTCCGAAAATGCTGCCACTTCCCAGGCTGAAGAACAGCTCGAACGTGCCGGAGCCGCCGCGGTTGGACGAGAAGTAGAGCCGGTCGTGCGAGGGCGGGAGCCAGGGCTCGTACTCGTCGTAGTTCGACGAGACGCCGCTCACGAGAACCGGTGTCGAGAACGCGTCGCCGACGGCAAGCCGCGTCGCGTAGAAGACGTTGCTCGCGGTGAGCGTCGTCGGTCGGGAGGAGTCGAAGTAGACCTCCAGCTGGTCGGCCGCGACCCAGGGATCGGAGTCGCGCGCGGAGCTGTTCAGCACCGTCAGCCCGTCGGGCAGACTCCAAACGCCGAGCTCCGTGGCGCGCCTCGAGACGAAGAGGTCGCCTGCGCCCGCGCGGTTGCTCCCGAAGTAGAGCGTCAAGCGGTCGGGGGAGAAGTAGCCCGCGGTCTCGTTCGACGCCGAGCTGATCGGCGACGCGAGCACCGTCATCGGGCCGAAGGGCTTCGTGACGTCACAAGGCCCGGCGGCGTCGACGCCACCGTCGACCTGCGGCGCGGCCTCGCTCGCAGGGGCGTCCGTCACGCTCACCGGCGAATCGGAGCCGGCGTCAGGACGTGAAGGGTCGCCGCCGCCGAGCCCGTCCGTCGACACGAGCAGCGAGCACGCCGCCAGGAGCGGCGCGAGCAAGCCTGCGAGAGCGAGCGCGCGGCGGCCGGTCATGCAGGACAGCGTACCAGAGCCCTCACGGGTCACGCAGGGACGTGAGGACCTCCTCCATGTCCTGTGGCAGCGGGCTCTTCCAGATCATCTCGCTGTTGGTTGCAGGATGCACGAATCCCAGCTCCGCCGCGTGGAGCATGAGGCGCGGCGCGTTCACCACGGTGCCGCGGTAGCTGCGGATGTAGACGCGCTCGCCGACCACGGGGTATCCGGCCTCCGAGAGGTGGATCCGGATCTGGTGCGTGCGGCCCGTCTCGAGCTGACACGCGAGGAGCGTGCAGTCTCCGTACGCCTTGGTGTGCAGGCGCTCGACGACCTCGACGTTCGTGACCGCGACCTGTGAACGCTCGCTCCCGATCGCCTTCTTGCGACCGCCCCGGTGCTCGATCGAGCCGCGGAGGCCGTCGCCGCGATCCTCGATGAAGTGCGTCTTGATCGTCTGGGCCTTGCAGTCACCGTGGACGATCGCGAGGTAGCGGCGATGTACCGTGTGGGCGCGGAACGCGTCCGTGAGAGATTTCTTCGCGGCCCACGTGCGCGTGAACACCAGGAGCCCCGAGGTCTCCTTGTCGAGGCGATGCACGATGCCGAGCGACGGCGGGACGCTGCCCGGGCGCGTGGAGCTCTTCTCGCGACGCGCGAGGACGGCCCGCACGCGCTCGTCGAGCGTGATCTCCTGGCCCGGCCTGGAGCGCTTGGCGATCGAAGCCCCCATTCCCTCGGGGTCGAACGGCACCGTGCTGATGCCCGCGGGCTTCTCGACGACGACGACGTGCGGGTCGATGTGGACGAGGGCGCCCTCGGGCAGATCGCTCGCGATGGTGCGCGTGTTCCGGGCGGCGAGGTCGATCGTGACCGTCGACCCCATGCGGACGTACCGGACCGGCTCGGTGCAGGTCTTCCCGTCGATCGCGACCTTTCCACGCTTTACGAGGTCCCGGGCGCGCCCCCAGGACAGCGCAAACCCTGCGCGGACCACCGCATCCAGGGGGGAATCGGCCAAATCCGGCGTCAGCGCAAAAGGTTCAAGCTTTTTTTCGACCATGATGGGGGAGAGGCGATAAGAAGGAGCGTCTGGATTCGCGGGCGCGCAGGTAGCTTGACACGGGTTGCCCCACCTCCGCACAATCGAGTCCAAATCGGAGACGACCCGTGGCCAAGACACTGCTCGCTGTCGACGACAGCGTCACGATGCGCAAGGTCCTCGAAATCACTTTTAGTGGCGAGGACTTTCGAGTGATCACGGCCGAGAACGCGCAGAGCGCTCTCGGAAAGCTCGGGGAGAACCCCGGCGTCTTCATCGTCGACACCGTTCTCGGTGGCGAGGACGGCTACGCGTTGGCCAAGGAGCTGCGAAGGCGGAGCCCCGGCGCGGCCATCCTCATGCTCGCGAGTCGCTATGCGCCTTTCGACCAGGCTCGTGGGAGGGACGCCGGCGCGGATGATTTCGCCGACAAGCCGTTCGACACGCAGCAGCTGATCGACAAGGTCCGCAAGGTGATCCTCGCCAAGGAGGCAGGTGGCGGTGCGGCCGCAGCTGCGCCCCCTGCCCCGCCCCCCGCCCCGATGGCGGCGGGCGGCGCACCGTACCGCGCTCCCGCTCCGCCTCCTCCCGCGTCCGCGCCGGCGGCGCCCCCTGGTGGTGCTCGTGGAACGCAGCCCTCGCTCGCGGGTCCGGCCTCGGCCGCCCGCGGCGGAACGCTCGTGTTCGGCGACCCAGGCAACTCGCCCCCGCCGCCTGCTGCCGCGCCCGCTCCGCTGCCTCCGCGTCCGGCGCCGGTGGAGGCGGCTGCAGCTCCCGCCCACTCGCCGATGGCGACCACGCACGGCATCGGCGGCGTCTCGGCTTCGGTAAACGGTCACCTCGCCGGGAAGCTCGGCGAGCTCGGGCTCTCTCCGGCCCAGGCCGACGCCGTCCTCGCGCTCTCACGTGAGGTCGTCGAGCGCGTCGTGTGGGAGGTCGTTCCCCAGCTGGCGGAGACGATCATCAAGGAAGAGCTCCAGCGCTTGATGGCGGAGTGACGCCCGAGCCCTTGCCGCGCTCGGGCTTACTTGCGCTCGCAGAGACGGCGCTGGACCTCGTAGCCCGTCGAGGTCGCGAGGCAGAAGTACGAGGAGCGCACCACGGCGTTGTCGCCGAGCTTGTTGCGCGTCGCGCCGGGGTCGACCTCGGTGAGGTGGTAGAGCTCGCACTGCTCGAGGCGGACGAGCTGCCGGAGGTCACTCTGACGAGCCGCGGGGCCTCGTTCTCGGCCCCGCGCAACCATCGTCCACGCGGTGAACAGGGCGGCCGACCCTCAAGGGCACGTCCCCGTGGGGGCGAAGATGGGGTTCACCGAGCACAGCTGCCCGCCGCAATCCGATGGGCCGGTGCAGACAGTCGTGACGCAGGTGCCTGGCGACCGGCACATGACGGGAGACCCCACGGCGGCATTGTCGGTTCCGCAGCAGCCGGACTGGCACGGGCCCTTCGTCCAGCACGAGTACATGGTCTCCTGCGCATTGCAGACTGTGGGCTTCGGCTGGCAACGCACCTTCTGGGTCGCGAAGTCTGCGCAACATGCATCGGTGAGCGTGTTGCACTCGCTGCACGCAGAGACGATCTTGCCGCCATCGTTGCCGCCACCATCGCTGCCACCGTCGTTGCCGCCACCGTCGCTGCTGCCATCGTTGCCGCTGCCGTCGCTGCCGCTGCCGTCGCCGATGGCTCCGTCGTTCGACGCGAGACCATCGGTCAGGCCACCGTCGGTCCCAGGCCGACCACTCTGATCGACCTCCGCGCAGGTGCCGTCCGCGCACGTGGCGCTCACGCATCGCGCCGCGTGGTTGCAGGTCTCGAGCGCCGAGCAGTACACGCCCTTGCACGACACATCGAGGTCGATCGGAAGATCCAGTGTCTCGTGCGGACGAAACTCCACGATGCGCCGCTGCACGATGCAGAAGGCCGCCGACGCGCGCGTGCAGTCTCCCGTGTCGCGCCCCGGATCGAGGTCCTTGGCGTAGCGAAGCGCGACGCGGATGCCGGTCGTCGCGGTTCGATCTTCCGTCGTCGTCGGCGTGATGACCAGCGTGCCGACCTCACCGCCCGACATGCAGTCGATGTGCGTCGAGGCGAGCGGCGCCTCATCGTCCGGCCGATCGATCCTCCCCACGCTCACGATCGGCGTCGGCATCTCGCGCTGGCACTCCACGTTCGTACGGATGTGCAGGATGATCTGGGTCGGCGACTGGCACGCCGCGAACACGCCAAGGAGCGCTGCGGTTGCCCCGCCGCTCACGATCAAGACGCGAGGCGAGCTCCGCGCGCGCAACGTCAAAACCTCCCGAGCGAGATGCGTTGCGGCGGAATGGAGCCGCTATCGGGGCTGCGCTCGGTCGTCAGCGCGACGTACGCCCCGATGGTTCCCCCGACCGCGAGCACCCCGAGTCCCGTCCAGAACCACCACTGCCGGAGCAGCGTGGACGAGCGCTCCATCGGGAATCCGAGCTCGCGCTTCTCGCCAGCGGTCACCACGAAGCTCGTCTCGACCTTCTCGTAGCCGTCCCTGGTGAGCTCGAGACGATGGCTCCCCGCGGCGAGAACGATCTCGACCGGCGTGGTGCCGCGTGTCTCGGCGTCGACCGTCACCCGAGCGGGTCCTGCGGGCGAGCCGATCGTGATCTGGCCGGAGGTCTGCTTGGAGACGAGGTGGACGTCGACGCTGGCGCTGCCTCCCGGCGGGAGCTCGAGCTCGCGAACGACGGTGAAGTAACCGTCCTTCGCGAGCTCGACGCGACCCTTGCCGGAGGTTACGCGCAGCGATGCCACGGGCGTGATTCCAAGGGTTCGGTCCCGGAGCCTGACCTCTGCCCCGGCGACGTCACACGTGAGCGCGAGCGTCGAGACGTGGCTCCGCACGTCCGTCATGAGCACGACGAGGCCCGGCACGCGCGCGCGAAGCTCCGGAGTCGCCTCTCGGTCGAACATCTCGAGCTGGTCGAGCGACGCCGGGTAGTCACCGAGCGCCTGGTACGCACGACCGCGGTTGTAGAGGAGGGCCGGATCCTTCCTGAGAGCGTAGGCCTCGGCGTAGGCGCTGAGAGCCTCGGCAGCCTTGCCGCCAAGCATGAGCTCGTCGCCGCGCTTCTTCGCCGCCGCGGCGGGATCGTCGACGTCGTCGGCGCGAGCGCCGCGAGGCGAGAGCATCCACGACAACGCGAGCGCCGCAAATGCGAGCCTCGTGCCCCTGCCAATTCGATGGGATCGCACGGTGACCTCGGAGACGCGCACTGCAATCACGATACCAGACGTCCTCTTCGCGCGCTGACCGGCCGTCCTTTCTTGCGTTGCGACCGCCGTGGTACCGTTCTCGCGTGCCCTTGCTCGAGGAAGGCTCGGTCCTCCGGGGCCGCTACCGCATCGTGCGGCCGGTCGGCGAAGGCGGCATGGGAACGGTCTACGAGGGCATCCACGAACGGCTGGGTGCCAGGGTCATCGTCAAGACGATCGCACCTACCCTCGAGAACGCCAGCGAGTTCCGCGCGCGCTTCGAGCTCGAGGCTCGCGCGGCGGCGCGACTCACGAGCCCGCACGTGGTGAAGGTCTTCGACGTCGACGTCACCGACGACGGCATGATGTTCATGGTGATGGAGTACCTCGAGGGCGAGACGCTCTCGAGGCTCTCGGCGCGCAGCCCGCTCTCCACCGAGGACGCGTGCACCTTCGTGAGTCATGTTTGCGTCGCCCTCGAGGAGGCGCACCGCGCCGGGCTCGTCCATCGCGACATCAAGCCGGCGAACATCTTCATCGTGGGGAGTGGGCGCGATCGGTTCGCCAAGCTCCTCGACTTCGGTATCGCCAAGGTGCTCGCGCCAGAGGGCGGCTCCGCAGACGACGTGAAGACGCAGACCGGGACCGTGATGGGAACGCCGCGCTACATGGCGCCCGAGCAGCTCCGGGGTATCGCGGTCGATCATCGCGCCGACCTCTGGAGCCTGGGCGTGGTGCTCTACACGCTGATCGCCCGACGCGCTCCCTTCGAGGAGCGCACGGGACAGCCGCTGCTCGCGGCGATCCTCCTCGATCCCGTGCCACCCATCGAGCAGTTCGCGCCCGAAGCGCCGCCTCCTCTCGCAAGAGCGATCATGCTCGCGCTCGAGCGCGACCCTTCGCACCGTCACGCAAGCGCGCGAGCGTTTGCCGATGCGCTCGCACCGTTCGCGCGGGGGAGCGAGACCTTCCGGACGAGCGCGCCGGAGTTTCGGGAGGACGCGCCGCCTGCCAGCGCCACCGTGCCGGATCTTTCCTTCGGTGCTCACGACCCCACGCACACCGCGCGCATGGCGAGCCCGCAGCGTACTCCGAGCACCGTGCTCGCCGCCGCGGTGAGGCTCCCGCAGGCGGACAGCGCTCCTGCAGCGACACGATCCCGGCGGCTGCAGCGGCTCGCCGCCGGCGTCGGCGCGATCGCGGCGCTCATCGTGGCGGGCGTCGCAGCGCGAAGCGTCGTCTCGCGTCCCGCGCGCGCCGTCCCCCTCGTCAGCGTCGCAGCTCCCCTCGGCGACGCCGCGGCGGGCGTCACGAGACCCGCCGAACCTCCGCCTCCCGATCCGCCGGTCGACTCGGCGAGCACGGCGCCCAGCGTCTCGGAACCGAGCGCGGCGCCCAGCGTCTCGGCCGAACGCCCGCACGCGTCGCCGCGAGGCTCGGCGCGACGCACGCCGGTAGCCCCGAGCGCGAAGCCCTCGGCAGCAGCACCCGCCATCCCGCCGATTCTCTGAGCCGCGCTCAGCGCTTGCCGTACGCCGCGAGACGCTTGAGGAGCGTCGTCCGCGAGATCCCGAGCCGTCGCGCGGCTTCGCTGTGATTACCGCCGCATGCCTCGACGGTGGCGACGATCTGATCGCGCTCCGTGCGACGCATGGCCTCGCGTACGTCGCCCGGGCGCGGAGCAGCCACGGGCTGATGCGTGCTCGCCGGTGCGGTGTCGTTCAGGATCGAGCTTCCGAACCGCAGATGCTCGACGGCCAGCGGTCCGCCCCGAGAGAGGAGGAGCGCGCGTTCGAGGACAGACTTCAGCTCGCGCACGTTGCCGGGCCAGCGGTGCGCGGTGAGCGCATCGACGACCGGCAGCCCCAGCGGCAACGCCGCCGGGCATTTCTCGAGAAAGTGGGCGGCGAGCGCGGCAATGTCGGAAGAGCGCCGGCGAAGTGGCGGGATCACCACGCTGACACCCGCGAGGCGGTAGTAGAGGTCGGCGCGAAATTGACCGAGCTCGGAGAGCGTGGCGAGGTCGCGGTTCGTCGCGGCGACGATGCGCACGTCGACGCGCATGGCCCGGACGCTACCGACGCGCGTGACCTCGCGGTTCTCGACGACGCGTAGGAGCTTGGCCTGGGTGGTCAGCGGCATCTCGCCCACCTCGTCGAGAAAGACGGTCCCACCCTCGGCAGCCTCGAAGAGGCCCTGCTTGGCCTGCGTGGCGCCGGTGAACGCGCCCTTCTCGAAGCCGAAGAGCTCGGCCTCGAGCAGCGACTCGGCGAGCGCCGCGCAGTTGATGCGAACGAACGGGCGCTGACCGCGGAGGGAGCTCGCGTGCACGGCGGCCGCGAAGACATCCTTTCCTACGCCGGTCTCACCGAGCACGAGCACGTTGACGTCGCTGGGTCCGATGATGTCGAGGAGGCCATAGAGCTCCTTCATCGACTCGTGGACGAAGACCGCGCCGGTCGGCGCTCCTGCTGCGCGCCGTGGCTGGACCGGCGCGGCGCCATTGGCCGGACGGACCAGCACGAGGACCTGACCGAGCTCGATGATGGTGCCGACCTGGATCGGCGTCCGGGTTGCGGCGGCGATCCGATGACCCCCGACCTTCGTGCCGTTGGTGCTCCCCAGATCCTCGACGGCGAGGATCGCACCGATGCGAGAGATCCGAGCGTGCGCGCGAGACACCGACTCATCCTCGACGGTCAGATCGCACTCGGCACCGCGACCGATGACGACGCTCGCGCGCTCGGGTAGCGGGATGGTGAGGGTGCCCGCCTCGTTCATGACGAGAACGCAGAGGTCGAGTTTTTCTCCGCCGCTCGACGTCGAGTAGAGCGGCTTCGTCGCCTCGTCGTGGCCCATCGCGCGGTGTCGAGGTTACCACGGGCGCAACATCATCGTCGACTCACGCGCCGTTCGCGTCGACGCGCGGACCTGAGCCTCCGCGCCGACGCCTGACGTGAACCTCAGCGGCGCACGGAGCCGTGCGGTGTGCCTTCTCCGTAGCCAGCGGCCGTCTGCACCCCGATGACGGCGCGCTCGTGCATCTCAGCGACGGTTCGCGCGCCCGCGTACGTGAACGCCGACTGAACGCCGGTGATCATGTCGACGAGGATCCCGGACGCGCTCTCCTGCCCCTCGCGGATGTAGATGCGCGAGGTGGAGATGCCTTCGCGGAAGAAGCCCTTCTTGGCGCGCTCGAACGGATCCTGATCCGCGGTGCGGTCGTTCACCGCCCGGCCGCTCGCCATGCCGTAGTTCTCCTTGTAGAGGAGGCCGTCCTTGTCCTCCTTCACGTCGCCCGGACTCTCGTAGGTACCGGCGAGCGCGGTGCCGACCATCACGCGTGACGCGCCGGCCGCGAGGTAGAGCGCCACGTCGCGCGGGTGCTTCACGCCGCCGTCCGCCCAGACGTGCTTGCCGAGCTTCTTCGCCTCGCGTGCGCAGACGAGCACAGACGTGAACGTCGGACGACCCGCGCCGGTCTGCATGCGCGTCGTGCACATCGCGCCAGGGCCGACGTTGACCTTCACGACGTCGGCGCCTGCCTCGATGAGCGCGCGCGTCCCCTCGGCCGTGCACACGTTACCGGCGACGATCGGGACCTTGCCAGAGACGACGGCCTTCACCGCGCGAATCGTCTCGAGCATGCGGCGCTGGTGGCCGTGCGCGGTGTCGAGCACGATCGCGGAGACGCCTATTTCGAGGAGCTTTCGTGCGGTGTCCGGGGCCTGGGCGGAGATGCCGACGGCGGCGGCGACCATGAGCTCGCCCTGCGGCGAGAGCGCAGGGCGGAGGAGCTCGAGGCGAACGGTGTCGTCGCGCGTGAGGACGCCGACCAGGCGACCCGACTCGTCGAGCACGGGGGCGGCCTTCACGCGCGCTTCATCCATGATCAGGAACGCGTCACGGTTCGCAATGCCGACCTTCAACGCGACGAGGCGCGAGGTCATGAGCTGGGAGACGGGAGTGTACTGATCGCGATCGCGGAGCGCGGCGTGGGTGACGACACCGAGCGGGCGGTTCTCTTCGTCGACCACGACCACGAGGTCGTGAGAGCGCTTGCGGATGATGCCGGTGACGTCGCGGAGGGTGGCGCGCGGCGTGACGGCGAGCGGCGTGTCGTAGCGCGGGTCCGCGGAGTGGATGTGCTTGACGATGCGGGCGACCGTCTCGAGATCCATGTCCTGGGGAAGGACGCCGAGACCGCCGAAGCGCGCGATGGTCTCGGCCATGCGCTTGCCGGTGACCGCGTTCATGTTCGCCGACACGATCGGGTGCGAGCTGCCTGGAAAATCGGGCGGCGACAGGTTCGTGTCGAGGCGGGACCCGCCGTCGAAGTAGCCCGGGTTCAGAAAGACGTCGTCGGTGGAGAGCTCGAGCTCTTCGTCATGGGCGGGATGGAGGAATTGCACGGCGCGTGGAGGCTAGCCGACCTTCGGGAGCCTCCGGCGCCGTTCGGCCTCCGCGGTCCAACTCAGCCCCGCGTATCCGAACGCTCCAGCGACGCTGGAGCTTGCTGTTCTCGGCACGAAGGGAGGGTCCGCGGTCGCGCGTCCGTAAAGGCCCTGTTTCGCTTCGGAATCGAGGAACCGCCAGCCGACGAACGTGTGGCACAGTAAGTGAACGTAGGTCGATTGCGCACTAAGGAGTACACGACCATGAACCGCCAGAAGCGCCCCCTCTCTCGTCTCTCGATCGTCGGCCTCCTTGCCCTCGCGTGCGCCGCGCCGCTCATGGGACGCGCGGCGGATTCGGGTGGCGACGACGCGGCCGCGAGCGAGGACGCGGTCACGTCGAGCGAACGCCAGGCGATCATGGAGGCGCTGCGCGCGAACTTGAAGCCGGGCTTGGCGAACCAGGACGTCCAGTTCGACGTGAGCCAGGGTCACTTCAAGGCCAGCAAGGCGTTCGCGTTCCTGACGGGACGTCATCCTCCTCAAGGGAAGCGGCAGGCCCGTCGACTATCGTGGCACCGAGTATCAGCAGTACATCGACGAAGGGACCTTCGACGATCACGTCGACGCTCTCCTGCAGAAGGTGAACGGCAAGTGGACCGTAAAGGCCGCCGACGTCGGCGCAACCGATGTCGAGTGGCTCGAATGGCCTGCGACCTACGGCGCGCCGGCGAGCATCTTTCCGGGCGGCGTCGTCGAGCCGACCGATCCGGCCAAGGCGTTGCGCGCCGAGGCGATGGACAGCCTTCGCGCCAATCTGAAGCCCAAGCTCAGAAACCACCGAGTACCAGCAGGACATCGACGAAGGGACCTTCGACGACGGCTTCGCGGCCCTCCTGCATCGTGAGCACGGCAAGGTCGTCGTGAAGACCACCGATGTCGGACCGACCGACGTGGCGTGGGCAACGTGGGACGCCGACTACGGCGCGCCTGCCTCGCTGTTTCGCTGAGCCGGCAAGCCCATCGTCACGCCGCGATTCGACGCACTCGGATTGGCGCGCGCCTCGTTGCGCCCTTCTTCGCGCCAGATCGGGAGCGTGTGGGACGGGCCATGAACGCGATGCTCGGGTTCGTGAGCGACCAGGAAGCGACGGAGGGCCGTCCGCGTACACAAGCGGGCCTGTCACCGTCCGACGGCGCCCCTGAACGACAAGGACTCCCATGAAGCTCGGTCTCGTTTTCCCGCTCGTCCTCGTGACCCTCTCCGGATGCTCGAAGCCGAGCCCCGAGGAACAAAAGAAGAACGAGGAGAAGCTCGCCGCCGCCCTCGCCTCGGCGATGACCGCGCCTGCGTCGAGCGCCGCGACCCTCACCGCCGCGACGGCCGCTGCCCCCGTCAAGGCGGGCACGATCCTCGCGACTTGCAACAACCCGACGGACGGCAAGTGCAAGGAGTTCAAGGGCGCGATGGGCATCGCGGCCGAGGACTCGTGCAAGACGCTCGGCGGCGTGTTCAAGAAGGACTCGACGCCGTGCGCTCAGGACAACTTGCTCGGCACGTGCGCGCAGGCCGACGGCAGCAGCGGAATGGATGACGTCGACTACTTCTACAAGTCCGACGGCGTCACCGCCGACTCCATGAAGAGCCTGTGCGAAGGCGTCATGTCGGGCAAGTGGAGCCCGGCACCCAAGGCGGCAGCGCCGGCAGCAAAGGCAGCGGGGCGGGCAGCGAAAGCCGCCTCGAAGGCGAAGAAGTAGCCTCGATGGGCCGGCGACCCGCGCGATCGCGACGGAGCGATCTCGTGGTGGAAGGGAAAGACAGGTAAACACGAGGCGGCCGTTGCGTGCTTCGCTAAGGGGCGCGCGGAATGACTCGACGACCACTCTACGACCGTTTTCTTCGCAAGGAACCGAAGCAGTCGCGCTCGCGCAGCGTGGTCGAGGCCGTGCTCGAAGCGGCCTCCGAGCTCTTGCCGGGCAAGCACGACGACGACGACCTCTCGCTCAACGAGATCGCCGCGCGCGCGGGCGTCGGAGTCGGTTCACTCTACGACTACTTCGCCGACCGCGGGAGCGTGCTCGCCGGGGTCGCCGCGAAGTTCACCGAGGACAACCTTCGCGCCTTCGAAGCGCAGCTCGAGCAAGCCAGGCTCGAGCCGCTGCCGGTCGCGGTCCGCGGAATCGTCGACTTGATGTTCGACACCTACGTCCGCGACGTTCGAACGCCGCGCCTCGTGCTCCGCGTCGCCCATCGCATCGGGCTCATGCCGACGATCGCCGGCACCCAGCATGCGTTCGCGACGACGCTCGCGAACGCGCTACGCCAGCGCACGGACGTGAGGAAGGACGATCTCGAGCTCGTTGCGTACATGGTGACGAACATGGGGATGGGCGTCATCCACACGTTGATCTGGTCCGACCACCCGCCGTTCACCCCCGCGGAGCTGCGAGAGCAGCTGGTGCATGCCGTGCTGAGATACCTGACCGACGCGCCAGCCCACGCTGGGACTGACGAGGGCTAGCGCCAAGGGAGCCGTGCGGAGCGAAAGCCGAGCCAGCGGCAGGAGCAATCGCGATCCAGTGCTGCCCAACGGCTCGGAATGTGACGGTTTTGAGGAGTCTCCGCGAGGCCCGGAACCCGAGTGGTAGCCGTAGGTAAATCACACACAATGAGGGTCAAGAGGACCCTCGATGAAACTCCACCAACTGCTCTGCGCCTTCGCCATCTCGACCGCCGCCATGGGTACCGCCTGCGCGGAAGAGCCGACCGACGACGTCGGAGCGACCGAGGACGCGCTCACGAATGCGGCCGACGTAGTCGGCACCCTCGCCGTCGGCCAGTCGGCGAACGTCGCCCATCCGGGCGGCAAGGGCAGTCGCGCGCTCCGCCTCGAGCTCGCCGCCGGCGCTGCCGTCGACCTCCAGGTCACGGCGGAGGACGGGGCGCCGATCGCGTACCTCTTGAAGTCGGACTTCACGTCGCTCGGACGTCACACGGGCGTCGCCGGCACCACCGGCGCGCGGATCACGCAGACGGTGAAGTCCGCTGGAACGTACTACCTCGCGATGCGTGAAGCGGCGGGCAAGGCCGTCACCTTTCGCGCGAGCTACCTCGCTCCGGGAGCAGCCGTGCACACGTGCCGCGTCGATGCCGAATGCGGCGGCGGAAGCGCGCGATGCGTCCTCGAGCGATGCATGGCGGTGAGCAGCTCGAGCATGCGCGCGAAGGAGGACAACTCGGCGATTCACCTCGACCGCCTGGAGCTCGCGTTCGATCACGGCAAGCTCCTCTACGGCTACGGCGACTACAATCCCTTCTCCTTGAACGGCGTCCGCGAAGGCCGGGTGCGCTTCGGAACCTGGCCGGTCCCCGCGACCGAGCGGTACAACATGATCCGGTGGGAAATGTTTCGCACGGCAGGCGCGCCGGCGACCGTCGTCTACACCGAGGACTACAGCACGGGCAACGCGACGGCGGTCGCGGGAGAGGACCGCTTCTTCGACGACGACCGGACGATGGCGATCGGTAAGGGCATCGGTTACGCGAAGGATCCGGACGGGCGACAGTTCGCGGCCTTCTACCGAAAGACGGGGACGCGCCTCGATCTCTACTATTCAGAGCGCGGCCCGAACCAGTGGAGCGCCGGCGAGAAGGTCGCGACGGGCCTCCTGGCTGACTACGGGAACGATCGGATCATCTTGCACCCGCGCGCCACCGGATCGGCCGACATCCTCATCTCGGCCGACAACGTGATCGGAGGCGATGCGCGCCGCTTCACGCGCAGCGCGTCGGGCACGTGGTCGGCGGTCCCAGCGGGATTCAGGGGACAGGACCTCTCGGCGATCTCCGCCGGAAAGGGGCGCACGTACCTCCTCGCAGGCGCGAGCTTCTACGAGATCGCCGACACGGGGACCGCGGAGGACCGAGGCCTCATCGGGGGAGACCTCCATGACATGAACGTGGACGACGCCGGCAACGTCTACGTGCTGAGGGATCAGGTCTATCCGTCGTATCCCCAGCGGTCGCTCGTCATCGTGCCGCGCCACGGCCACAAGAGCGAGCTCGTCCTCGACAGGGTCAATACTGCGGCGTACCCCAGGTACGCGCTTGCCGTGTCGCCCGCAGGCGAGATCGCGCTCGCCGCACCGCTCGAAGGCGGAACGTTC
>JANXVA010000394.1 GCA_025351875.1 Myxococcales bacterium | reverse complement strand
GCCGTTCGAGCGCTCGCGAACGCGCGGCGGCGTGCCGATGTTGCCTTCGGCGCACGCTCCCGTCGCGAGGTAGTCCTGGAGCTGCTCGGTCGCGCGCTGAGCGTCGCCGGCGTCGAGCGTCGCGATCGCCTCGCGGACCTGCGGTGACTCGCGCTCGAAGGGGCGTGACGGGTCCCAGCCGCATGCGACGACGAACGCGCTCGAGAGCGCGGCCACGTAAAAGCCGTGACGGAAGGGGCGTAGCTTCTTCATGCTCGCTTCCTCTTCGCCTTGGTGCCGCCGCCAATCTCGACGTCGTCACGCTTGCTCCGCTTCGGGCGCTTTTCAGGGCGGATGCGGCCCGTCCGTGACGGCATCGCGAGGAGGCCCGAGGGCAACTTCGGCAGCGGCGCCTCGGGGACCATGCCCTCCACGATCAAGAGGAGGACGGCCGCCCCGAGCGGCCACATGTATTCCTCGTCGAACGCGGTCTCGACGCGCTCCGCGAGCTCCTCACGCATCATGCGCTTGAGGCCTCGTGCGACCTCGTCGATGCCCGTCTCGCCGCGCTCCGCGCGAACGATGGCGCCGCCCGTGACCTTCGCGATCTCGGCGAGCTGGGCCTCGCCCTCGGCGGTGAGCTCGGTCGTGAGCGGCTTGCCGTCCTCGTCGCGGCGGAGGTTGACGACCTTTCCGTCCGCGTTGACCTCGGGAATGGGCTCCGGCGCGCGCCCGCCGATCTGGACCACGTCGATGCGCGTCTTCTCCTCCGCGGCGTTCTTCGCGACGGCGACGGGGTCGCCTTCGAGGTCCTCCCCGTCGGTGACGAGGACGATGACGCGAACGTGCTCCTTCGACTTCGGGTCGCGAGCGAGGAGCTCGCGCGCGCGCTCGAGGGCACGCGCGATCGCGGTGCCGCCCACTGGCATGTCGTTCGGGTCGAGCTGCCGGAAGAACTGGCTGATCGCTGCCGAGTCGCTGGTGAGCGGGAAGCTCATCGGCTCGCCGGCGAACGCGACGGCGGCGAAGCGCGCCCCGGGGAGCTCGCGCGTGAGCTTCGTGACCTCGGCCTTCGCGCGAGCGATCCGGCTGGGCGCGACGTCGCGCGCGTACATGCTCTTCGAGTAGTCGAGGACGATGACCACATCCAGGTTGGTCGCCGGGACGAGCTTGGTTCCGCGACCCCACTGCGGCCGCGCCAGCGCGAGGAAAGCCGAGACCAGCGCGATGACGAGGAGCACGCCCTTGAGCGCGCGCCGCCCGGCGGCGTCGAACGACTCGAGCTTCGAGACCAGCGCGGGATCACCGAACGCGGAGGTCGCACGACCGCGACGGATCGAGGCGAGCACCAGCGCACCGGCGAAGAGCGCCACCAGCAGCCCGCACGCGAGCGCCACCAGCAGGTACGGCATCGATGTGAGGTCGTAGAAAAGCCTCACGGGAACCTCCGCACGATGAACACACGGATGAGCGCCTCGAGCGCGAGGAGCATGACCGCGGGGAGCAGCAGGAACGGGAAGAGATCCTCCATCGTCGCGGCCTGGGCCTCGAACCGCGTCTTCTCGAGCTTGTCGAGGATCTGGTGCATCGAGAGCTCGAGGCCCCTCTTGTCGTTCGCCACGAAAGAGTCGCCACCCGTCGTGCTCGCCATGCGCTTCAGGAGCTCCGGGTTCACCGGGAAGTGCTCGCGCACGAACCTCGGCTGCCCGAAGATGTCGGTTCCCTCCTGGACGTCGACGTCGTCGCCGTTGCCGATCTGCACCGTGTAGACGCGGACCGCCTGCGTCTGCGCGAGGTGCGCGGCGTAGTCGGGGGCAATCGAGCCGGCGTTCGAGTCGCCGTCGGTGAGGAGGATGATCGCCTTCGAGCGCGCGCTCGAGCGGCGAAGGCGAGCGACGGCGGTGCCGACCGCGTCGCCGATGGCGGTGCCGTTGCCGTCGATGAGGCCGAGGTCCATCTTGCTGACGAGGCCCGCGAGGAGCGACTTGTCGAGCGTCGGCGGCGAGAGGATGTATGCGGAGCGGCCGAACACGACGACGCCGATGCGGTCGTTCTTCCGACGCGCGACGAAATCGAGGATGACCTCCTTCGCGGTCTCGAGGCGCGTGAGCCGCGTCACGCCGCCGGCCTGCGGACGCGAGGGCGCGGAGTCGGCCTCCATGAGGGCGCGCATCGAGCCCGACAGATCGAGGACGAGGACGATGTCGATGCCCTTCTCGTCCGTGTTCTCTCCGCGGAGCACGTTTTGCGGCCGACCGATGGCGAGGATCGCGAGCGCGATGGCGGCGACGCGGATCATGCCGGGCATGTCGCGGAGCTTCGTGCGGAAGCCGCGTGGACCGGTGAGCAGCGGAGCGACCGTCGACATGCGGAGGCGCGGCGTGCGCGCATCCGCCGCGAGCGTCATGCGCCAGATCACGAGCGCGCCGAGGACGACGATGAGGCCGATCAGGGTCGGCAGGCGCGCTTCGCGCGGGAGCCAGGCGAGGACCGGCACCGTCCAGATCGCGCCGAGCCAGGCCTCACCGCGGGCGAGCGCGGGGTAGAGGAGCCCGAGCACGAGGAACGTAAGCGTGCCGACGGCGATGCCGAGGATGCGCGCGGGCTTGCTCATGCGTCACCTCCGTGGGCGTCGCTGTCGTCGGCCTTGGAGGGCGCCGGGGGCGGAGCGGACGCCGCGGGCGGCGGCGCGTACGTGGAGTCGTCGATGGGCGCCACGGGCACGGGAGCGGGCGCAGGCGCGGGCGGCGTGGCACCCGGTACGGAGAACGGCATCGTCGAGCGGACGATGTGCACTCCGACGGTGAGCGCGGTGCCGCACTGGTCGGGCGACGGCTTGAGGTTCGCGAACTTGACGAGGTCGCACTCGGCGAGGAATCGCCTCACCTCGCCCAGGGGGATGCCCGGCGTCGGTGCATTGAGGTCGCTCGCGGCGTCGACGCGCACGAAGCCGCCGGCGTGTTTCGTCAGCGAGGTGAGGATCTCGTCAGAGGTCGATTCGAGGCCGTCGAAGCCGAAACGCGCGCCGAGATAGCCGCGCACGGCGTCGTTCACGCGATCGAAGTACTCGGCGTGACGCTGCGCATCGAGGAGGCCGGCATGACGGACCTCGTCGAGGCGCTCGAGCGCGAGCTCCCACGGCGGTCGCGGCGGCGGAGGCGGCTCCGGCGGCTTCGGCTTCGTGAGGTACCTGTACCCGAAGTATGCGAGCAGAGCGCCGACGAGGATCCCGAGACCACCCCAGAGAAGCGCCCTCTTCAAGGCGGTCCACTCCTCGCGCTGCGGTCTCGGCGGCGGGTTTGTCTTCGGCTCGGCCTGCGGGGTGTTCGCGGTCGGGTCTTCGACGCCGATCTGGTGCAGGTGGCTGCACACCGTCGCGATCTCGCCGTTGGCGCGCGCGACCGCGACGGGCATCGGCGGGAGCGTCATCAGGTTGCGACCGGGCTTGTCCGGGAGCACGACGAGGGGAAGCTCGAGATGGGTGATGGAGTACGCGCGATCTTTCTCCTCGGGCTCGGTCCAGAGGTGCGCGGCGGCGCCTCCGTCCTGATCGGGGATCGCGAAGCCCGCCTTCAGCAGGTACTTCTTCGCCTCGACGGCGCCCGCGAGATCGAGCCCCGCGGGCAGCACGCGTTCGCCCTTGCCGTGCCTCACGGTGATCGCGAGCGTCGCCGCCCAGCCGCTCGTCCCACGCGTCGGGAAGGTCTCGTTGAGGATGGGGCGCGTCGCCCCTTTGGGGACGCTCTCGACGCATCCCCCGACCTCGCCGCCGACCCCTGCGTCGGCCACCATCACCCCAAGGTTCCCGCCAGGCCCGCCCGTGCCCGTGCCCGTCCCCGATCCGGAAACGCTGCCGCCCGGATCGACCCCGGTCAGCTGCGCCTCCGCAACTACCGGAACGATCGCCGCCGCCGCAATCGACAGCGCCCCGAGGGCGAGCGCAGACCGCCTCATCGCGTCCGTACCCTCCGCGAGCGCCGCGCGAAGAGATCGCGAAGCGGCTTCACGAACGAGCCCCCGGTCTCCACCTCGACGGAGTCGAGCCCGAGCTTGAAGAAGAGCTGGCGGCGCGTCTCGCGAATCTTCGTCATCTCCGAGTGGTAGTGCGCCCTCACGCGCTTGTCGGAGGTGTCGACGCACACCATCTCGCCGCTCTCGAGGTCCTCGAACGTGGCGAGCCCGACGTCGGGCAGATCCAGCTCGCGCCGATCCGTGAGCACCACGGGAATGACGTCGTGCTTGGCGCTCGCGAGCGACAGCGCGCGCTCGTAGCCGCTCGCGAAAAAATCCGAAATGATGAACGAGACGCTGCGCCGGCGCGCCACGTGCGCGAGCGCCTCGAGCATGGTCTTCAAATCCGTGGCCGCGCCGAGCCGGGGTACTCGCTTCGTCGCGGTCGTCTGCGCGGAGGCCGCGGGGGGAGCCTCGAAGCCGAGGATCTCCCGGATCACGCGCATCACGTGCTTCTCGCCCTTCTTGGGCGGCACGATGCGCTCGACCTTGCTCGTCGACAGGATGAGGCCGACGCGGTCGTTGTTCCGGATCGCGCTGAACGCGAGGAGCGCTGCGACCTCGGAGGCGACGCGCGCCTTCGGAGCGCGCTGCGTCCCGAAGCGCTCGCTCGCGGAGAGGTCGACCGCGATCATCACGGTCATCTCGCGCTCTTCGGTGAAGACCTTCACGAACGTGTCGTTCATGCGGGCCGACACGTTCCAGTCGATCGTGCGGATGTCGTCGCCGGGCTGGTACGGCCGCACCTCGCGGAAGGCGAGGCCCTGGCCCTTGAAGCTCGACTTGTACGTGCCGGACAGCTGCTCGTTGGCGAGCCTCGCCGTGTGGATCTCGATGGTCCGCAGCGCTGCGAGGATCTCCCGGGGAATCATGCGCGTACGAGCCGGCGAGTCAGGGAACTTCCACGACCTCGAAGACGCGCCGGACGACCTGCTCCGACGTGACCTCTTCGGCGTCCGCCTCGTAGGTGAGGACCACGCGGTGCCGGAGCACGTCCGGACCGATGGCCTTCACGTCCTCGGGCGTGACGTACCCACGGTGGCGCAAGAACGCGTGCGCGCGCGCCGCGAGGTTCAGCGCGATCGATGCGCGCGGCGACGCGCCGAACTCGATGAGCGGCGCGAGATCCTTCAGGCCGTGCTTGGCGGGCTCGCGCGTCGCGAACACGACGTCGACGATGTAGTCCTTGATCTTGTCGGCCACGTAGATCTGACCGATGATCTTCTTCGCGTCGAGCAGCTCCGCGGGCGTGCACACGTGCTCGGCCTTTGCCGGGATGATGCCCGTCATGCGATCCATGATCTTCCGCTCTTCTTCGCGGGTCGGGTAGCCGACCTTGCACATGAGCATGAAGCGGTCGATCTGCGCCTCGGGCAGCGGATACGTGCCCTCCTGCTCGATCGGGTTCTGCGTCGCCATGACGATGAACGGGTCGGGTAGAGGATAGGTGCGGTCGCCGATGGTGACCTGCCGCTCCTGCATCGCCTCGAGCAGCGCGCTCTGCACCTTGGCTGGCGCGCGGTTGATCTCGTCGGCGAGGACGAGGTTCGCGAAGACGGGGCCGAGCTTCGAGGTGAACTCACCCTTCTGCTGGTTGTAGATCACCGTGCCGATGACGTCGGCGGGCAGGAGATCCGGCGTGAACTGCACGCGGGCGAACTTGGCGCTGATCGCCTCGCAGAGCGTTCGCACCGTGAGGGTCTTGGCGAGGCCAGGGACGCCCTCCAGCAGCACGTGTCCGCCGGTGAGCAGTCCGATGAGGATCCGCTCGACCATGTACGTCTGGCCGACGATGACCTTGCCGACCTCGGCGAGGATGCGGTCGACGAACGCGCTCTCGCGCGCAACGATTTCATTGAGCTCTCGGGCGTCTTGCATCGATTTACCGTCGCGGTCCTACCACGAGCGCGGTTCCGTCACGAGCCCGCGCACGCTCGAAACACCCGTTGGGTCCGGGAGATTCCCGCGAATCGGCGCCTCCGCGCACGGCCGGCGCCCCGACTCGAGATCAGACGCGCGCGCGCTGCGACACGGAGATACCCCCGTGGCAGCCGACGGCACCGCCGAGCGCGATGAACGCCCAGAACAGGTTCATGTCGGTGAGCTTCAAGCCCAGGATGCCGATCAGGATGAGCCCGAGGGCGAGAAAGATCTCCGCCGTGCCACGCTGCATGATGAGACCGTTCTAGCCTGAAACAAGGGATGATTCCAGCAGCAATCACGGCACCGGCGCCGGCGCCACCCCGTGCGCGGTCGCGACGTCGCAGCCCATGGGAGCGCCGGTCGGGCCTTGGTTCGTCTTCAGGATGACGAACTCGACGCGGCGGTTCCTGCTCCAGGCCTCCTCGTCGTGGCCCTCTTCGCGCGGACAGTAGTAGCCGTAACCTCTTGCGCGGAGGCGCGAGCCCTCGACGTTGCGTGCGACGAGGGCGACCATCACCGAGTCGACGCGGGCCTGCGTGAGGCTGAGGTTGAGCTTCTCGCTCCCGCGCTCGTCGGCGTGCCCCGCCACCTCGACGAGGACCAGCTCCGGGTGCTCGACCAGCGCCTTGGCCACCTTGTCGAGGACCGGATTCGACGCGGGGAGGATCTCCGCGCTCCCCGTCTTGAAGAGGATCTTGTCGAACACCGTGATGCCGGTCGGACCGATCAGGATGTCCGGGCAGCCGTTGCGCTTCGGGTCGGGGTGGCGTGCGCCGGGGTGGTCGGGGCAGGCGTCCTCGACGTCGGGAACGCCGTCCTGGTCGCGATCGCCCGGGGGCGGAGGAGCAGGCGGCGGCGCGTCGGGAAGCGGCGGACACCCGTTCGTGCGCGGGTTACCGGTCCGCGGCCCCTTCACGAGTGGGCACGCGTCCTCGGTGTCAGGGATGCCGTCGTCGTCCGTGTCGAGCGGGCAGCCGTTCTTCGCCGGATCGGTCGAGCGGACGCCGGGAGTGCTCGGGCAAGCGTCCTCACCGTCCGGGATGCCGTCGCCGTCGGTGTCGTACGCGGGCGGCTCGAACACGAAGCCGATGACCGCGCGAAAGTCGGCGGCCTCGAAGCCGCTCGTGATGCGCGGTCCGGCGGCGAGGAGGAGGTGCGAGCTCCTGTCGACGAACACCTTCAGGCCGCCGAGCGCCTCGTTGGAAGGCCGCACTGCGGCGTCGCTGTCGGAGGTGAGGTAGCTGCCATACGTCTCGACGACCACATCGAGCGATTCCGCGACGCGAAGCGACGCGCCGGCGCCGTAGGTGACGCGACCTCCGTCCCGCACGCGTCCGTCACGCAGGGCGAGCGTGGTCGTGCTCGCAGAGTGTCCTCGATAGCCGATGTTTGCGACGAGGCGTAGCTGCTCCTCCGCGCCGAAGCGCTTCTCGAAGATCATCGTCGGCCAGTACCAGAGCGAGGGATCGGCGCCGGCGTCGCGCGGCGCATCGCTGACGGGCACGCCGATCTGCGCCGCGACCGCGACGCCGAGGCCACTGCCGGCGCGGGTCAGCTTCAGCTTGCCGTGCAGCGCGACGTGGCCGATCGACTGCGCGTCGAGTGCCTGCGGTCCCCATCCGGCGGTGCCCGGCTGGGGGTCGCCCGACATCAAGAGCGCGGGCGCGGAGATGCCGACCACGGCACGATCGGCGATGCCGTAGTCGAACGCGAACGTGCCGGTGAACGAGTCCCTCACGAGCGCCGTCGACTTCTGGCCGACATCGGCGACGCGCAGGAGCCCTCGCCCGTAGTCCATCGTCAGGCCGACGCTGATGCGGCCGGCCGGGAGCACATCGACGCCGTTCAGCGAGATGAGGCCGCGCGAGTCGAGCGCGGGCCGAAAGAGGTGCGTATCGAGACCGTCCCCGTTGGAGGTTGGGATCGCGCTCGGGCGCGGCTGCGCTCCTGCCCCGAGCGGCGCGAGGACGACCGCGATCGAGAGAAGCCAGGTCGTGCTGCGCATGGCGAGCAACTGCAGCAATCGACGTGCCCGGCGCGCGCGCGCCTCGCGTGCCATGATCGCACGCAAAACAAGCGTGTTCATGGCGAAAGAGCTGCTGCGCGTCCGCGACGGCGTCGCGCGTCCGCGACGCCTTCGCGCGTCCGCGACGCCTTCGCGAGCGCGCCCGCGTCGCCAGGGTTTCGCGTATCGTCGTTCGATGTCGACCTCGCTGCTCGCGCTCGACTGCCCGAAATGTGGAGCCCAGCTCGGCGCGCCCACGGAGGGTGGCAGCTACATCTGCACGCACTGCGGAGAGAATTCTCGAGCCAAGGTGGAGGTGCAGGTCCAGCACGTCGTCGGCCCGCAGAAGTTCAACGTCGTCGCCACCCAGAAGGAGATCGACGAGCGCAAGCAGACGTTCGAGCGAAGCCTCGCCAAGGACCTCGTCGTTCGCCAGGAGCGCGCGACGGCCGAACAGTCCGACGCGAGGACCAGGACGATCGTGCGGGTCGTGCTCGCGGTCGTCGTCGTCGGGATGGTGATTGTCGCCGTGCTGGCGGTTGCCGGTGTGGTCGTGTTCTCGGGCAAGGGCCGATAGCGCGGTTCGTCCTGGTGCCCGGGCTCGGGTTTGCCTAGCGTCTCCGCCCGACGATGAGCGGGAAGCAAACGTACGAGCGGATGCGCGAGCGTGACGAGGGGCTCGGCCCGTGGAGCAAGCGCGCCGTGACCGCGGTGATCGAGGCGGTGTTCGCGCGCGCAGGCGAGGGCCTCGAGGTGACGCCGCCTCCCGCAGACCGCGTCGCGTGGGTCACCGCCGAGCTCGACGATACGCTCGCGCGCGCCAGCGGACGATCGTACGCGATCGTCATCCTCTCGCTCTTCGTCGTGAGCGTCGTCGCACCGCTCTTGTCACGTCGGTTCACGACGCTCGCCTCGCTCTCGCCCAGCGAGCGCGTCCATGCCCTCGAGCGCTTCGAACGGAGCGCCTTCGCTCCCTCGCTGCTCGCCGTGAAGGCGCTCCTTGCCGTCCACTACTACGAGCACCCCGACGCGGCGCGCGAGGTCGGCTACGACGGTGCGTGCATGCTCACGCCGGGGGCGCAGTGAGCGCCGGGGCGATCGAGCGGGGTCGCGACCACGCGCACGTGCGCGGCAAGGAGCTCGAGCTCGACGCCGACGTGGTCGTCGTCGGGTCCGGCGCCGGCGGCGCCGTCGTGGCTGCGACGCTCGCCGAGGCAGGGCAGCGCGTCGTCGTCATCGAGGAGGGCGCGCACATCCCGCCCGAGACGTACTCGAAGATGCGGCCCACCGAGTCGATGCGCCACCTCTGGAAGGACGGCGGCCTCACCGTGGCGATCGGCCTCGGCGACACGCCGGTCGTCAACGTGATGATGGGGTCTGGGGTCGGCGGCTCGTCACTCCTCACCGGTGGGGTCTGCTTCCGCACGCCCGACAAGGTGCTCCACGAGTGGTCGAGCGTCATGGGACTCACCGATCTCACGCCGCGCGGGATGGACGCTTGCTTCGAGAGCGTCGAGCGCTCGGTGCACGTCGAGGAGGTTCCGATCGCCATGCGCTCGCGCTCGACGACGCTCTTCGGTGAGGGCCTCCGTCGCGCCCACGGCGTCGAGCTCAAGTCACTTCGTCGCAACACGAAGGGCTGCAATGGGTGTGGTCGCTGCAACTTCGGCTGCCCGCACGGCGCGAAGATGAGTGTAGACATCACCTATCTGCCGCGCGCACTCGCTGCCGGCACGCACGTGCTGAGCGATGCCCTCGTCGATCGCGTCCTCGTCAAGGGCGACCGCGCCGTCGGCGTGAGCGGTCGTCTGAAGAACGGCAGCCACGGCAGGCCGCACACCCCTTTCGTCGTCCGCGCGCGGCGGGTCGTCGTCGCCGCCGGTGCGTACGCCTCGCCGCTCCTCCTCCTGCGGAGCGGCATCGGCCGTCTCTCCGGTCAGGCGGGTCGGAACCTCACGCTCCACCCCGGCTTTCGCTTCATGGGGCGGTTCGATGAGCCGGTCCACGGATGGAAGGGCGCGCTCCAGAGCGCGTACACCGACGCGTTCGAGCACGAGGGAATCACGTGCGTCGGCCTCTTCATTCCGCCGGGCGCGCTCGCAGGCACCATGCCGGGCATCGGACCCGAGCACGTCTCCCGCGCGGAGACGATCCCGAACCTCGCCGTCTTCGGCGGGATGATCCACGACGACGCAGGCGGTCGCGTCTTCGACGTCCTCGGTCGGCCGGTGATGACGTACCGGATGTCACGCAAGGACCGCTCGGTCATCCCCGGCCTCCTGCGGAGGATGGCGCGCATCTTCTTCGCGGCGGGCGCACGCGAGGTGATCCTCCCCGTGCTCGGTCTCGCGCCGGTCACGCCGGACGCGCTCGACGCGCTCGACCTCGAGCACGTCCCGGGGCACATGCTCGAGTGTAGCTCGCAGCATCTGCTCGGCACGTGCCGCATGGGAACGTCGGGTCATCACGCGGTGGTGGACCTGGACGGCCAGTCGTTCGAGGTGCGCGATCTCTTCGTCGCCGACGGGAGCGTGCTCCCCACGAGCCTGGGGGTGAACCCGCAGCTCTCGATCATGGCGATGGCCACTCGGATCGCGTGGAAGCTCCGGGAGCGACGGCTCGCGAGCTGATGCGGAACGCGTGAACGCTACCGCTCGAGGTGGAGCTCGAGCCGGCGGTTCTCGGCGCGGCCCGCGTCCGTCTCGTTCGTGCGGATCGGGCGCTCGGGGCCGAAGCCCTCGCTCGAGATCCGCGCGCGATCGATCCCGTGATCGACGAGCCACTTCGCGGCCGCGGCGGCGCGCGCGGCGCTGAGGCTCCTGCTCGCCGCGGGGTCGCCGCGGTTGTCGGTGTAGCCCTCGATACGCAGCTTGCGGGTGTCGGCGAGCTTGAGCATCACGCCGAGCACGGCGGTGAGGATCGACTCGTTCTCCGCGCTGGCCACGAGCTCCGCGGTCCCATGCTTCCACTCGATCGGATCGAAGAGCTCGATGCGTTCGCCACGGAGGAGCGCCTTCGGACAGCCGTTCCGCCGCGCGTCGATGTCGGGCGCGCCGCGGTCGTCAGGGCACGCGTCGAGGTCGTTCGGGATGCCGTCGCGATCGCGATCGCGGTCCGGGCATCCGGTCGTCGCGGGGTCGCCGGTGGCGATGCCTCGGACCGTCGGGCACGCGTCGGAGAGATCGTCGATGCCGTCCTCGTCGGTGTCGGGCGGACAGCCGTTCGTCTTCGCGTCGTTCGTGGCGATGCCGACGACGCTCGGACATGCGTCGACGGCGTCGGGAATGCCGTCGTGGTCGGCGTCCGGAAGGGGCTCGCGCGGGGCTTTCGAAGGTCCGTCGCCGCGCCTTCGGGGTGGCTTCGGGATCTCGGGAGCCCACTCCAGCGAGACGATCGCTCTCCACTGCGGCGCGCCAATCCCGTCGGTGAGGCCCGCGCCGGCGCCTCCGCCGATCCTCGCGGTGCCGTCGATGAGCCAGTGCGCGCCGAGCAGCGCCTCGACGGGCGTGCTCCGCTTCGCGAGTGCGTCGTCGAACGTCGTCGACGCGACGAGCTCCGGTCCGACGACGATGGTGCGTGCGATGCGAGCGCCTGCGGCGAGAGAGGCCTTCGCCTCGGCGGTCTCGCGCGCGGCGACCCCGAGCTGCGCCGCCCAGACGACGTGGCCGAGCTCGCCGGCAAGCATCATGCGCGGCTGTGCCCGGAACGCCCCGTCGCTCGTCCACTGGCTCCTCTGTCCCGTGGGCGCCCAGAGCTGCACGCCGACCGCGCCGGTGACAGCGTCGCGGTAGACGGCGAAGAGGCGCAGATCGACGCCGACCCGCAGGTCGCCGACGCTCGACTCCTTCGGCGGCGCCGCGAGCTCGGTCCCGTTCGAGGACGCATTCTGCCCGCCGGCGTAGATCTGGAACGGGAGAGCGAGCGAGAGACGCAGGCGATCTCCGAGCACGACGCCCCCGCCGATGTGGAGGTAGGCGAGGTCCTCCACCGGCGCGAGATCGCGTCCGCCTTGGCTCGGCACGACGACCGAGCGATGGGCCTCGCTGACGACGTAGCCGATGCTCGGCCGCAGGTGGCCACGGAGATCGAGTGATTCGTTCGCGAACCACTCGCTCCCCCGTTCTGAGGGCTCGAGGGGGTCGGCGGCGCGCGCGGCGCTCTGCGCGCGGGCGGTGCTCGGGGCGAGCGCCGACCCAAGCCCGGTTGCTGCGAGCGCCACGAGGACGAGAGCACGAGCGCCGCGAGACCGTCCTTGCATGCAGTGTCCTGCGTCCGAGTGTAGACTGATCTTCGAGTTGTCTCGCGCGGACAGGGGGGGATCCAGGCGGTCGAACGTGCTCGCGACACTGCGCGCGAAGTGGACGCTCGCGGCGCTCGGGCTTGCGCTGGTGCCCACCGTGGCGCTCGGCCTGATCGTTCTCGACATCCAGCGCGAGGGGCTGAGCCGCGCCGAGAAGGAGCTCGAGGCCGCCGTGGTCGACGAGGCTGCGAGCCGCGTCATTGGCGCGCTCGATCAGGCCTCCGACGTCGCCGACCGTGCCAATGCAGTGTTTGCCGACCAGGCCGTCGACGTCGACGCGCGGACCCGGATGATCGGCGACATCGCGGGGCGCGCGCCCGCGACGTCCGGGGTCGCCTTCTTCGACGAGCAGCGCCGCTTCATCGACGCGATCGTGCCGAAAGGAAGCTCGATCGACGCCGCGCTGCGTGTCGCGCCAGCCGGCGCGGGCTTCGTGGTCGTCGACGTGCCCGATCACCCGGGCGTCCGGGCGCCCCGCTTCGAGGCGCCCCTCGAAGGCGCGGTCCGCGGGTTCGTCGTCGTAGGGGTGGCGCGGGCTGTTCTCGATCGACGCCTGCGCGACATCTCGCTTCTGCGCTTCGGCGCTCCCGACCGCGTCGTCCTCGTCGATGAGTCGCTCGCGATCCTCGGCGGCGGCGGCAAGCAGGCGCCCGCGATCTTCGGGGCCGCCGGTTCGAT
>JANXVA010000388.1 GCA_025351875.1 Myxococcales bacterium | reverse complement strand
TGCCCTTGCCGAGCACGTGCTTCGGATCGATGCGCTCGCGGATCTGGACGATGGTGTCGACGACCTCGACGCCCGCAGTGTACGCGAGCTCGCGGAGCTCGCGGATGCCGTCGTTGGCGATGCGGACCGCGTCCCGCTCGGACTTGTCGCCGACGTGGAGGAGGATCGCGCGACCGTCCTTGGCCTGGACCTCGCGGCCGCGCGTCTTCCGGGCGAACTCCGCCTCGAGCCCGGACATGAGCTCGGAGACGTCGACGTCGACCTGGCCGGGCGGCAGCGGCCCGACCTCGCGGTACGGGACCTCCCCGGGCTCGGCGGGGATATTGTATGCATAGTGCATCGACCTGACCTCGCCGCGCGGGCTGATCTGGATGGCGCATACGAGGTCGAGCCGAAGGCGAACGAGGTCGACGAGGTCGTCGCGGGTGAGCTGCTCGCCGCGCACGTGCGTGTGCACGAGGCGGAGCCCGCGGAAGCGCCCCTCCGCGGCGCGGAGGCGCCCGATGTCCGGGAGCATCAGCTTGCCGGCGTCACCGACGACGACGTAATCGACCTCGCCCGAGCGATGGATGAGCACCCCGACCTGACGCCCCGTCTCGAAGCTCGCCTCGACCAGCGAGCGCGTGAGCTCGGGCGTCGCGATGTCGGTCGCGGGGACGCGCCGGCGGTAGATCCGCTCGAGCGTCTTCGTGGCGGAGGGAGAGAGCCCGGTGGTGTTGCCGTAGAGTTGGATGAGCCGACCCTACAGCGGCGGGAGGCCTTATCAAGCGGTTTTCGCGGGCTGGAACGCGAAAGGCGTACCGCCCGCGGTCACCCGCTCACTTGCATGTCGAGCTGGCCGCGGGGAGGGCCCAGCTCCAGAGCGAGGAGTCGACGCGCGGGTAGTAGGTCGTGAACGAGTAACACATCTCGTCGGCCGTCTTTTCGCCGTACTTCACGTCGGCGCCGGTCGTGTTCTTCCACGCGCATCGCGTGGTGATGACGTCGCCCTCCTTCGTCAGCGCACCGCCGCCCGCACCGTCACCCTTGATGCCGAGCCATGCTTGCGTGTTGAAGTTCCAGCCCGTGATGGTGCCGAGATCCGTCGCGGCGCCGGTGGCCCCGCCCGCGAAGAGCTGCGTCGACATCTCCGTCCCGAGCTTGTGCATGTGGGGCATCGAAGCGATGAGGTGGAGGCCGGCGAACTGCTTGGGAATCGTCACCGAGCACGTCCTGTCGTACGCCGCGCCCGCCGGGATCGTGATCTTCTGCGTGCCGAACGCCATGACGTCGGCCTCGTACTGGCGCGGTGCAGACGTGCACAGGTCGAAGCCGCTGTGGTCCTTCTGGCCCGCGAGCGCCTGGGGGTTCGAGTAGTGCATCTGCACGACGTAGTGCGTGGACCCGGTCGTCTTGAGGGGGAAGCCTGCCTGGGGCGGGAGCTCGAAGCCCTTCCCGCCCGGAGCCCAGCCCGTGACCATGCGCCACTGGAGCGAGCCGCCGGAGCTGCACTTCGTCGGCGTCGGCGACACGGCGGCGTCGGCCTCGAAGAGGACGACGTGGTGAACGATCGTCGAGTTGTCGATGCGCGGCGAGAAGCCGACCACATGGGTCGGCGTGGCGCGCGAGAGCTCGACGCCGTAGCAGACGTACTCGTCGCCGCTGTCCGTCGGCATCTCCCAGTCGGAGGCGGGGCCGATCGGGAGGTCGGGCTTGCAGTTCGTCATCACCGGCGGAGGCGGAGGTGCGACGGCGCAGTCCGTCGGTCCGGCCGCGGGCGCGCCGGCGGCGGACCACTCGGAGAGCGTCGCGCGATCGGCCGCGGAGAGCCGTGCGTTCGGCGGCTCGGGCATCGGCTTCGTGTCGTCGGCGATGCGCTCGGGGACGAGCTCGTAGACCTTGCGCGACGAGTTGCTCCTCGCCGCCGCATGGAGATCCGCGAGGGTGACCAGCGGCATCGGCGCCCCGTACTTCGGCGACGAGTCGTGGCAGGAGCGACAGTTCGCGGCGAGCACCTTGTCGACGGCGCAGGGTAAGACCCCAGAGACGCCGGGATCGCCCGATAGGCCCGTGCCGGCGTCGGGGCCTGGAGCATCGGCGTTCACCGCGCCACACGCGGAGGCGAGCGCGACGCCGCCCGCAAGCGAGATCAGGGCGAGGACGTCGTGCAGGCTCCGCATACGCGAAGCATGCGCCACGAACGCGACCTGCGCAATTCGCGCGTCTTGCTCCCGCAAGATTCGCGTTAGCGCTCGAGGACTACTTGTTGACGCGCTCGAGGTAGGAGCCGGAGGACGTATCGATCTTGATCCACTCGCCCTCTTTGATGAAGAGGGGGACGTTGATCGTCGCGCCGGTCACGAGAGTGGCGGGCTTGCTCGCGCCGCTGGCCGTGTCGCCCTTGATGCCGGGCTCGCTGGCCACGACCTGCATGACGACGTTCGGCGGGAGATCGACGCCGATCGCGTTGCCGTTGTAGAGGGTCACGTTGCACTGCAGCCCCTCGGCCAAGAAGCGCTTCTCGTCGCCGACCTTGTCCTTGTTGACGTAGAGCTGGTCGCCCGTGTTCGTGTCCATGAAGACGTAGCTGTCGCCCTCTTC
This sequence comes from Myxococcales bacterium, assembly GCA_025351875.1. Classification (GTDB taxonomy): domain Bacteria; phylum Myxococcota_A; class Polyangia; order Polyangiales; family Polyangiaceae; genus Labilithrix. The sequence goes on along the minus strand of JANXVA010000388.1, from coordinate 961 downwards.
CCACGAGTACGTCATCTTCCGATCCTCGACGTCGGCCAACTCGACGGATTCGCCGGACTTCCAGGTCTTCTCGACGACCTTGTTGTTCGTGAGGTTCCGGACGCTGCAACGCGTGAAGGACTGCCCCTTCCCCGGCTTCACGAACGTGTGCTCCACGACGTGGAACGGCACGCCGTCGATCTGAATTTTGAGCCCCTTGCGGATGTCGGTCGTGCTGGCCATGCGGGGTCGGGAGGTACCACGGGGATACGCGCGGCGGCAAGGCAAGCCTCCGGACGGCCTTTTTAGGCCCGTTCTGCGACGGTCGAGGGGGTCCCACACAGGGTTTCGGGGCGCGCGCGCCGCGTGCTAGAGGTTCGCGCCGAATGGTCCACGAGATCGACGAGGAGCTCCGCGAGATCAAGCGGGAGATCATCGAGTCGCGAGGGCTCGTCATCAAGACGAACAACCTCACGAACGCGCTCAGCGCCGACATCCGCTCGATCGCGAAGCGGCAGCAGGGCTACGAGCGGCGGATCACCTGGAGCAGCGCGACGTCCTACGTCGTCTTCGTGCTGGTCGTCTTCGCGGCGCTCAAGCTCGCGATGGACGCGCGCATCGACCAGTTGAAGGGCGAGGGCGAGCAGCGCGTGAAGGACCTCGCGCACCTCAAGGACGAGCTGAACCGATCGAACGAGCGCGAGACCGCGCGCCAGACGGCCGACGAGCGCGCCGGGAAATTCTACGAGCTGGCGCGCCAGGGAAAGCGAACCGATCTCATCGCTCAGTGGGAGCAGATGAAGGGCCAGCCGCTCAGCAAGGCAGAGGCGGCGATGTTCGGCGACGCCGTCGAGCGCGCCAAAAACGAGCTCGCCGCGCAGCTCTACCAGCAGGGCATGGACAAGGTGCGCGTCAAGCGGTGGCAGGAGGCGGCGTCCGCGTTCGAGGAATCAATCAAGTACCGCGAGGACGCGGCCATCGG
>JANXVA010000133.1 GCA_025351875.1 Myxococcales bacterium | reverse complement strand
CGTCCGGTGCGCGCTCGCGCAGCAAGCGGATCAGCACGGCGAAGTTCTCGATCTGCGAAGGCCGAAGATCGGCACCGAGCCCGTCGTAGCGCGCGCGTGACTGCGTGAAGAGGAACGGCACCGCGCCGCGACGGAACACATAGAGCACCTGCTCCCGCTCGTCGCTCGTGTGCTTGGTCGCGCTTGGCACCGTCTTCGTCATGAGGACGCCGCCCGACATCGCCGCACGGCCGAGCGAGAACTTCCGCTCGGCGTTCTTCTCCACGTGCTCGCTGCGCGTTCGATGCATCGCGCGAACGAACGCGACGAGGTCGGCCCACGCCGCACGTACCGGCTCGGCGGTCGTCGTCGGCGTGACCACCAGCGCGTCGGGCTCGAGCCGGAAGGCGCGGGCGTGGGTCATCGCGTCGGCGGCGACGACCGCGCTCGACTCGCACGCGACCGCCTCGTGGCCACGCTCCCGAAGCTTCGTGAGCAGCGCGAGGGCGCGCGCGCGATCGTCGGTGCGCAGCAGGGGCACGGGAGGCGGCGAGCGCAGGAGGAGCGCGGTCTCGTACGGAGTCGATCCGAGGTCGGCGGCGAGCCGGGGCGCCTCGTCCTCGACCGAGCTACGGAGCGCCGTCAGCGCGACGATGTCCACCAGGCAACGCTATCACTCGCGCTCCTTGGGATGTTCGCGCGGAGAAATCGACCGCCGGTCGTGATCGATTCGAAGGCGTGCCTCCCACTATGAGGTCGAGCCTGGGGTTGGCCAGGACGTCGTTCACCGAAGGTAGGAGCATCCATGTCCCGAAAACTCTCCGAGCGTCACGCGGCACGCTCGTCGTGGTCGACCGTTGCCGGCTTCGTCTCGATCGCTGCGCTCGCGGCGTGTAGCGCCGGCGCCGGCACGACCGCCGCGGCCGACACGACCACCGAGCAAGCGCTCGCCGAAGCGCAGAGCAGCTACGCCGATTCACATGCCGCGGCCGAGGCCTGTTTCGCGACGTTCGACGGCTGCAGGTCGGCGGCCGGCGCGGACATCGTGGCCTGCAAGACGGCCCTCGCCTCATGCCTGCCCGCCGAGGCAGGTCCCGGCCCACACTGCGGTCCACCCGGCGGAACGGGTGGCCACGGTCCGCATCCCATCGGCCCCGCGGGCGGTAGCGGCTGCGACGGCGGACCTCCTCCGCCTCCCGACGCCTCTGGCTCCGCCGACCCGCCGCCTCCCCCGAAGGATGGCCCTCCGCTCGGTCCGCCGCCGGGTGGTGGCGGTCCGGACGGCGACCACGACGGAGCCGCGGGGAGGGAGCCGCCGGGCTTCTGCAAGAGGGTTCCGCTTCCCCCGCCGCCGGAGCTCGCCGCGTGCAAGGACGCGCTCGACGCATGCGTCGTCGCAGGCTCGGACAACAAGGCCTGCTTCGACGCTCATCACGCGTGCGTCAGGGCCGCGTTCGACGCCGCGTTCGCGAAATTGTGCGCCGACGAGGACACGCTCTGCGCGGATCCGAAGACGCCTGCCGATGCGTGCGCTCGCATCACGAAGCAGTGCGCTGCCGGCGTCGCCCCCGCCACGGTGGACTGAGCGGCACACTCACACTCCGCGTGACGCGACGCGAGACGGCATGTCCTCCGAGGACATGCCGTTCTCGCGTTCATGCCGTTGGATCGAGCGCCGCGAGCGCCGAGCGCACGTGGTCACGGACAGGAGATCGCGCGACTGTGTGGCTCGCCGGTACGGATGGCGTCGCACGTCGACGCGCACAGAGTCCTCAGCGGGTCGCACGGGATCCAGCGGTCGGGTCCGCCGCGCTCGGGACAGATCGCCGGAAGCGCCCAGCACGTGCCGGGCACGTCGAAGGGGCACATCGCGCCGGTGAAGTCGGGCGGAAGAAGGCGGGCGCACGCCGCGCCGGGTGGACACCCACCGCCGAAACCGCCGGGACCGCCGAAACCGCCGGGACCGCCGGGACCGCCGGGACCGCCGGGACCGCCGCCCATCCCGCAATGAAGCGCGGTGGTACCGCACTCGCCACGCGTCATGGCGGGGACCCCGACCGTGCGGCGCAGACAATCGTTCCAGTACGTGATGCCGTCGCATCCGCAGACGGGCATGGGCCCCTCTTCGCAGACCACGGGACGTGTCTCGCACGTGCCAGCCAGCTCTTCGCATGCGTGTCGCGAGCAGAACATCGAGCTCGAACAGTCACGGTTCTCGACGCACCGCTTGGCCGGCTCCCCCGAGCCAGCCTCCAGCGGCGACACGGTCGCGAGGACGATCTCCTCGTTGCTGCATGCGGACGCGATCAGAAGCCCGGTGACCGCCGCCGCGAGCGTCGCGGTGATGCGCGAAGCCGAGGCTCGCTGGTGGGGCGTCATCGCGCGGCCTCGCGGGCGGCGAAGCGGCCATCGCCGAGCGCAGTGAAGGTGAAGCCGAGCATCATCATCGGCCTCACGCGCCAAGGTGCGAAGGCCTCCACGCGCTGCGCCGCTCCTTCGACGACCCAGCGACGTGACGTGAGGTCGACGTCTGCGCCGACGAGCAGCGAGAGCGCCGTT
>JANXVA010000309.1 GCA_025351875.1 Myxococcales bacterium | reverse complement strand
CGTCGACGGTGACCTTCGCCCACGGGTCGGGCTGGACGAGGAAGCGGTACCAGCTCTCCATCTGAGCTTCGAGACCGCAGCCGTTCTGCTCGACGCCGGTCACGAGCTTCGCGAACGCGTCGGAGAGCTGCGTCGTGTCGCCGAACGCCTTCGTGGGCGGATCGGGATGACGCGTCTTGTTCGAGTTGTCCTCGTTCTGGGGATACCAGGAGAGGAAGCTCGACGGCGACGCCTCGGGGAGCGGCGAGCCGCCCTTGACGAGGTTGAGGAGGTGACCGCGGTCGTTCTGGCGCCCCGTGTCGGCGCAGACGTCACCACCGAAGCCGCCGAGCGACGACGAGATGATGCCGATGTGCATGTCCGTGACGGGCGCGAACTCGGGCTTCGTCCCGGGGGGGCACGCGTAGTTGTTCCCCTTGTTGCCGAGCGGGTCGGCCGTGGGGGCGCCTGGAGCGGCGATGCCCGTGGCCGGGTCGGCGCACTTCGGCTTGAGGAGGCCGACGAGGAGGTTCGGCACGGCGTCCGCGAGGATCGCCTGCTTGTCACCCATCGAGGCCGAGTTGTCGATCATGAAGAGGAGGTCGACCTTGTCGACCTGCTGCTGCGAGACGGTCGACGTGAAGTTGACCTTCGTCGTCGGGTCCGCCTTCGAGACCGGGCGGGTCAAGCAGCCCGCACCGCCGGCGCCCGTCGCCGTCAGGATGGCTCCCGCCGACAGGTACCGCAGCCACTTCAAGGATCGATTCGTCGACTTCATCCCGTGCTCCTTCGGCCGCGCTCTACAGGTCCGGCGCCATGCGGGCGCAGTTTCGACGATATCTCGCCAAACATCAACGAGCCACACATCGCTCCGCCGGTTACCTGAGCAGGAGCCGTGCCGGGCGCGCTGCCCTCGTTCGCCGGGGATTCGCGAAAGCCACCTGCCAACTTAGTTGTCACACGCCAGCCCGGTTGGCGGCTCAGGGCTTTCCGTCGAGGGTGATGCACTGGAGGCTGAACCGCGCGTTGACCAGGTGCGTGGTCGGTTTCGTGAACAAGATCGACTGGCTACACCGGAGGCCAGGGATGTTCTCGACGTAGCAGAACCCCTGCTTCTGGTCCTCGTCACGGCACGATTCACCCGGCGCGACCGCACGCTGCGGGACCTCGCAGACCGGAAGAAGTCGTGAGGGCTCGCCATCATCCGCGACCGCACGCTCCCGGATCCGCGCCTGGACATCCGCCGGCGGGATCCCCAGTCCGAGCTTCGTGCAGCTCTCCTCGCCGCCCGGCTCTGCCAGCGTCGCGAGCACGAGACAGGGCACCGAACCGGCATCACCGTCGCGCACGAGCGGCCTCGGAAGACACGACGCCGTCAGCCCGTCCTCGAGCCGCTTCGTGATCGAGCGCACGGCCGGTCGGTAGCCGTAGTCGTCGCCGTCCGGAGCCGTGAGCTGCTTCGGACACAGCGATGCGACGACGGCCTGGTCGCCGAGCTCGCGAGCGACCATCAGCTCCCGACGCGTCGGGTAGGCCTTGCCACGGATCTGCACGCGGTTGTCGGAGGGATCGCAGAGCGGCGTGCTGCGCTTGCCGTCGCAGTCGCAGGACGAGTCGTTCGTCGTGCACGACCGACGCGTCGGCACGATGGCGCCGTTCTGGTTCTCGTAGAGCGCGAAGGTGCACGCGAACTCGAGGTCCGTGCCTCCGGTCGACCATTCGCGCCCGTGAACGGGGTCCGCGAGGTCGGTCGCGGTGGGCGAAGGGAGCCCGGCTCGCGGCGCGGTCGATGGGATCATGTGAGGGTCGATGCCCGTCTCGTCGTAGTGCGCGGGGTCCTTGCCGAGCAGCTTCGTCCAGTCGATCGCCGCAGACTCACCGCTCTCGGGCAGGAGCTGGTTCGGCACGCCGCCGATGATCGCAAAGTAGACGTGGTCGCTCGTACGCGGCCCGCGAGGCAGCTTGCAGAGCTCCTCGTTCGGCTCGCTCGGCAGGTGCGCCGCGAAGAGCGGGTTGGTGCAGTCGGGCGTCGCCGCGTACGCGCCGTGCGCGTGCTCGCTCGCTCGGCGCGGCACCTTCGTCTTCGTGAACGCGTCCACGTAGCGCGACACCGGGAACTGCGGATCGACGCCGAAGCGCCGCTTCATCTCGTGGAAGCGCACGTTGAGCGAGTCGTCGGCTGCGTCGAGGACGCCGCCAGACGTGGCGCACGCCGGGTCGTTCTTCAACTTCGCGCACGCCGGGTCTTTCGGGTTGCACTGTTGAACCAGCTCGCACGAGGTGCACTCCGGCGAGGCCGGCGCATCCGCGCACGCGCTCGTGCCGCGGGAGACCCGCTCATCATCGCCGAAGAGCCAGCCCGTACCGTCGAACGAGAGCGGGTCGGCCGATGAGTCGTCCTCATCGGTGAGGAGGATCACGGCGACCAGCGAGTCGGGCCGGAGGAACGCCGCGCGCTGGCGGAGCAGCTCGACGTCGACCTGGTCCGGCGAGCCGTAGCTCGCCTTGCGCGTGTCCGCGCTCACGTCGATCTTCGTCCAAGGGTCCGGCTGAACGAGGAAGCGATAGACGCTCTCGAGCTGCGCCTCGAGCCCGCAGCCGCGCTGCCCGACACCCACCACGAGCTCCTTGAACGCCTTGCCGAGCGCGTCGATGTCGACGCTCGCGGGCACCGGCGGATCCGGGTGCCTCCCCTTGTCCTGGTTCTGCTCGACGTTCGGGTACCACGCGAGGAAGCCGAGCCCGCCGGCCGCCGCGACGGTTCCACCGGCCGCGCTCCTCGCGAGGAGATGGCCCTTGTCGTCGTTGTCGCGGCCCGGCTCGCTCGGCGCGCACGTCTTCGAGCCCATCCCGCCGAGCGACGACGAGATGACGCCGATGTGCATGTCCGTGATCGGCGTGAAGGCGGGCTCGGAGCCCGCCGAACACTGCTGGCCGTCCGCCTTCAGCGGATCCGCGAGGCTGCCCGTCGGCATGCGGGTCTTCTTGTCGACACACTTCGGCTGCACGAGGCCGCGCACGAGATCCGGCACGGCATCGGCGAGAATGCGCTGCTTGTCGGCCATGGACGACGAGTTGTCGACCATGACGAGGACGTCGACCTTGTCGATCGCCGGCTGGGGTACCACCACGTCGAACGAGATCTTCGTGGTGGGCTCCCCCTTGGCGACCTCGCGCTGGAGGCAGCCGCCGGAGAGAGCAACGAGGGCGACGAGCGAGGTGATCGCACCGCGGGCGGTGATGCTGCGTGACATGAACGACGAATGGCCTCGCGCGAGGACACCCGTCAGTCCTCGTGAGCCGGTCTCGCTCCGGAAGGTTCTACTGGCGCGGCGTACACCTTGCGCAGCGCCTTCACGTGCCGCGCCGTCACGCCCGGGACGGCGAGGAGCGCCTCGTCCGACGCCGCCTGGATCGCCTTCAGGCTGCCGAGCGTGCGCAGGAGCGCCTTCTTCGTGGGCGCGCCGATGCCCGCCACGCTGTCCAGCGCGGACTTGAAGCGCTTCTTCTTCCCGAGGCGCTCGCGCGCACGGTTCGAGAAGCGATGCGCTTCGTCGCGAGCGCGCGCGAGGAAGAACATCGACGCCGAGTGGCTCTTCAGCGGGATCGGGTTCTTCTGTCCCGGGAGGTAGACGCGATCGACGAGCGTCTCGCCGAGGACGTTCTCCTTCTCCTTGGCGAGCGCGACGATGGGCAGCTCGTGGAGACCCAGGTCGCGCGCCGCCGCGAGGGCGACGGCGAGCTGACCCTTGCCTCCGTCCACGACGAAGAGGTCGGGGAGATCCCACTCGGCACGCTCGCGGTCGACATCGTCTTCGGGCTCGGCACCGTCGGCGGACGGAGCGGCCGCGCGCTCAGCTTCCTTCTTCAGGCCGCGGCGGAACCGGCGCGCGAGCACCTCGTACATGGCTCGGTAGTCGTCCCCCGCGAGGAAGACCTCGGCCTCCTCGGCAGTCCCCTGCCCTGCGCCGCCGCCTGGCGTCGGCGCGGCGTCGGTCGTCTTCGAGTCGACGCCGTCACCGCGCACGTGGAACGTCCGGTAACGCTTCTTGTCCGGCTCGCCGTCGAGGAGCGCGACGATCGCGCCGACCGTATCGCGCCCTCCGAGATGCGAGATGTCGCAACACTCGATCCGCCGCGGCAAGGTGGGGAGCCGCAGGCGCTCCTTCAGCTGCGCGAGCCGCTCGCTCACGTCGTCGCTCGCGCGACGCTTCTCGCTGAACGAGTGCGTCGCATTCTCGTTCGCGAGAGCGAGGAGATCGACGCGATGACCACGCTGCGGGAGGAGCAGGCTGACCTTGTGCTGCGCGCGCTCGGCCAGCCATTCCGCGATGCCCGCCGCGGCCTCGGGGAGCACCGGGACGATGACCTCGTCCGGGATCGGCATCATCACGTCGGCGTCGTCGGTCGCGCTGGGCGCAGCGCCCTCTTCCGTGGTGAGCGCCGGGCCATAATGCTGGGCGAGGAACGCGGCGACCACCTCGTCGTCGGGGACCTCCGCGTTCTTCACGGAAAACGTCGCCACGTCGGCGAGCTTGCCACGTCGGATGTGGAGGAGCGCGAGCTCGACGAGGTCCCCCTCGCGATGCAGCCCGAGGACGTCGCGATCGATCGCGTCGATGGACACGACCCGCTGCTCCTCGCGCACCTTGTCGATCGCCGAGAGCTGGTCGCGGTACACGGCGGCGA
>JANXVA010000282.1 GCA_025351875.1 Myxococcales bacterium | reverse complement strand
CGGCCTGCAGCCTCACGGCGCCCATGTCGCAAGAGACCGAGCGCACTCAGTGATGAGAACCACGACCGCCTCGAGGTCACGGAACACCTCATGTTCCGTGACGCGCACCACACACCACCCGAGCTCGTTGAGCGTGCGCTCGCGCGCGCCATCGTGACGCGCGCGCACGGCGTGGTACCCGCCGTCGACCTCGACGACGAGCCGCAGCTTGGTGCACGCGAAGTCGACGATGTGCTCCCCGATGACAAGCTGGCGACGAAAGGCAAACCCGGTCTTCGACCCGGAGAGCCGGTGCCACAGCCGCTCCTCCGACCGCGTTGGCGAACAGCGCATGATGCACGCGCGCTCTTCGAGGGTATCCCCTGCGTGAGGACCCGTCCTTCCGCGGATGACGTGCCGGGGGCATGCTGCGATGCATGAGGACGCGGGCTGCAGAGTGGTCTGAGCGAGTGCGGGCGTGGCGCGAGAGCGGGCAGTCGGCGGAGGAGTTCGCGAAGGCGGGCGGCGGATACCGGCCGACGACGCTGCGGTGGTGGGCGAGCGAGCTCGCGCGGCGGTCGTCGCCGAGCAAGACACGGCGCCGGCGGTCGAGGCCGACGGTCACGATGGCGCGGGTCATTCGTCCCGCCAAGCAGGTCGAGGACGCGATTGCGATTCGTGTGGGCAGCGCCGTCATCGCGGTGCACCGCGGGTTCGATGCGCAGCTGCTCCGGGACGTGATGTCGGCGCTCCGGAGCGACCGATGATTCGAGGCCTTCGGTCAACCCTGCACGAGGGGCGCTTGGCCAAGCCAACCCGCTAGGTCTTCCTTCTCGCCCTCGAGCACGAGAAGCCGTGGGCATGGCGTGGTCAAGCGTTGAAGGGGGCAAAGCAATGCCGGAGGGCGAGTGTGCCCGAGGTGCTCGACGCGATGCCTCTCGCGAAGGCGCTCGAGGCTCGGTGGTGGACCGACGCGGATCCGCGCCTCGTGCTCGACGACGTCGCGGAGTCCGATCCGCTCCCGCCAGCCACCGGAGCTGGGCCGACCGAGCGCGCGATCGTGCTCGCGGTCGGGCCCGAGGGGGGGTGGTCGGATCGCGAGCGGGCGCTCTTGAAGGAGCGAGGCGCGATCTCGCTCGCGCTCGGGACGCGCGTCCTCCGGGCGGAGACGGCCGTGCTCGCGGGTCTGAGCATCGTGCAGCATCGGTTCGGTGACCTGCGCCCGCCGCGGTGAGCAGCTATCCCGCCGAGGACGAGCGCCGCTGGAGGCTGCGACTCGCGGCGCGAGTCATCGAGCAAACGGGGTCGGCGGTGAAAGGGCCAAACGCCGGCGTTTGACCGCGCCGGAAGGTTCCTTTGTAGAGCTGAAGCGCGGATAGGCCGCCATTGGCGCTAGTCACGAGCGAGAGGACGCCGCTGTCCGGCCCGAAAGTCCCGAAGCTTTCGACTCCAAACGCGACGAGCACGAGGTCTTGATCGTGCTGGACCGTGACGGGGGAGGCGCTCCCACTCGCGTCCTGCACGGCGTCCTGATTGGTCAGCGCGAAGTCGTCCGGGGTGCCCGCGTTCTCGACGGCAACGAGGACGGCCGTGAACGAATCGGGGGCGGGCCCCGTCACCAGCGTATACGTGGGCGCGCCGTCGTCGATCCGGGTCGCGTAGTATAGCCTCTGCTGGTTGAGGTTGGAGCAATGCCCGATCGCCGAAGCCCCCGCATCGCCGGCGAAGCTCGAAGGATCGATCGTCGACCCACGTTCCTCCACGACGAGGATGAGGAGGTCGCCGACAACGGTGTTGGGAGGACGCGCGATGCCCACGCCGCTCGCCTTCGAGAAACCCCGGATGACCGGATCTCCCGTGCGAGGAGTGCCGACGTCGCCGACGTCGCTTGCGCCCGCGTCGGTCGCATCCGCGCCCGCTTCCCCGCTCGTCGCTGGGTCATTGGGCGCGCTCGCGAACGACGCGCATGCGACGAGGCCGGCGACGACGGCGAGCCATGCGGCGACGACCTTCACGACCGGTCGCATCCGATCAAGTTAGCACGCTCTGCGCGCGACACCCCCCAGCCCCAGCGATTCGCGTCGCACAACTCGTTCAGCGGGACGCTCGAGACGATGCGAGACGCCGAGCGCCCATCTCTATCGTCACCCCGGTCGGCCGGTTCCGTTGCTGACGCAATTTCGCGAAAGACGTTTTCCGTCAACGGCCCCCTACTTCGGCGTCATAGCCCATGGGGCTAACATTTCCTTCTCGCTCTCGCCGCAGCTCGCGGCGTGCACCTCCGATGATGCGTGCGCAACAAAAGCGAACACACTTTTGTCGTGCAGCAGCAGTGGGTTCAAGTCCTGTCTCGATGTCGCGTTCGGCGGACAGCTCGACCCGACCTCGGCGGCGCTGAAGCAGTGCTTCGAGACCGCCGCGCCGTCTTGCGCTGCTGCGTGTCGTTAGAGACTCGGATCCGTCACGCCGACTGTTCTTTCGTGGTAGGTCTCCAAGATGGCAAGCCGCTCATCAGTGGCGGCGATTGTCTTGCTGGAAGGCATTTGGAGCTGTCGTGATCCCAGGTCCGCACGTTCGGGCGCACCGGAGGCCGGAGCCACCCTCCCCGTAGTGCAGACGGAGTCGGACGCGGCTCCAGCCGGAAGCGTCGATGCCTTCGACGTGCTTGCCCGTGGCGAAGATCGACTGGATGCTGGTGACGTCGGGCCCGCGCTTTATGCGCTCCGTCGTGCGGCGTCGATCGCAGACGCCGGTTGGGATCACGCCCTCCGAGGACGCGCATGGCTGGCACTCGGACGGGCCTACGATGCCAAGGGACCCGCGTACGCGGGAGCTGCGCGGTACGCCTACCAACGCGCCGTCGACCAGCTGCCGGAGAGCGACGCGCGCGCAAGCGACGCCGACGCGAGAATGCGCGCGCATGGCGGCCGAAAACTCGCCTGCCTGCTCGAGATGGATTTCGCGGAGCGCGCCGCGGAGTCCGTGCCGGGATGGAGAGCCCTCCACGATCGCTTGCGGCGCGCGGCGCTCGCGGCCGGCGAGTCCGCGCTTCGCGACGTGAAGACCCCCGAGACCGAGGAAGGCGCCAGGGACACCGTCTGCATGCCCACGTGCGCGAGCGGCGTTGCACTGTGGCCGCCGCCCGACGCGAGCGACAGTCGCGCAACGAAGTGTCCTGCCCATTGCCGTGGAGACGGGCCTTGGGTCGTGGCGCTCCGCGAGCCGGGTGGCAGCGCGCACTTTGGCCTCGCGGCACCGAACGGACTCGAGCGCTTGTGGGTATGGTCGTCGATCGGGGAGCCTGCAGTCCTCCGGCGATGCAGCTCGGAGTACGAATTCACCATGGATCGCGTCGGATCGATCGCGCACTTGCGGAGGATCGAAACGACCGCGATCGCCAGACCAAATCCGTGGGGCGGCCTCGGCACTGCCTGCTTCAAGGCGAACTTTGGCTGGCGCTCCGACGTGTTCTTCAACGTGGATCGACGGACGCAGATCGTCGCCACAACCTATACGTCGGACCACGAGCAAGACGACCCGACGCCACGAGCGGTGCTCTCGAGGCTCGGTGTTCGGCTCGTCGACGCGGACCTCAGCATCGTCGGGCTCGGGTGCGATCAGGTCTTGCCGCTTCGCTGACCGTAGCCCGCCTTCGCCCGCTCGCGATCCGAACGGCGGCGAGGCTGATCCGTCACCGCGGGCCCTCCGAGACCACGACGATCGTGCGGTGCTTGGGATCCGGCGCGCGCGCACACTTCGGGTAGTCGGCTCCGCCGAAACCGGTGGGGTTGCCGAAGAACAGCTCGACCCTGCGCCCCTTGTTGTCGGTCACGTCGCAGACCGGCGGCTTGATCGCCCATCCGAAACCGCAGCTCTGCGCCGCGTTGATGTACGGGTCGCAGTAGGCTCCGCGCTCCTCGGGCAGACCGTAACTGCGCCAGTGAATCTCGCCGCGGACGTCGTTCGAAGGCATGACGTGCTCGTCGCACAAGAGCTCGCCCTTCGACGGCGGAGCGAAGAGCTGCTCGCAGCTCAGAAGCCTCGGATGGGAGGTCTTCCCGCACGCTCCGACGACGATGGCGACGATAATGCCCAGGAGGCCCGCTTCGCGCCGCGCCATCCGGTCAACGTACATCACTGGAGTCCACGGCGCGGGATCTCCGCACCCGAGAGCATCGCGACGATTCTTGCGAGCCTCGCGCGGACGCGCGCTCCACCTCGCGCCGCGTGACCTCCCATCACGACCTCGAGGAACACGCCAGTCCATGAGGCGTGCCAGCAAAGCGAGACCTACCTCGTTATCAAGAACCGCCGCCTCGGCCACCTGCCGATGATAGCGTCCGAGCATGGTCGACGGCGGAGAGTAGTCCTTGTTAGGGTATATCGGAGGGGAGCGTCGCGTGGGTCGGGTCCGGGGGTGGGCGGATTTCCATGGCGGCTGGAAACGCTGCGGTTCGGGGCGTGCGCGAGGCGCGGCTGCGCCAAGGCGCGAGGTGTCACGCGGCTTGTCGATGGGGATCAGGCGGCCGCGGGCGGCGCGCGCGGGCGGCGGAGCGCGGCGAGCATCTTGGCG
>JANXVA010000263.1 GCA_025351875.1 Myxococcales bacterium | reverse complement strand
GGCGCTCCGCGCGCGAGCTCGTCGAGCAGCGCGTAGGCGTCGTGCTCGAGGTCGAGACACTGGAGGGCCGTCGGCCCCCGGAAGACGACGACCTGGGAAGGACGCGCCTCCGGTCGGCCAAGGACAGCCTCGCCGTTTCGGATCGCGAGCCGGTAGTCGTGCGCGGCGTGACGGAGGGTCAGGCGCTGGACGGACGGCTGGAGGACGACGATTGCGGACGGCCACGCCTCCTCGGGAACGCCTTCGAGGTCAGCGAGGGCGAGCGCGGGCGCAGAGGGCGCGTCGAAACACTCGACGAAGGCCCACTCGACCCGCCCCAGATCGGCGAGGAGCGCGTCGTCCGCCCACCGCGGCGCGGTCGCGACGAACCGGACGAGGTCGGCTCCGAGGTCGCGCAGGGTGAACGAACGTGAAGGAAATGCCTGTAAATAGGCGGTTGCGAGCGCTTCGAACGTCTCGTCGCCGAGGAGGTGTGCGAGGGAGCGAAAATCCTCGCGCAGCACGTCGAGGTGCCGGAGGAAGAACTGTTCGCGGTAGATGTCGAGCTGCATCGCGGGCGTCAGACGCTCGTTTCCGGAGGCGATCCCGTCGGCGAGGGCCGTGCTCGCGACGTCGGAAGCCACGGGCGACGCTCGGCGCAGGATGTCGGCGAGCGACCGCTGCATGTCGACGAGGCTCACGCGACGCTCCGTGCGAGGACGTCGGCGCGCATGATACGCGCGCGGTCGGCCTCGCCGGCGAGGACCTCCCAGGCGGGGATCTCGTCGTCCCACTCGACGAGCGTCGCGACCGCGCCGCAGCGCGCGACCGCGCGACGATAGAGCGCCCAGACCTCGTCGCAGACGGGCTCGGCATGGGTGTCGAGCACATAGGTGCCCTTGTCGGTGTGCCCGGCCAGGTGCATCTGCACGACGCGGTCTGCGGGGATCGCATCGATGTAGCGGTCGGGATCGAAGCCGTGGTTTCGCGCGGACACGTAGACGTTGTTGCAGTCGAGGAGCAGTCCGCAGTCGGCGCGCTCGACCACCTCGGTAACGAACTCCCACTCGCTCATCGAGCTCGCGCGGTACGTCATGTAGCTCGACACGTTCTCGAGCGCGAAGGGGCGCTCCAGCGTGCCCTGGACGCGCTTCACGCGCTCGACGACGAGGTCCACGGCCTCGCGCGTGTACGGGAGCGGCAAGAGGTCGTGGAGATGGAGCCCGGGCGCTCGCCCCCAGCAAAGGTGGTCCGACACCCACGGCGGGTCGAGTCGATCGACGAGCGCGCGGAGTCGGGTGAGATGGTCCGTGTCGAGCGGCTCGACCGAGCCGATGGCGAGAGACACGCCGTGGGGAACGACGGGGTAGCTGTCCTTCAGCCGCGCGAGGTTGTCGAGGGGGCGACCGCCCGCCACCATGAAGTTCTCGCTGATGACCTCGAACCAGCCCATGGGCGGCCGCTCGTCGAGGACCCGCCCATGATGCGGCACGCGGAAGCCGACCCCGACGCCCAGATCGGGGATGGCGTGTCGCGCTCGGTAGCTCATTGGAACGGCGGCCCCTCCTGGGGCCGGAGGCTCACCCCCGAGGGCACGACGTGCCCTTGCCCTTGCAGTCGTTCTGGCCAGCGCAGGCCGCGTTCGTCTCACCCTTGCAGCCGCTCTTGCCCTTGCAGGCGTTCCGGCCCTTGCAGCAGTTCTTCTCGCCGATCGCGGGCACATCCGTGGAAGGCGCCTTGGTCGGCGGGGCAGCCTGCGCACCGCCGGCGCAGCCCGAGAGGGCAGCCAGCATTCCCGAGACCGCGGTCGTCGCCAGAACCTTGCCGAGCTTCATGACGAGGAAGCGTAGCCTAGAATCGGTCCCGGTCGGTGCGCTGGCACTTGGTCATGCGCCACGTTTCGTGGGAAAAAGAGCGCATGGCTGAACCCGATGTCGTGCCCGCCCTCGTGGCCTTGGGCTTCAGCCTGAACGAGTCGCGCGCGTATGCCGCGCTACTCCAGGACAGTCCTGCCACGGGCTACGAGGTCGGCGTGCGCGCGCAGATCCCGCGCTCCGCGGTCTACGGCGTCCTCCGTCGCCTCGTGAAGGCCGGCGCGGCGAGGTCGATCGCCGGCACTCCGGAGCGCTTCGCTCCGGCCGCCGCCGAGGATCTCCTCGTGCTGCTGCGAAAGCGCTTCGACACCTCCACCGAGCAGCTGGAGACGGCCATTCGCAGCATCGACACCTCGCCGCCCGCGCCTGATGCGTTCAGCGTCCGCGGCTACCAGCGGATCCTCGAGGAGGCCGAGCGGCTCATCCGAGGCGCGCAACATCGGCTCGTCCTCAGCGGCTGGCCGCGGGAGATCGAGCAGATCACCGCCGAGCTGAAGCGCGCGGCCAAGCGCAAGGTCTACATCGTCGTCTTCTCCCACGCCGAGCTGCCACCGCTCCCGGGCGAGGTCTTCAGCTACGGCCTCGAGGAAAAGGGCCTCGAGGAGTTCTGGAAGCACCGCCTCGTCGTCGTCGCGGACGACAAGCGCTCGCTCATCGGCGCCACGGAGATGGGCGACCTCGACGCCGCCGTGATCAGCGAGACGACCGCGATCGCCGAGATCGTCACGAGCCAGGTCGCGCTCGACATCACGCTCCTCACCCAGCGCACCGGGCGCGACATCGAGGGCGTCATGGCGAAGATGCTCGGTCCGCGTGTCGGACGCCTCGACACGCTGCTCACGAAGCGCGAGGAAGGCCGTGCCCCGAAGGCCGGTGACTCGGGCACCGGGGGCCGCGGACCACGAGCCAAGGCGTCGCCGTGAGTCGTTCGGTGCGCGGCGACGCGGGGCCTCCGGCGTCGATGCCTCCGAGGTCGGTCGCAGCGTTCGCGTCGATCGACCCCCGCGCGCCGCGGTCGATCCCGCCGGGCCCGGCCGACGCGTACTCCGACCTCCTGCGCGACACGCGCGGGCTGAGGCGTGAGCAGGCGCACGCGCGGGAGCAGTGGGTGGCGCGGCTCCCCGAGAACCGCCGCGACGAGACGCTCTTCGAGCTCGAGGTGCTCCTGAAGGGCCTCGCCTGCTTCGCGAACCCGCGCAACCACCCCGGCGCGCCGAAGCGCTCCGCGATCGTCTCGCAGGATTACCGCGAGGCGCTCGCCATCGCTCGCGACGGCATGACACGCGTGGTTGCCCTCTGTCGCCTCCTGCTCGGTGAGCGGGAGCGCGCGTTCGTCTTCCAGCGCTACCTCGAGATGCTGCTGCCCGACGACAGCGCGCGCTCCCGGCTCGTCCGCGGAACGATGACGCAGGACACGCCCGAGGAGTCGCTCTTCCTCCTGCGCCACGCGCTCACCAACCTGCTCGAGGTGACCGGCGGAGTGACCAGGCTGCCGCGCGTTCCGTTCCGGCTCTTCTACGCCACGCTCTCGGTGGCACACCGGGAGGTCTCCCAGTCGGCGTTCTTCAACCCGCTGACGGCCCTCGAGTTCCGCCCCGAGTTCGACCGGATCACGAACCTCCGCGTCCTCGAGTTGATGCGACAGGTGCCTGGCGAGCAGGCCCGCCGTCTCGTCGCGCTCACCTTCCTCTCGCTGTTCCGGATGCTTCGCTACCTCGCGCTCCTCGAGCAGGTGGTCCGGGAGCCGCGACCGGCCGGGGTCGTGTTCTTGATCCTGAGCGTGCTCCGCTCGGACGCGCGCGCGCTGACGGACTACCTGCGCAAGCAGGCCGGCGAGCAGCTCGCCGACAGCTACGAGCGCGAGCTCTTCAAGATCCCGGCATCCCAGATCGCCGCAAAATACGACGAGATGATGGCCGAATCGCATCGCCTCCTCACCATCAAGTCGACGCTCGGCGGCATCGCCGCGAACGTGCGGCTCGAGCTCCGGCGTACGTTCGAGCACGACCTCCCTCATGCCGACGGCACCGCGACGAGCGAGCAGTTGCGGGCGGCCGTCGCATCGGTCTCGGCCAACCTCCGGCCGGCCCTCCAGAACGGCGTGCTCGTCCTCGGCAAGGCGCTCGGCGCACGGCTCGACGAGCACGGCGTCTTCGATGACGCGGCCGCACGCCGGTCGCTCTCGACCCGGCTCCGCCGCGACGTCTGGATGTTCGCGCAGATCGTCCGCGCATTCGGGGCGAAGGCGCGCTCTGCACCGAGCCGCGACGACCGCTGGAGCGGTCCCTCGTCGCTCCAGTTCGTGCGCGAGTTCCTCATGTACTTCCGCGCGATGGGCTACCCGCTGCTGCGCGCCGCCGACTATCCGAGGTTCGATGCGTTCATCGGCGCGCTCACCGCGCTCGAGGAGACCGATCTACTCGATCCGCAGCGTCTCGAACCTGCGGTGGCGGAGGCCGAGCGGTTCCACACGTTCCTCACGGAGCTCTTCGAACAGATCGGGCAGCGCGACGAGCTGAAGGACGTTCCGTTCGATCGCCGGGCCGCCGCGGAGTCGCTGAAGCTCTATCTGGGCGACCAGCAAACGCACACTGCACGACAGTAGAGTACCTGGACACACGAGAGGCTACGCACCTGAGCGCCCCTGAACGGCCGAGTGCCTCCGTCACTACCTCTAAGGAGGAGAGCGACGACGAATCAAGCTCATCCGTTCCCATCGCTCCCCGAGACCCGAGACCCGACACCCCAACGTCAAGACGGGCAGGCATTTCCCGAGGGGAGCGCAGCCCCAACCTCAAGACGGGCAGGCATTTCCCGAGGGGAGCGCAGCCCCAACCTCAACACGGGCAGCATTTCCCGAGGGGAGCGCAGCCCCAACCTCAAAACGGGCAGCATTTCCCGAGGGGAGCGCAGCCCCAACCTCAAGACGGACAGGCATTTCCCGAGGGGAGCGCAGCCCCAACCTCAAGACGGGCAGGCATTTCCCGAGGGGAGCGCAGCGACCCGAGGGAAACAAACGACAAAAGACGAGAGGGCGCCCCCTTGCGGGGTACGCCCTCTCGTCCAATGCCCACTCGAACCACCGGAGTAGATCGAGTTAGGCGGCAAAACCTAACGGTTTTGCGGCGGAGTTGTTACTCCTCGCCCGCATCCAGCCCAGCGCTGGAGGTCGGGGCGCCGCCCAACATCGACGGAACACCGACCGGCGGAGCCGACTTGGCACCGCGGCTTGCGCCACGCTTGCCAGACGACTTCTTTGCCGCAGACCGCCCAGTTTTTGCAGCCTTGGGCGCGGCTCGTCTAGCTGGGGCCTTTTTTGCGGCCTTCTTGGCAGTGCGCTTCTTCGCCGCCTTCTTCTTCGCCGTCTTGGCGGCGGGCTTCTTCGCGGACTTCGTGGTCTTCTTCGCAGACTTCTTCTTAGCAGCCATATTAGAGTCCTCCTGCAGAGGTGATGTACCCCACGTATATGGTCACCTACGTTACCTGTCAAACAAAAAAAACTTGACGGACGCGCAGGCTGAGCGTCCGTGAGGGGGTCGGGGGGCCCCGGGGGTGATCGGGGAGCTCAGCCAAGTTTCGTGCTGAGCGCGCGCGTGAATGTGCCTTGTTTTACGGCCAAGCGTCGGTCAACAAGGAAATTCCGTGTTTGTGACGCAACATGGAATGTCCACATTCGTCGACGGCACCCCTGAGATCGTGGGGGCGCACGAAATTATTTTTTTTTTGCGATCACGACTTCGACGACGCGATCGAAAACGCGCTCCGCGATCTCCTCGCGACGACCTCGGTCGCGCGCTCCGCGATCACCTCACGTGACTCCGCACGCGCCCTGCCTTGACGACGTGTTCACGCCCCCGATACCGTCGCGACGGCGAACGAGGAGGACATGATGAGGAAGCTTTGGCTCTGGTTGTGCGTCGCGATGGTCGCATTGGCTCTCGGAGGGTGCGGACACACCGACGAGGAGATGGCGACGAAGCAGCGGGAGATCGACAAGCTCTCGGCCGACCTGAAGGCGGCGAAGGCGCAGATCGCCGATGATCAGGCGAAGTTCAGCGAGGCATCGAACTCGATCGAGAAGATGAAGGAGCAGCTCAGGGCCGCCGGCCTGGGCCTCGAGAAGTCGAAGGAGGACGCCGCGCGGCTCGCGCAGGCGCTCGCCGAGTACAAGCAGCGTGCTGACCAGCTCGCCGTAATCGAGCAGCGCTTTCGCGAGCTTCGCTCGAAGCTCGACAAGCTGAACGCGATTGGCGTCAAGGTCGTACCCCGGAACAACCGCCTCGTCATCCAGCTGCCGGGCGACATCCTCTTCGACTCCGGGAAGGACGAGCTGAAGGCGAGCGGCAAGGAGGTCCTCGGTCAGGTCGCCGAGGTCATTCGCGGCGACAAGGATCTGATGAACCGCTACTTCCTCGTCGCCGGTCACACCGACAACGTGAAGTACCCGCCCGGCGGCACCTTCAAGGACAACTGGGGCCTCTCTCTCGCGCGCGCGCGGCAGGTCCTCCTCTTCCTCGTCGGCGAGGCGAAGGCCACGGACCCGAAGAACCCGAAGGTGACCTCCGGCGGCGGGCTCAACCCGGCGCGCTGGGCCGCAGCGGGCTACGGCGAGACGGATCCGGTCGCCGGTACGGCGCCTCAGCAGTCGGATGACGACCGCAAGAAGAACCGCCGCGTCGAGCTCGTCGTTCAGCCGAACGTCGAGGAAATGCTGAATCTGAACAACATCCGCTGAGCGGGCAGACAGCGTCGGAGCGAGGCCTCGCGGCGACGCCGCGGGGCCTTCTGCTTTTTGTGGAGGTGGTCATGCGCGTTGCCGCTATCGACATCGGGACGAACACGGTGCTGCTCCTCGTCGCAGAGGAGCGCGACGGCGTGCTCGTCGCCGTCGAAGAGCACGCCACGATCACGCGGCTCGGTCAGGGCGTCGACAAGACCCGCGTCCTCGCCCCCGAGGCGGTCGAGCGGACGAACGCCTGCCTCGATCGCTACGCGGACATCGTGACGCGGCTCGGCGCCGTGAGGACGGACGTGGTCGGCACGAGCGCCATGCGCGACGCAGGCGGGGGCGAGGCCGTGCGTGTGCACGTCAAGGCGCGATTCGGCGTCGACGCCCGGACCATCTCCGGCGACGAGGAGGCACGCCTCACCTTCGGCGGTGCGCTGAGCGGACTGTCTCTCCCTGAGGGCCGTGTCGTCGTCTTCGACATCGGCGGCGGGAGCACGGAGGTGGTCGATGGCGACCGGACGACGCGCGCGATCACGTTCGCGCACAGCTATGACGTCGGCAGCGTGCGGCTCACGGAGCGGCACGTGAGGAGCGACCCACCGTCGGAGGAGGAGCGCGCCGCCGTCGCGCGGACCGCGGACGAGGCCTTCGCGTCAGTGCCCGATTCGGTTCGGGGTGCGCCGGTCGTCGGCATCGCAGGCACGATCACGACGCTCGCCGCCGTCTCGCTCGGCATGAGCACGTACGACAGCTCACTCGTGCACGGGCACGTGATGCCGCTCGCTGAGCTCGAGCGCGTCGTCGCGATGCTCGCGGGCGTCCCGCTCGAAGAGCGCAAGACGATCCCTGGGCTCGAGCCGAAGCGCGCGGACGTGATCGTCGCCGGCGGCGTGCTCGCGGTCGCGTTCCTCAGGCACGTCGGAGCGCCGTCCGTCGTGGTGTCGGACCGAGGCGTGCGCTGGGGGCTCGCGGAGCAGCTTGCAAACACGTCTCTATAGAGAGAGGGCGAATCCGCCTTGCGCAAGCCTCCTTTTCCTTACACACTCCCACTTCAAGAATGGGCGTAGTCACGCAAACACCCGGAACGAAAGGGATGGGTCCGCTGTTCGACAACCGGTGATGGGCGCCATGCATCCTAAGAGGGCGATGCGGCTCCCCCGCCGATGAGGCGAGGTTGTCCACTTCCGGACAAATGATTTGACAGATGTGGGGTATTGACGCTACAGTACGCCCGCCTGAAGTTGTGGCCGCGGGTGACGAAATGAGCGCGCCAAGAGTGCTCTGGTCACCTGAGTGGGCTCGCCTGAGTGGGTCTGACGCACGCACGCCGAAGTCGCCCAAAAAAGGCGCGCTGAGGGCGAGGCGCACAAGCTCGAGTGACTGTTGAAACGGTTCACCTCGCGGTCTGTCAGGACCGTCGAGTTGAAACGGTCCGGGCTCCTACCGAGCCCAGGACAGATTGGGACGAAGGAGACGCTATGCAGGCTGGATCGGACGTCACGTTCAAGGTTGGCGACAAGGCTGTCTACCCCGCTCAGGGTGTGGCCGAGGTCATCAAGATCGAGGAGAAGGACATCGGCGGCAACCGCCAGAAGTTCTACGTCCTGCGGATCATGGATACCGACCGCAAGATCATGGTCCCAGTTGCCAACGCCAGCGCCGTTGGGCTTCGCTGCGTCATCAACGACCAGGAGATCAACGAGATCTTCGACATCCTCAAGGAACGCACGATCGCGTTCGACAACCAGACCTGGAACCGCCGTTACCGCGGCTTCATGGACAAGATCAAGACGGGCTCGATCTACGACGTGGCAGAGGTTCTTCGTGACCTCTACCGCCTCAAGACCGACAAGCAGCTCTCGTTCGGCGAGCGCCGTATGCTCGACACCGCACGTGGGCTCATCGTGAAGGAAATCGCGATCGCCCGCGCGCAGACCGAAGAGAACGTGAAGACCGAGATCGAATCGATCTTCGTCAGCAACTGATCGCTGGGACAGCCCAAAAGTAGCGCGCGCGGTGCTCGAAAGAGCACTTCGCGCGTTTCGCTTTTTGTCGTTCTCGGCGCGACGAGGCGCGACGAGGCGCGACGATCAGTCGCTGTCGAGCAGACCGAAGTCCCAGGTCTCGTCGGGCTCACGCAGGCCGGAGACCGCGTGCTCCACGCGACGAAGCAGCTCCGACTGGGCGGAGAGCATCGTCGGTCGAACGCCGACGGAGACACGACCCGGCCAATGCCACACGCGCGCGGCGGTCACGCCTTCGACGCCGTATACGAGCTCGAGTGTTCGCCGGATCCGTGGGGGGAGCGCCGTGGCTGCCGCGGCCGCCGGCGGAGCGGAGGCCGGCGGAGCGGGAGGCGCAGGAGCGGGAGCGTCGACCATTCGTGGTCCCTAACCCTAACGCGGCAGGGGCAATGTTCAAGGCTACTTCGCGCCGATGCTCGCGAGCACCTGCGGCGTGATCTCCTCGAGCTTCAGCGCGCGGTCAGCCGCGTGATCCTGGATGAACTTCGAGCTCCGGGGGGGGTCTACCGGGACGAGATCCGGGCCCATGGGCCCCACGACGTCCCCGCCGATCACGAAGCGCAGCTCGCTGCCGTCACGGGTCTGGTGATCGTAGTACTCTTGGAGCCGGATCGTCTTCGCGGGCGTGACGCCGGAGCGCCACGACGTCAGCGCGCACCTCGGCGTGTCGAACGCGGTGACCTTACCGTCCTCAGCGATCAGCTCGGCGTGCCATGCGCTCGTCGGGTCGATGCGCATGCCGCAGTGCTTGCAGCGCGCCTCTTTCTTCGTGCAGCCGCTCCCCGTCGAGAGCACGAGCGCGGCGGCGAAGGTGATGAGCAGCTCGCGACGATTCATCTAGGGACCATGAAAGAGTGAAGCGCCGCCGCTGACCACGGCGAAGCGAGCGATCGGGGCCACAGCGATGACGAGCGCCAGCGCCCATGCGAGCGCGCCGCGCCGGAGCAAGACGCGCGCGAATGGTGCAAGCGCCTCGCGAGCCGCCGCACCGCGAGCGAGCGCTGCGCTCACTCCCGCGCCGACGCCCCACGTCGTCGCGAGGAAGAGCGCACCGTAGAGCGGGTAGCCGATGGCGAGGACGTCGCTCCGAAGAAGGCAGAACGGGCACACGTGGTGGGGCACCTCGAAGGCATGGGGCGCCACCTCGAGCACCGACGCCGCGATTGCGGCTGGCAGCGAGACGAGCGTGACGACCCCCGCGACCGTGATCCGAGCCTTGGTCGGCGAACGCGCGGCGAGCAGCGCAGCGCCGATCGACGCCACCGTGCCGAGCACCGCGAGCACCGTCGCGAGGACGCGCGGGCCGGAAGCGAAACCTTCACCGGCAGCCGCCACGGGGTCGAGCTGCACCGAGCAACACGACGCTACGACCGTGAGATCGAGCTTGCCGAGGAACTCGGTCGCGCACGCGAGGTCGAAGACCGAGAGGGGAAACATCGCGAGCGTCATCATGGCGAGCGGGCGCGCGAGGTCGAGCGCTCGAACCCGCGCGTCGAACGCATAGACCTGGGCGAGCACGCCCGCGCAGAGCGCGACGGCCCCCGTCACGGCAAGCGAGCGAAAGCCCCACTCGTTGGCGCCGAACACGCCGTACGCGCACATCGCGCCGCGCACGCCGCGGCTCATGCGGTCGGCGCCGAGCGCAGAGAGCACGAGAGCCAGGACCTGCACCACGGCGGCAACCCGCACGAAGGTGGCTCCGAGCTCGATCTGCTTCTCGAGCGCGAGCTGTCCCTCGGTGGCGCGCTGGACGTCGAAGTGGCGCAGGACCTTCTGCGCGGTGAGCGCACCTCGCGCGAACAGGAGGCAGGCGACGAGGCCGGCGACGAGACGAAGGAGGACCCAGGGCTCGAGGAGATTCATGCCCGGCCCCCTGACTCTAGCGCGATCGGTTCCAGGTTGGGGACCCCCAGCGCCCGAGACCTGACGAGCGCAACCTCACAGCCTCGCGCCTCGGCAAGGCTCACGTCGTCAGGGGTAGCGCCCCACCTGGGCCGAGCTTGCCGGCGACGAGGTCGAGAATGCGGGTCACCCCCGCGCTCTGGGCCAGGCGAGGGTCATGGGTCGCGACCAGGACGGCGCGGTTGTCGGCCGCAAGGGCGGCGAGCTCTTCGGCGATCGAGGTCGCGCGAGCGTCGTCGAGGTGGGCCGTGGGTTCGTCGAGGACGAGCAGGGGCGGATCGTTGATGAGCGCTCGTGCGAGGGCAACGCGCTGGCGCTCGCCGCCGGAGAGGCTCTTCGCGTCGACGCGTGCCATGGCGCTGAGCCCGAAGCGCTCCAGGAGCATCGTGGCGCGCTCCTCGTCTTGCGGGCGGACCCCGTCGGGGATCCGAGGCAGCAGCACGTTCTCGCGCGACGTGAGGCCGTCGACGAGCTGGAGATCCTGGAAGACGAAGCCGACCTTCCGCCGTCGGACCTCGGCGCGGTGGCTCTCCCGCAGACGCGACGTCGACTCGCCGTCGAGATGCACCTCGCCGCTCGATGGCGAGAGCATGGCTCCGACGATCGCGAGCAGGGTCGTCTTGCCGCTGCCGCTCGGTCCGCGAACGACGACGAGCTCCCCCCGCCCGAGGTCGAACGAGACGTCGTCGAGAACCGTCCGGCGCTCGCGCCCGTCCCAGATTCGCTTCACGACGTTCCGAACACTTGCCGAGGGCAGGCGGGGCGGCACCGATGTCGCGGCATCCTCGTGGTCGGGCATCGCGGGCCGGATTGTGCGCGCGAAAGACCGTTGTGCCAAGGTGGGCCAGCGGCAGCCCTGCATTCCGTGCCTTTGTCGCGACGGGGCCGTGCAGGAATGGCAAATCCCTTGGAGTTTCGTGCTGGCATCAGCGATGCTTCCATAGGTTCGTCAACCATGAGCCCGATCCGAAAATTGCTGTTCGTTGGTGCGGGCGTCCTCGCGCTCCACGGCGTGCAGGCATGCGCGTCGGAGACGGAGCTGAACCCGCAGCCCCTTCCCCCGCAGAGCAGCAGCGGTGGTGGCGAGAACCCGACCCGCGACCCCGCCGACAAGACCGGCGACACGACGGGCGTCGGCGGAAGCAGCGGCGGCGTACCCTCGAACGCCGCGGACGCGGGTACGGACGGCGACGCTGGCGACTCCGGAGCCGACTGATGCATCTCCGCAAGCTCGCACTCCTCGCGGGGCTCGCCGCAGCGGGCGCATTCGCGGCTTGCACGCTGAACCCACAGCCGCTGCCACCGAGTGACGAAAACTCGAGCTTCGGCGCGGGCGATGCGAGCACGCGCACCGACAGCGGCTCGTTCGGCAACGATCCCGAGACCCCCCCGCCCAGCCAGGACGCTGGCGCTCCGCTCCCGACCGACGGCGACGGCGGCGACGCAGGCGGCGACGGCGGCGACGCAGACTCCGACGGCGGTGACGCGGGCCCCGACGCCGACGCAGGCTGAAGAGTCACGCGGGCGCTGTCGCCCGCGCTAGGGTCAGCGCTTCGCGCTCGACGGAGTCTGGACGTACTCCTCGATGACCGTCGCGGTGAAGTCTGCGAGGAGACCATCGGTCACGCGAAGGCGACGCGAGAGATCGCGAGCGATGTTCAGCACGATGAGCGTGTAGGACTTGAGGTCGTAGCGGTAGAACGCGTCCATCTCCTCGGTCGAAATCTTGAGGAGGTGCGCGGGCCCGAGCGTGCGAACCGTCGCCGAACGGGGCTGCATGTCGATGATCGACATCTCGCCGAAGCAGTCGTTCGGCCCCAGGATCGCGACGCGCGTCTCGCGACCGCGGCGGCTCTTCTTCAGGACCTCGATCTCCCCCTCGAGAACGACGTACATCTCGCGGGCCTGATCGCCCTCACGGAAGATCGTGTCACCAGGCAGGAGACGCCGGACCTCGAGGGTCTGGATGAGGTGCTCGAGAAACTCGTCCGACAGGGCGCCGAAGAGGCCCACGTCGCGCAGCTGCGAGGCGGTGACCGGGGGCTCGGAGCGACGCGGAGGCGGGGGCTTCACCGACGACATGCCCCATTCATCGCGCGATACGCCGGCCGAGTAAAGCGCGGTAGCGCTCGATGCAGGCGATCAGGGACAGACGCCGTGCTCGACGCCCGCGACGATCACCTTCGTCTGGAAGCCGCTGCACATCACCGTGCCGCCGCAGTCGGTCTTGCCGACGCGACACCACTTCCTGCAGGCGCCGGTCGTCGCCGTGCCCGTGAGCGCGCAGACGAGGCCCGGCCCGCACTCGTCCGTAGGCGTGCAGCTCTGGCCCACCGTGCGCGTCCCGCCCATCGCGCAGTCCGTCAGGCCGTTGCCGTCGACCTGACACACGCCCGTTCCTGCGGCCGTCGTCCCGCCGCAGGCGCTCACGTCGCGGAGGTCACAGGCGACACGACAGACCGAGAAATTCGGGATGGCGGTTGCAGGAGTGCCGCTCTTCACCTGGACACATCCGCCGGTCTTCGGCGCCGTGCATGCGCTACCCGGGGTGTCGCAAAAGGCGTGGCACGTCCCGAAGACGCACGAGAGGCCCAGCGCGCAGCCCGCGGTCGCGACGCACGGAGCGCCCATGACGGCCTTGCCGGCGACGACGCAGCCGACGTTGCCGCTGGAGTCCTCGACGTCGCACGTCTCGGCGAGCGTGCATCCGCACTGGGGGACGAGACCGCACGTGTTGCTCGGCGCCGTGCGCTTGCAGGTGTCAGGCGCGTCTGGCTGCGTGCCGGCGTCGGTCTCCGTCTGGGATGTCGCAGGTGCGGTCTGCGGGGACGCGACGGGCGTGCCGTTTTGCGCGGGCGTCTCGGGCGGGACCGTCGGTGAGTCCTCGGTGTAGGGCGCGCGCTCGGAGCTCGACGAGCAAGCAGCAAGCACAACGGTCGCGAGCGCGAGCGAGCAGAGGCAAGAGACGAAGCCGACACCCGAACGCCAGGTCAACCGCACTCCGCAATTTCTATCATTCCGCGGCGCAGGCTCGACCCACGAGACCCTCGTGGGACGTCGATAGGAAGCACAACCGCCTACGTCACCGCTGAGTCGTCTCGGCTTCAGTTCGCGGGGACGAGGTCCTTGGTGAAGACGATGCGGCGGCGATCGGGGCCCGCGTAGTCCTCGAGCTCCGACGACGTCCAGTCGAGGGCCTGGTGGAACGCGAGCGAGCCCTCGTTGCCGGGCGTCGTGATCGCCTTCATGCGCTCGCAGCCGAGGCTACGGCAGCGCTCGGTGAACGTCTGGTAGAGGAGCCGGCCCACGCCCTTGCGGCGGAAGTCGGGATGGATCCCGACGAGGTGGACGTATCCAGTCTTCGGCGCCTTGAAGACGATGAAGCCGAGCAGAAAGCCGACGAGACGCCCGTCTTCTTCGACGATGAGCGCGTTGTCGCCCAGCTCGTAAAAGAACATCGGATGGGCGAAATTCGCCATCGGTCCGCCCCACCAACGGTCGATGACCTCGACGATCTGGTCGAAGTCGCCTTTGGTGATCTTGCGCGTCTGCATCGAGCCGCAGCCTTTCGCACCTGCCCGCCGAGCGCAAGCCCCCGAAACAGCCCGTGTGGTAAGCACATCTTCGATGAGCCCTTCGCCGGACGACCGCATCCTCGTCGCTCCGTCCATCCTCTCGGCCGATTTCGCCCGCCTCGGAGAGGAGGTCGCCGCCGTCGAGAAGGCCGGGGCCGACTGGCTGCACGTCGACGTCATGGATGGGCGTTTCGTCCCGAACATCACGCTGGGACCGCCGATCGTGAAGGCCATCCGCAAGGTCACCAAGCTCCCGCTCGACGTGCACCTCATGATCGTCGAGCCCGAGAGGTACGTCGACTCGTTCGCCGAGGCTGGCGCGGATACGATCACGATCCACGTGGAGGCCTGCACTCACCTCCATCGGACGCTTCGTCACATCCAGTCGCTCGGCAAGCGGGCCGGCGTGGTCCTCAACCCGTCGACACACGAGGACACCCTTCGCTACGTCATCGACGTCGCCGACCTCGTGCTCGTGATGAGCGTGAACCCCGGTTTCGGCGGGCAGTCGTTCATCCGCGAGGTGCTGCCGAAAGTGAAGGCCATCCGGGCGATGATCGACGCGAGCGGTCGAGCGATCGACCTCGAGATCGACGGCGGAATCACGAAGGAGACGGCGCCCGAGGCCATCGCCGCCGGCGCGCGCGTGCTCGTCGCGGGCAGCGCTGTGTTCAACGGTGGCGAAGCCGGCTACGCGAGCGCCATCGCCGCGCTCCGAGGAAAGAAATGAACCGGATCGCCGCATCGTCGCTCGTCGCCCTCGCGCTCGCCGCGTGCTCGAGCGCGCCGACGCCTCGGCCGCTGGCGACGGAGACGATCGTGGGCGACGCGGGCGGCGCTCCGGCGGTCGTGCCGGGCAATGCGTCCACGAGCCCCGAGGGGTCGCTCGCCTCGAAGGACTCGAAGCAGGTCGCTCGCACGCTCGCGCTCGTCAGCGAGATGCGCGGCATCGCGGCGACGAAGGCCGTCCCTGGCGTGAAGCTCGATCGCGCTCAGCTCGTCGCGCGCGTGAAGGACAAGGCGCTGCGCGAGTACCCGCCGGAGGCGCTCCGCCGCGAAGGGCTGCTCCTCCAGATCGCGGGCTTTGCACCGCCGACGTTCGACTACCTCGGCCAGATGATGAAGCTGCTCGAGGCCCAGCTCGAGGGCTTCTACGAGCCCAAGAACGGGACGATGTACCTCGCGTCCGACCTCAAGGGGCCGCAGGCGCAGGCGACGCTCGCTCACGAGCTCGTCCACGCGCTCCAGGACCAGAAGTGGGACCTGCGGAAGCGCTCGGACTACAAGCCGGGCCGCGGCGACGAGTCGATGGCGCTCGCGTGCCTCGCCGAGGGTGACGCGACGAGCCTGATGCTCGACTTCCTCATGAAGCCGGACAAGTCGGCGCTCGACATCCCCGACGACGCGCTCCGCGAGCTCCTCGCGAGCGGCATGAACATGGGCGACGTGCAGAGCGTCCCGCACATCCTTCGCTCGACCCTGATCGCGCCCTACATGGAGGGGCTGGGCTTCGTTCACGAGCTTCGCCGCAAGGGCGACTGGAAGGCCGTCGATCGCGCATGGGATCGGCCTCCGACGACGACGGAGCAGATCCTCCACGTCGAGAAGTGGGAGTCCGCCGAGGCGCCGCTGGTGGTCCCGGCTCCGAGCGGCAACGCGCTCGGCGAGGGCTGGAAGATGGAGGACGAGGACACCTTCGGTGAGCTCGGCTTCGCGCTCAGCTTCGCCGAGTGGATGGATGTCGAGGACGCGCGCAAGGCCGCGGCGGGCTGGGGCGGTGACCGCACCTCGGTGTTCACGAAAGGGGATCAGATCGCGCACGCCGTGCACCTTCGCTACGACGCGGCGAGCACGCAGCCGAAGCCGGATTTCTACGCCGAGCGTGCGTTCGGCAAGCTCGTCCCGGCGCTGAAGAAGCTCGGCAAGCCGACCCTCAGCGACGCGACGACGATCTGCCTCGATCGCAAGGAGCTGGGGCCGCTGCTCTTCGCGCGAAATGGCCGCGAGCTCGTGATGATCAACGGACCGGCACGCGTCGCGCCCGGCGCCTGGACGGCGACGAGCACGTGCGCGGTCGCCAAGAAGTGGTCCGACGAGATCGCCGCGCAGAAGTAGCGCGTTCGCCTCAGCCGCGCGCGCAGGCTTCGCGGACCATGGCGAGGCCGACGTAGGCCGCGAGCGTCTGGATCCAGAGGCGATCGCCGGGGAACGTGCGCTCCTTCACCTCGGTGCCCTTCGCCGTCGCGATGGCGAGGTAGACGAGACCGACGGGCTTGCCGTCGGTGGCGCCTCCGGGCCCGGCAATGCCCGTGATGGCGAGCGCGACGTCGGCTCCAGCGACGCGACGCGCTCCTTCGGCCATGCGCCCGGCGCACTCGGCGCTGACGGCGCCGTGGCCGCGAAGGACGTCCTCGTCGACGCCGAGGACCGACTGCTTCGCGGAGTTCGCGTAGGTGACGGCGTCGAGGAGCAGGTAGTCGCTGGCGCCCGCCTCCTTCGTGATCATGTGACCGACGAGGCCGCCCGTGCACGACTCGGCGATGGCGAGCGTCCAGCGACGCGTGCGGAGCGCCCGGCCGACGACGCCGGCGAACGTGTCCTCGCCCTCACCCCAGATGATGTCGCCGAGGCGCACGCGGACCTCTTGCGCGGCGCGCTCCGCGAGCTCGCGGACGATCGCCTGCGGGTCGGCAGGGACCGGAGCGCCGGGCCGGCGTGACGCGGGTCCGGGCGCGCGGGCGAGCACCTTGACCTCGATCTCGGGGAAGTGCGCGCGGTAACCGATCGTGACTCCCGGAAACGCCTCCTCGACTCCTGCGAGCTTCTCGCCGACGGCGCTCTCGGGAAGGCCGAACGTACGAAGGCGAATCTGGTGGCTGTCGTTGGGCGCGATGTCACGGATGCGCGGGACGACCTGCTCGTCGTACATGCGCTTCATCTCGTGCGGGACGCCGGGCATGAAGAACGCGCGGGCCCCGTGGACCCTCACCTCGAACCCCGGCGCCGAGCCGATGGGGTTCGGGAGGATCGTCGCGCCCTCGGGAAAATCGGCCTGTTTCGCGTTGCTGTCGGACATCGGCCGACCGATGCGCTCGAAGCGGCGGCGGATGTGATCGAGCGAGCCTTCGTCGCGCACGACGTTGACGCGCAGCGCCGCCGCGACGGACGCGGTCGTGAGGTCGTCGGTGGTCGGGCCGAGGCCGCCCGTGCAGACGATGACGTTCGCGTACGCCGCGAGACGCTCGAGGGCCTCGATGATGCGCGGACGGTCGTCATCGACCACAACGTGCTCGACGACCTCGAAGCCGAGATCGGTCAGCGCCGCAGACAGCCACGCGGCATTCGTATTCACGAGCTCGCCGCGGGTGAGCTCGGTTCCAATGGAGAGGACGGCGCACGTCATGGGGCTGCGAGTCTACGGGGTGCTCACGTCGTATGCGCAGCGGAATCCGATCGTCGCCTCCGTGGAGCCCGCAGGGACCTCGCGACGGGTCCACGTGCGGAGATCCGTGGCGAGATCCGTGTCGTAGGAACCGCCGCGCACGACGCCGAGGCACGGCTCGGTGCCGGCGTCACAACCCCCGGCGACCTCCACCCATTCCGCGACGTTGCCGGCGAGATCGTGGATGCCGAGCGGCGTCATCCCGTCGGGATGGGAGCCGACCGTGTCGGGTCCCGTCGCGCCCTTGCCACATGGACCGCGCGTGAGCCCCCAAGCGGCGCGACGGCACACAGCTCCGGTGTCGCCCCACGGGTAGCGGCGAGGTCTGTCGCCGGCCGCGGCGACGATCCACTCGTCTTCCGTCGGCAGGCGGCCTCCGCGCGCGACGCAGATCGCGCGCGCCTCGTCGAGCGCGACGTACGAAGCGGCGCGCGCGGCGTCACGTCCACCCAGGCGATCGACGACCTTCGGCGGGCACGTGGGACAGCGGACGTGACCAATGGACACTTCGAAGCGATCGATGTCGAAGGGCCCGGCTTGCACGGTGCGAGGGCGAACGCGCCCCTCGGCCTCCCAGTCGGAGGGACCGATGAGCACGGACGTCTTCGGCACGCGGACCACGCTGCGCTCCGGCGTATCGCAGCCACGCTCGGTCGGGACCAGCGCGGGCGGGCAGATCGGCACGGGCCGCGAGTCGGGAGACGAAGAGCTCGAGGGCGATGGGATGATGACCGTGCAGAGCCCGTCACCGAGCTTCGACAGCGGCTCGGGTGTCGGGCAGCAGCGCGGACCGCGGCGGAAGAAGCCGTCGCCGCAGGGCACGGCGTCGCCCGCGGGGCCTTCGCCACCGGGGGCGCTGCGCATCGCCCGCTTGACGACCGCGTTGGCGATGAGCGCCATGGCGATCAGCATCGCGGCGATGATGAGCTTGGTGGCGAGCTTGTTCTTCATTCGCGTGTCGGGGGGATCACGCGGGCGAGGCGACGACGACGGTGAGCTCACCGATCTTCTCGATCGCCACGCTGACGCGATTGCCGGGCGCGAGCGGACCGACGCCCTCGGGCGTTCCGGTGAGGATCAGATCCCCGGGCTCGAGCGTGAACGCGCGGCTCACGTAGGCAATGAGCGTCGGCACGTCGAAGATCATCTGGGATGTGCGGCCGTCCTGACGGACCTGGCCATCGACGATGCATTTGACGGAGAGGTCGCTCGGGTCGAGATCCGTCTCGATCCACGGGCCGACCGGGCAGAACGTGTCGAAGCCCTTCGCGCGAGACCACTGACCGTCCTTCTTCTGGAGATCGCGGGCCGTGACGTCGTTCGCGCACGTGTAGCCGAGGACGTACGAGAGTGCCTCCTCACGGGACACGCGCGTCGCGCGCTTGCCGATCACGACGGCGAGCTCGCTCTCGTGCTCGACCTTGTCGCTCTCGGCGCGGAGCACGACTGTCTCACCTGGTCCGATGATCGCCGACGGTGGCTTGAGGAACAGCAGCGGCTCGGTGGGGACCTCGTTGCCGAGCTCCTTCGCGTGCGCGGCGTAGTTGCGACCGACACAGACGATCTTCGATGGCGCGACGGGCGCGCGGAGCTCGGCGTCGGTCCAGGCAACGAGGTCGCTCTCGACAGTGCCGCCGTCGAACGGCGAGCGCGCGAAGCGCCGCGCCTTCTGGCCCTCGAGCGCGTACCACGATCTCCGGCCGTCCTTCTCGAGCACCGCGATCCGCATGGGGTGGGGACCCTACCAGAAACGCGCGCACCTCGGGCAGGGGGCGCTTGAATTCCCGGCTCGCCGTGCCTACGGAAGCTCGCGTGCAACAGGCTCGACCGATACGCCTCTCGTTCTCGCCCGACAGCGACGACATCTTCATGTTCTGGGCGCTGCTCAACGGGAAGGTCGACAGCGAAGGCCTCTCGTTCGTCGCCGACCGCGCGGACACCGAGACGCTGAACACGCGCGCCGAGGGAGCCGCAGAGAACGCCGACGTGATCGCCGTCTCGATCGCGCAGTACGCGCGTGTCGCGAAGGACTATCTGCTCCTGCCGCACGGGATGTCGGTCGGGCGAGGCTACGGCCCGGTCGTCGTCTCGCTCGACGAGCGAACACTCGCGTCGCTCGCGGGCAAGCGCATCGGCGTGCCCGGCTTGAGGACGACCGCATACCTCGTGCTCAAGCTCTTGCTCCCCGAGTTCGAGCCCGTCGTCGTTCCGATCGCGCCGTACGCGCGCTCGTTCGAGGTGCTGCGCGCCGGTGAGGTCGAGGCCGCGCTGCTCATCCACGAAGGGCGGCTCTTCTACGAGCGCGAGGGAACGAAGAAGGTCGTCGACATCGGAGAGGCCTGGCGCGACGCGACGTCGGGGCTGCCCTTGCCGCTCGGCGGCAACGCCATCCGGCGCGATCTCGGTCCCGAGCTCATCGAGAAGGTCTCGCGCATCTGCCGCAACTCGATCCGCTGGGCGCTCGAGCACAAGGGCGTGGTCGCGCAGGCGCTGCTCGACGCAGAGACGCGCGCGGACGTCGGCCTCGACGCGAAGTCGCTCGATCGCTACCTCGAGATGTACGCGAACGCGGACACCCTCGATGCGCCCGCCGACGTGCGGCAGGCGCTCGAGGAGCTGTTCACGCGCGGACGCGCCGCGGGGCTGGTCCCCGAAGGCGTCCGCGCGGAGCTCGCGCCGTAGGGCTTTTCAGCCCTTCGTGCCTGCGTCGACGACCGTGGTCGTCTTCGCCGGCGAGCAGTTCGCCCACGTGCCGATGTTCTGCCCGCTCGTGGTGAGCGCACCTCCGCACGCGAAGGTGATCTCGCTGCCAGACGTGCTGACGACGCACGCGCCGTTCTTCGTCACGAGTGGGAACGACGAGCGCTGCGTGGAGCCGCCCTTGGTGGTGATGTCGCACGTGACGGTCGTATCGCAAGGCGGACAGGTCCCCGTGCTCCCGCTCGAGCCGCTGCTCCCGCTCGAGCCGCTGCTCCCGCTCGAGCCGCTGCTCCCGCACGAGCCGCTGCTCTCGCTGGAGCCGCCGTCCCTGGTGTCCGTGCCCTGCGTATCCTCGGTGGCCGCGCTCCCGGCCGACCCCTGCGCAGGAGAAGGATCCTGGTTGTCCTCGGTCGGCTTCGCGAAGTCGCCCGGGTGATTCTCGTACGCGGCGCCGAGGATCGGGATCTCGCCGCTACCGCTGCTGCAAGCGACGACGCCGATCGCCCCGAAGAAGGCGACGGAGAGTGTGAGCTTGGCCTTCGTGTTCCTCATGACGACCTCACCTTGAACATAGCGCGATCGTTCACGGGAGATAGTAGATGGCGGAGATGTTGTTCGCGAAGAGCGCCCACGGATCGCTCTGGACGCTCGTTCCGAACGAGGTCACGCCGGTCGACGACGACTGGGTGCCGCCGTTGGGCTCCGACGACACCTTGATCGTGTCGCGCCGGACGAACGCACCGACGGTCGCCTGAAGTGCGAGCGCGGGCACGCCGATGAAGCCGAAGTGGATCTCGGCGCCGATGCGCGCGCCGACGTCGAGGTGGAAGCCGCTGTGGCTCTCGTCGGGCTGCGCGGGGGCCCCCGGCGGGACGTTCGGCGTGAAGGTCGCCTTGGCGAAGCCGACGTTCAGCTCCGGGACGAGCAGGAATTTGTAGTGCTTCTCGTGGGCGAACACGAGCGGGACGCCGCCGTGGATGGCCGCGCCGAACACGCTTGGTGCGTCGCGCTGCTGGCTGTTGCCGCCGTTGACCACCTCGGTCGACGCGGACGTGAGGCCGAAGCCGACACCGAGATCGAGGCCGATCTTCTCGGCGAGCCAGTAGCGAACGCCGACGATCGGCGCGCTGACGGTGGCGGGGATGCCGTTGCCTGGCGCGAGGGGCAGGGTGGTGAGACCGAGGTAGCCGACGCCGATGTGGCCGACGACCTTCTCGTGGTCCGAGACGGCGTCTTCCGCGGCGGCGGCGGACGCGGGCTTGGCCGCGGTGGCCACCGGTGTCTGAACCTGCGCGGTGACCTTCGGGGGCGGAAGTGTGCCCTCGGCGGTACCGGTAGCGGTCGTGTCCTGTGCGAGGGCCGTCGGCGCCGCTAGCGCAAAGGCCAGACCCACTGAGACCGAGAGAGCTGTGCGGGCAGTCCAAATCATCGCGTTTCGTCTCCTCGAGGGCACCGCGCTCCAAAGTCCGCGCGGCGACCCACAGCAGGCCACGGCGGGTCGAGGCGGGCCAAATTCGCGGCCGAATGAAGCGCTCTGCCGCGGATGTCGAGGGCGTGACGCGGAGCGGCAAGCACGCGGCGAGTTGCTCTTGGGAGAACTGCTCGTAGACTCTGCCGTCCATGCGATTGGCTCAACTCGGCGCCGGAGCAGCGCTTTCCTTCGTCGGCATCGTCGTCGGCTGCTCCCAGTCGCCCTCCCACTCCTCGACCGATCTCGGGCGCACGGGCGTGACCGAGCAGGGCATCCAGGGAGGGACGGCCGACGGCACGGCGCATCCGTACGCGGTCGGCGTGTGCATCGGCAACAAGCCGAGCGCGCAGAACAACTTTCAGTGCGAGGGCTACTGCTCGGGCGCGCTGATCCTGCCGAACGTGATCGCGACCGCGCGCCACTGCGTCGATCAAACGACCAAGGTCATCGACTGTTCGACGAACCCGACCTTCGGCGCGCGTCACAGCGCGATGTGGATCACGACCAGCAACGACATGTACCAGGGCACCACCGGCTGGCATCAGGTGACGTCGATCGCGACGCCGCCGGACAACCACATCTGCGGCAACGACATCGCGCTGCTCGTCCTTGGCACGTCGGTGCCGGCCACCGATGCGAAGCCGATCGTGCCCGTCGTCCAGTACCCGATGACGGACTTCAACCGCTGGCCCTCACGACGCGTCACCGCGATCGGCTACGGAAATGACGGTCCGACGGGCTTCACGGCCGGCACTCGCCGCATCCGCGCGGGCATCCACATCGAGTGCATCCCCGGCGATGACTTCATCCCTTGCCCCGCCGAGTTCAACCCGAACGAGTTCTTCTCGGGCGACGGGACGTGCGAAGGCGACAGCGGCTCGAGCGCGTTCGACGACCAGTCCGTGCTGCAGAACAAGCCGGTGTCCTTCGGCGTGCTGTCGCGCGGCGGCGACAACGCGGGAGATGCCGGACAGGCCGCGACGCTCTGCAAGGGCGCCCTCTACACTCGCCTCGACAAGTTCCGGGATCTCGTGATCCAGACCGCCAACAGCGCTTCCAGCAACTGGACGCTCTACCCGAAGCCTGTCCCCGACTGGACGGTCTACGTGCCGCCGCCGGCCGACGCGGGCGTCGATGCCGCGACGAAGCCGCCGACGCTCCTCGGCGACGGCTTCGCGTGTGACACGAACGCCCAGTGCAAGAGCAAGGTCTGCGCGGACACGGGCGCGGGCCTGGCCTGCACGGCGGCCTGCGACGAGAGCGTGGACCCGACGACCTGCCAGGACGGATACGTCTGCAAGGCGTCCGTGTGCGTTCAAAACCTCGGCGAACCCCCTGCCGCGACCGCCGCCGCACCAGGCCAGGCGACGACCACCTCGGGTTGCAGCGTCACCACCTCGGGCACCGGCACGGGTACGACCGCGGGACTGCTCGCGCTCGCCGTCGCCGCCGCGGTGGCCCGCCGGCGCCGAAAAGGCTAAATTAGGCCGAGTTCCTCGTGTCCCCCCCGTCCACAACCGTACCCTCGTCCCCGGCATCAGAAGAAGCAGCCGGAGACCGCGGTATGCTCAGGGGAAACACGATGGGAGCCGAGCTCGCGACCGACCGACAGAGGGCCCGCTTCGAGGCCGTTCGTCGTCGCGTCTTCGAGGAGATGCAGGACGTCTCGTCCCGCAAGCGCAACTGGATGATGTTGCCCTACCAGGTCATCGTCGTCGCGATCCTCGCCGCGCGGGGCGCGCCGCCTGCGCGCCTCGCCATCCAGGTCGCCGCGTTCGCGCTCTGCCTGCTCGCCATGACGGCGGCGGAGAAGACCCGCAACATCCACCACAGCGTCCTCGCGTTCATCGTCGCCAGCACCGCCATGCTGATCAGCATCGGCAACACCGGCGGCCTTGCGAGCCCGCTGCTCCTCAGCGTGGTGCCGTTCCTCGTCGGCAACTCGATGAACCCGAACCTCGACCGCAAGCGCCACGCGGTGCTGACGCTCTTCCTGTTCGGCTTCGTGATCATGGCTGCGTTCTCGAACACCGTGCTCGGAGAGCTGTGCGCGCCCCTCGCGCCGCGCATCAGCTGGGCGAGCAGCGAGTTCATCGCCCTCTCGTTCGTGAGCGCCACGATGGCCTCGATCGCCGTCTTCAAGATGGGGCGAAAAATCAGCCTCGCGTACGAGCGCATCGCCCTCGAGCTCGCCGTTCGTCGCGAGGAGCTCTGCGACGAGAGCGAAGGTCGCACGCGCGCGCTCGAAGGCATCGCCGCGCGCCTCGCCCACGAGGTGAAGAACCCGCTCGCCGCGATCAAGGGCCTCTCCACGCATGTCGCGCGCAACGCGACGGACGAGAAGGTCAAGGAGCGGCTCACCATCGTGGCCTCCGAGGCCGAGCGCCTGCAGGAGATCGTCGAAGGCTTCCTCTCGTTCTCACGCGGGCTCGACGACCTCACCATCGGCCCGACGAAGCCCTACGACATCGCACGCGAGCTCTCGCTCCTCCTGGAGACGCGCGCCGCGGACGCCGGCGTGACCCTCGAGGTGCGCGGCAGCCGCGAGCTGTCGCTCAACGCCGACGACAAGAAGCTTCGCCAGGCGCTCCTCAACCTCGTGCTCAACGCGATGCAGGCCTCGACGCGTGGCACCACCGTGACCCTCGAGGTCGCGAAGAGCTGCTCGGACGGCGCCGCCGTCGTTCGCATCATGGATCGCGGCGCCGGCATGGGCCCGGAGATCCTCGACCGCATCCAGAAGCCCTATTACACGACGAAAGAGGGCGGTTCCGGCCTCGGCATCGCGGTCGCGCGCGGCATCATCGAGCAGCACGGCGGCACCCTCCGCTTCGAGAGCACCTCGGGTCGCGGCACGACGGCGACCGTCCACCTCCCGGCGTGCGCACGCGAGGCGCAGGCGAAGAAGACGAAGCTGCCGAACTGCCGCCAGGCCTTCGCGAACGCGCTCGAGCCACTCACGGGTCGCAAGTCCGAGGGCGGCATGACGAGCGCAGGAGCCGCCGTCGTGGCGCAGCTCCGCGCTCAACCCGAGAAGGTTCCTTCCTGAGCGTGCTCGCGTGAGCGGGCACGCGGTGTAGAGTTCGCCCATGCCGCGCAGGGTCCTGGTCATCGACGACGAATCCGCGATGCGCTTCACGCTCGACGCGGTCCTGGGTGACGCGGGCTTCGACGTGCATACCGCCGACGGTGGCGCGGCGGGCATCGCCGACTTCGAGGCGCACGGCGCCGACGTCGTCTTGACCGATCTCGCGATGCCCGAGGTCGACGGCATGAAGGTCCTCGCGACGCTCCGCGTGCAGGACCCGAGCGTGCCCGTGATGATGCTCACGGCGCATGGCTCGGAGCGCGTCGCGGTCGCCGCGATGAAGGCCGGCGCGTTCGACTACATCCCCAAGCCGTTCGACCCCGACGAGCTCGTCCTCGCCGTGAAGCGCGGCGTCGAGACACGCGCGTTGCGGCTCGAGAACGCGCGCCTCCGTACCGAGACGTCGCTGCGGCGCCCCATCGTCGCCGAGAGCCCCGCGCTCCGTCGCGTCCTCGACGTCGTCGCGCGCGTCGCGCCGAAGGACGTCACGGTTCTCCTCACGGGCGAGAGCGGCGTCGGCAAGGACGTCCTCGCCGCGACGCTCCATGCGCACTCGAAGCGCTCGGACAAGCCGCTCATCCGCTTCAACGCCGCGGCCATTCCCGCCGAGCTCGCCGAGGCCGAGCTCTTCGGTCACTCGAAGGGCGCCTTCACTGGCGCGCACGTGGCGCGGCTCGGCTACTTCCAGCAAGCCGACAAGGGCACGCTCTTCATCGACGAGATCGGCGAGCTTCCGCTGGCGATGCAGGCGAAGGTCCTCCGCGTCATCCAGTCAGGCGAGGTGCAGTCGGTTGGCGGCCGGACGGAGAACGTCGACGTTCGCCTCGTCGTCGCGACGAACCGCGACCTCGCCGCGGAGGCCAAGGCCGGCCGCTTCCGCGAGGATCTCTTCTATCGCCTCAACGTGGTGCCGATCCGCGTGCCGCCGCTGCGCGAGCGCCCCGAGGACATCGAGCCGCTCGTGTTCGCGTTCGTCCGCACCTACGCCGACCGCTACGGAATGGGTCAGGTCGACGTCGAGCCCGCGCTCGTCGAGGCCTTCAAGGCGCACAGCTGGCCGGGCAACGTGCGCGAGCTCGAGAACACGGTGCAACGCCTCCTCGCGCTGACCGCCGACGACAGCCTCACGCTCGCCCTCTGGCGCTCGCTCGACTCCGGCACGCCTTCGAGCGCGCGCCTCTCTCTCTCGAGCGATCCCGGCCCGAGCCACCCGCTGCGTGCGCGCGTGGAGGGCTTCGAGCGTTCGATCATCGCGGCCGAGTTCGACGCCGCGAACAAGAACCAGAGCGAGACCGCAAGGCGCCTCGGCGTCTCCCGCCCAGCCCTCATCGAGAAGCTCCACAAGTACTCCCTCCTCGATCGCGGATGACCCGAGATTTCACACGGCGGCTCGGAGGCTCGGAGTTTTTTCGTCGGAACCGCAGCGAGAATCTTCCGCGCTCCGCGAGCCCACAAAACTCCGAGTCTCCGAGCCGCCGTGTAAAAATCGTGGCGCTCCTGCTGCTCGGCGTCCTGGGTTGTCGAAAACCTCCTGCGCCTGCGAGGACGGATGGCGGGGCGGCGGCGAGGGTGGTTTCGCTCTCGCCGTCGACCACCGAGACGCTCTTCGTGATCGGTGCTGGCGAGCGCGTGGTTGGGCGGTCGCGGTATTGCGATTGGCCGCCGGAGGTTTCGAAGCTCCCCGTGATCGGCGGCTACGTCGACCCGAGCTACGAGGCGATCCTGGCGCTGCGGCCCGACCTCGTCACCGGAGCGCGGGGGCCGGCCGGCGCCGCGATGAGCGAGCGCCTCGACGCGAGGGGGATCGCCACCTTCCTGCCGCAGACCGAGTCGTTCGCGCAGATCGACACCATGATCCTCGGCCTCGGCGAGCGCACCGGTCGCGCCAAGGAGGCCAAGGCCACCGTCGACGCGCTCGCCGGCCACGTCGCCGCCGTCGAGAAGGCCGTAGCTGCGCGCCCGCGCGTGCGCGTCCTCCTCGTGTTCGGGCTCCAGCCGATCAGCGTGGCAGGTCCGTCGAGCTTCGCGGAGGAGATGATTCGTCGCGCCGGTGGCACGAACGTCGTCACCGAGGGCGGCGGCTATCCGACGCTCGGGGTCGAGCGAGTCATCACCCTCGACCCCGACGTGATCGTCAACGCCGCCATCGCCGAGGCACACGGCCACGAGCGGATCAGCAAGGATACCCCTGGCTGGTCACACGTTCGCGCCGTCGCCGAGGGGCACGTCGTGCCCGTCACCGACGAGAGCGTGCTCCGGCCCGGGCCACGCATCGGCGACGGCCTCGCGACGCTCGCGCGCGCCATCCACCCCGACGTCGTCGTTCCTTGAGCACGCGGTGGGCTATGGTCATCCGCACGTGAAGGTCCGCGCCGATCAGCTCCTCGTGGCACGCGGCCTCGTGCCGACACGCGCGCGCGCGCAGGCGCTCGTGCTCGCCGGGAAGGTCTATCTCGGCGAAACGCGCATCGACAAGGCAGGCGCGCTCCTCCCCGACGACGCGGCGATCGTGCTCCGCGCCGAGGATCACCCCTACGTCTCCCGCGGTGGAGTGAAGCTCGCAGGAGCGCTCGACACGTTCGGCGTCGACCCGCGTGGCAAGCGCTGCATCGATCTCGGAGCCTCCACCGGGGGGTTCACGGACTGCCTCCTCCAGCGCGGCGCCGCGAGCGTCGCTGCCGTCGACGTCGGCTACGGACAGCTTGCCCACAAGCTGAGGACCGACCCTCGTGTGCTCGTGCTCGAGCGCACGAACGCCAAGACGCTCGAGCCCGAGCACGTCGGCGGCCTCGCCGATCTGGTCGTCATCGACGCCTCGTTCATCGGCCTCGGGAAGCTGCTCCCGGCCGTCGTCCGCTGCCTTGCGCGGGGGGGCGAGCTGGTGGCCCTCGTGAAGCCGCAATTCGAGGTCGGCCGCGAGGAAGCCAGGCGAGGCAAGGGCGTCGTGCGCGACCCCGAGGTGCGCGCGCGGGCCATCTCCGGCGCGACCGACGACGTGAAGGCCGCCGGCCTCGAGGTGCTCGCGGCGTGCGACAGCACCCTCGAAGGACCGAAAGGCAACCGCGAGGCGTTCGTGCACGCGTGCAAAAAGTGACCCGTCGAGAGTAAGGTCCCGACCCCGATGGAGCGCCCCAGACCCATCCCCTCTCCTCCCGCCGCCGCGCGCGCGCCGATCCCCGGGCTCGGGTCGATCTTCCTCGTCGTCTTCCTCGACATCCTGGGCTTCAGCCTGGTCCTGCCGTTCCTCGCGCAGGAGGCGCGGGACACCTTCCACACGACCGAGCTCACGGGGACGCTCCTCGGCGCCATCTACTCGCTGATGCAGTTCCTCTTCGTGCCCGTGTGGGGCCGTGTGTCGGATCGCGTCGGGCGCCGCCCCGTGCTGGTGTGGAGCGTTCTCGCGACGGCAGTAGGCATGGCGTGCCTCGGCGTCGGGCTGCTGTTCGCGTCGAGCGTGGCGTGGCTCTTCGTGGCGCGTGCCGCGAGCGGCATCGCGACCGCGAACCTCGGGACCGCGAGCGCGTACATCGCCGACGTGACGAAGCCCGAAGAGCGCGCGCGCGGCATGGGCATGATCGGCATGGCCTTCGGCCTCGGCTTCATCTTCGGCCCCGCGATCGGCGGCGCGCTCGCCGGCATCTCGATCGCGGGTCGCACCGGGGCCGTACCTTGCTTCATCGCGGCGAGCCTCTCCGTCCTGAACCTCGCGTGGGTGTACTTCCGGCTGCGCGAATCGCTCCCACCGGAGCGCCGTTCCACCGAGCGCCGGAGCCTCGCGCCGCTCAATTTCTCGGCCGCTCGCGACGCGTTCGCGCGTCCCGGCATCGCGATCGCCGTGCTCGTGAATTTCGTGCTCATCCTCTCGTTCACCGTCCTCGATCAGACATTCCGCTTCTTCACCGAGGACAAGTTCGGGATGACCGCGCTCGAGACCGGGCTCGTGCTCGGGTTCATCGGGATCGTCGCCGCGGGTGTGCAGGGCGGCCTCATCCGCCCGCTCGCAAAGCGCTTCGACGAGGCGATCCTGATCCGATGGGGCACGGCCATCCAGGCGCTCGCGTTCGCCGGGCTCGCGGCCGCGCCCTCGTTCGGACGCGGCGCGCTCTACGCCGCCGGCGGGCTGCTGGCGCTAGGCAACGGGCTCACGCAGCCGAGCATCTCGGCGTACGTGTCCAAGCGCGCCGACCCGAAGGCGCAAGGCGCGACGCTCGGCACCAACCAGTCCGCGGCGAGCCTCGCGCGCGTCTTCGGACCTGCGCTCGGAGGCTTCCTCTATGGCGCGCTCGGTCCGCGCTCCCCGTACGCCGCCGGCGCGCTCGGGATGGTGCTCGCGACCGGCGTTGCGCTCTTCCTCGTCTCGTCGCGCGCTCAGCGAAACACGAGCACCCAGACGTCGTAGAGCGCGTGCGTCCACACCGCGGCTGCGAAGCCGCGGGTCGCGAAGATCAGCGTGAGCACCAGGCCGAGCACCAGGCGGAAGACGAAGCTCGGCATCTGGAACGAGTCCGACATCGGCCCGATGTAATGGACGGCGCTGAAGAGCGTCGCGCAGGCGACGCCCCAGCCGAGCATCACGCCGAGTGTTCGGAACGAGAAGCGACTCGTCTGGACGGCGCCCGTGAGGTCGACCTTCTGGTGCGCGACGAGCCATACGAGCAGCTTCGCGCCGAGGCCGTAGAGGATGACGCGAAACGTGAGCTCCTCGTAAAAGCCTGCGCCCATCGACATGACGAAGCCGACGAATCGCCCCTCGTCCTTGATGTTCGGCCCGGCGAACACGCTGCCGACGACGTACCCCGCGACGATCCGCATCAGCACGGCGTAGACGACGCCCTCGATCGCAATCTGAACGAACTTGTGCGGCCGGAATGCCTGACCTCGACCGAGCACGGCGAACGCGCCGACGAAGATGACGCCGATCGCCATGGTGGCCAGCAGGTAGGTCGTCCGGCTGCCGTCGCTCAGTCGAAGGAGCGCACCAGTGACCATGTCGGTGGCGTTCTGGACCCCCAGGAACACGACCGCCACCTGGTAGACGAGGAAGATCGGGAGCGTGAGGCCGAGGTCGACCCACGCCCCGGCGCGGTCGGTGAGCCGCTCGTTCGGGCTTGTTGCCGCGGTCGCCATGGTCTGAGGCACAACCTAACAACTCGGGCCGCGCGCGGCCCATTCCGTGGGGCACGCATCGCGACGACAGAGCGCCACGGGACGCGCGTCACGCAAGGGCAAGAGGGTGCGGCCCGCACATCCGCGGTGCTCCTGGGACAAGGAAAGACATCAAGAATCTCAACAAGTTGGACTGTCACGGGGCAGCCGAGCTGATAACCTTTGAAAGCATGGAGGTCGCGTACGCTTCAGCCCGAGATCGAATCGGGAAGACGCTATGCGGCAAGTACTTCCTCGAGGAGGTACTGGGCGTCGGTGGAACAGCCGTCGTGTTCCGCGCGACCCACCGGAACGGCAACCGGCTCGCGGTCAAGCTCCTCCACGATCACCTCTGCAAGTCGCGCGACGTCACGCGCCGCTTCATGCGCGAGGCCTACCTCGCGAACCTCCTCGAGCATCCCGGCACCGTCCGCGTCCTCGACGACGACGTCGACGAGAACGGCGTCGCGTTCCTCGTCCTCGAGCTCCTC
The DNA here is from genome assembly GCA_025351875.1 of Myxococcales bacterium. GTDB lineage: Bacteria > Myxococcota_A > Polyangia > Polyangiales > Polyangiaceae > Labilithrix. The sequence continues at coordinate 7,800 of JANXVA010000263.1, read as the reverse complement.
GAAGGCGAGACCCTGGAGGAGCGACGCGTCCGCCTCGGCGGCCGCCTCGCGGTCGACGAGGTGCTCGGATACATGGATCGCCTGCTCGAGGTGCTCGAGCTCGCGCATGACAAGAACATCGTCCACCGCGACATCAAGCCGTCGAACCTCTTCCTGACGAAGGACGGCGTGCTGAAGGTGCTCGACTTCGGCATCGCGCGAATGCTCGACGAACAGGGCGCGGCGACGGCGACGAAGACCGGTCAGATGATCGGAACGCCGGCCTTCATGCCGCCCGAGCAGGCGCTCTCCAAACCGAAGGAGATCGACAAGCAGACGGACATCTGGGCCGTCGGCGCCACGATCTTCACGTTGCTGTCCGGAGAGCTCGTGCACATCGCGGAGAGCTCGTCGGAGCATCTCGTGAAGGCGGCGACACTCCACGCCCGCTCGGTCGCGCGCGTGCTCCCTGGGGTGCCCGCCAACGTGGAGACGCTCGTCGGCCGCGCGCTCCGCTTCGACAAGAAGGACCGCTGGGCGTCCGCGACGGAGATGCGGCGCGAGCTTTGGCGCGTGCGCCTCGAGCCAGGTCGCCCGATCGGCACGACGTCGGCGCCTCCGCCGGCCAATCCTGCGAGCAACTTCCCGACCGTCCAGGCCAGGCGCGACTCGGACAAGCCGAGCATGCGCGAGATGGGCATGGCGATGACGGGCGAGCACCGCATCGAGCCCGCGTCGCGACGCGCCGTGTTCTTCTCGACGCTCGCGGCCATACTGCTCATCGCGGGCGCGCTCACGTTCGGCATCTACACGACGATGGGACAGAAGCCGCTCGCACATCCTGTCGCGGCAGCGGCGCAGCCCGACAACGGCCAGGGGTTCTTGCCGACGGGCCTCACGGACGGCGCCGGGATCGACCTCGCCGTGCAAGGCGCGGCCGGCAAGCCTGCGGCGACGGGAGTGCCCACGACGACGGCCGTGGCGGTAGGTACCACCGCGGCCGCGGCCGGGACGACGACGGCAGCAACCACCAGGCCTGGAGCGATTAGCTCGGCACCCGCGAAGCCTGCGGGCAAGCGCGCTCCGGCGGCGGCGGCGACCGGCGACCTCTACAAACCGTTCTGAGGGCGATTTTTGCCGTCAGCCTCCGGTACAATCGAGGCATGCGGCCCCGTCGCGTAGCTTGCGCGTCCGTCGTCGTCTCGGCGCTGCTCCTCGCGAGCACGTCTGCGCGTGCGGGCGATCCTGCGGCCGCGCGCGAGCAGGTGAAGCTCGGTTACCAGCTCGCTCAGGACGGCAAGTGCGAGGAAGCGATCCCCCACTTCGTCGAGAGCCTGAAGCTCGACACCAAGGCGATCACGCTCATCAACCTCGCCGCGTGCGAGGAGAAGACCAACAAGCTCGCCGACGCGCTCGGCCACTGGGTCGAGGCGCGCGGGCGCGCGCAGGCCGAGGGCAATGCGGCCATCCAGGAAGAGGCGGAGAAGAAGGCGAAGGCCCTCGAGACGCGCATTCCGAAGCTGACCATCGTGCTCGCGGGGGCACCGCCGGACGCCGAGGTGATGCGAGACGGCGTGGCGCTCGGCGCGGCGTCGATGGGCGTACCGCTGCCCGTGAACCCCGGTGCGCACACGCTGGTCGTGCACGCGAAGGATCGCGAGGACACGAGCGAGAGCGTCTCGATCGCCGAAGGAGAGAGCAAGCGCGTCGAGCTGAAGCTCGGCGGACCAAAGGCGGCGGCCCCGAGCAGCCCTGGCGGCAGCGAAAAGGAGAGCCCGGCGGGCGGAACGAGCCCGCTCGTGTACATCGGTTTCGGGACGGCCATCGCAGGCGTCGCGGTCGGGTCGATCTTCGGGATCATGACGCTCGGCAAGGGGAGCGACGCGAAGAATGCGTGCCCCTCGGGCGCGTGCACGGATCAGGCGTCGCTCGACGATGCCAAGAGCGGCCAGACGCTCGGGACGATCTCGACGATCGGCTTCATCGTCGGCGGTGTCGGCGCGGCGGTCGGGATCTACGGGCTCGTCTGGGGCAAGCCCAAGGTGACCACGTCGGTCGCCGTGGACGTGGGGCCCATGGGCGGCGGACTGCGAGGGACGTTCTGATGACGCGGCGGACGCGCGGCCTCGCGCTCGTGATCCTCGGCGCTGCGGTGTCCGCATGCACCGCGATCGCGGGGCTCACCGACGACTACAGACTCGCGGACGGCGGAGGCTCCGCGGGAGAGGGCGGATCGGGCGACGGCAACGTCGACAAGGACGGCGCGCTCCCGGACGGCTTCGTCCCCGGCACGGAAGGGGGCGCCGACGCGAAGCTCGATCAGCAGGTGACGGACGGTGGGAGCTTCTGCGATTCGGTAGAGAAGAGCGGTCTCCAGTTCTGCACGGACTTCGACAGCGACGACGGCGGTGCGTTCTCGACGGTGAACGACGTCAGCGGCACGGCGGCCCTCGCGCCCGGCGCCGGCACGAACGGCAGCATGGGCTATCAGTTCATGATGACGTACCCGAGCGGAGGGGCGTCCAAACACTTCTGGCTGGCCAAGGCTCTCGCCTCCGGCAACCCTCCGAGCTTCTACCAGCACTACGAGGTCCAGTTCGACGTTCGCATCGCGTCTGGGACCTCCACTCTCTATTACGTCGCGCTGGGGACCTTGAGCTTCACGAGCACCGCGGACCCCGAGCAAGATCATGGCATCGCGGTGAACAATGGCTCGGGCTTCGGCAAGGTCCCCACATTCTCCGGCGCGGCGACCGACACCAACGCGCCGCCGCACTGGCATCGCGTACATCTCAAGCTCGACCGCGCGGGAGTCGGAACGCCGTACACCCGTACGATCACCGTCACGGAGAGTGACGGCGTGACGGCCACGACCGTCGACAGCAGCTCGAATCACATCATCGGCAGCGTCGGGGATGCCGAGTTCCGGATCGGCACCTTCAACACCGGCGGAAACGGGTCGATTCAGGCCGTCTTCGACAACGTCTTCATCCGACGGTACTGAAGCATGATGAACCGTCGCCGGATCGGCGTCCTTGCAGTCGCCCTCGCCGGCGCCGGGTCGATTGCGATCGCGTGCTCGTCCGACGATTCCGGGCCGCGGCCGCCCGCGTTCGTCACGGACGGCGGGCCCGTCCCGCATCCCGACAGCGGAGTCGAGGTGACCGATGCGGCGATCGTCGACTCGTCGATCGTGCCTTTTTCGTGCACGACCGTCGACGCGTCGTCGCTCGTGCTGTGTGACGACTTCGAGGCCGTGTCGGCGCCGCTCTTCGGCTTCGAGCTGAGCACGCTCACTGCCGACGGCGGCTCCGCGATCGGCGTGTCCGACGAGGGCGGCACCGGCAACAAGACGCACGTGCTCGACATCTCGCTCACCCAGAAGGCGGACGCGGGGCAGTCCGCCTTCCTCACCAAGAACCTCCCCGACGCCGGCGCCCCCGACTCGTTCCTCCACTACGAGGTCGAGCTCGACTTCCGCGTCGTCGGCACCGCGTCGCTCGCCTACGTCGCGCTCGGCAGCCTGCAGTTCCCCGGCGGCGCCATCAAGGAGCACGGCTTCGCGGTCTACGACGGCAACGTGTTCGGGCGGCTCGTCCCGAAGGACTTTGCGGTCAAGGATGACAAGAGCCTCTGGCACCACGCCCGCATCGTGCTCGAGCGCCCCTCCGGCTCCACCGTCTCCTCGTTCACGACCAGCATCACCGTCGACGGGACGGCCATCGACAACGTCGGCGGCGTCGACCCCGGTACTACCGGCGGCAGCAAGGTCCGCATCGGCGCGTTCGGCACGTCACCGACGCTCGCGGGCTCGATGCACGCGCAGTACGACAACGTCGTGATCCGCCGTTTCTAGGTGGGCTCCGCCCCTCGTTTCGCGGGCCTCCCCGCGATGCGACCTGCCCGGCTGTGTGACTCGCCTTCGGCGAACGGCGCCGCGGCGACGCCGATTTCACGCCTGGGTTGCCACGCCTGACGTTGGCGCTCAGCCGGGGCGGAGCCGGTACACGATCGCGATCACGACGACGACCCACGCGACGAGGTTGAGCACGAACGGGACGTCGCTCAGCATCTCCTGCGTCGGGCTCTCGCTCTTCTTGCCGCGACCCGCGCGGCCCGAGACGAGCATCAGGAAGCGATAGATCCCGAACACGACGAACGGCGCCGTCAGCCACAGGTAGCTCGTCTGGAAGAAGGCCTGGGTCGTCGCGTCGAGCGTGTACGCGATGTACGTGATGGCCGTCGCGGCGCCAGTGATCGCGAGCGCCACGGTGAGCGAGCCCTTGGAATAAGCCTCGAGCGCCGCGCGCTGTTTGCCCGCATGCTCTCCCTCGAGCTCGTGCCTCCGCTTGCCGAAGCCGAGGAACAGCGCGAGCAGCGCCGTGCAGGCCAGCATGTACCAGCTGACGTGCGTGTCGGTCGCCAGGCCGCCGGCATACACGCGAAGGACGAAACCGAACGCGATCAGCCCGACGTCGAGGAACGCGACCTTCTTCAGCTTGAAGCTGTAGGCGATGTTCTCGATGAAATAGAGCGCCGCCACCGCAGCGAACATCCAGTTGAGCGAGTACGACGCGAGCCCGAGCGCGGCCACGACGAGAGCAATCGTGAACGGCCACGCAAAGCTCTCCGGGACGGCACCCGCCGCGATGGGACGGTTGCGCTTGACCGGGTGGATGCGGTCGGCCTCGACGTCGACCAGATCGTTGATCGTGTAGACGGCGCCCGCGAGCAAGCAGAACACGATGGTCCCGAGCATCGCGGTGCCGACGACGCGCAGGTTCAGCGACGGGTCGCCGTGGACCGTCAACGAGACGAGATCCTTGTGGAAGACCATCGGCGCCAGGACGAAGACGTTCTTCACCCACTGGTGAGGGCGGACAGTCTTGACGAGACCGCGAATGAGCGACCGCTTCGCTTTCACGTGCTGCGAGGGCGTCGGGGTCTCGAGGGCGGAAGTCACCTCCCCGTTGATACACCAGGCACCCCCAGGTCCCAAAGCGTCGACACGATCCTGCGCCACTTGTTTCTGCACGGTTGCGGACTCGGCGATGCAAGGATGAAGCCCGGACGGCAGAGTTGATGCCTCGCTTGACTCGGGGACGCACGCGGCGGACAACCTCGCGCGTGCCGCACCGCCGCCAGGGCCTCTTGCAACGTCTCGCCCCCATCGCCCTCGTCCTCTGCGTGATGCTTTGTCCCGCGGTCCCTGCCCTCGAATCCGCGGCCCGAGCGGACGTCGGGCAGCGTCTTCCCCGCCTCACCAAGCTCTCCGAGGATGTGATTCGTGGCGGAATGCCCCTCGGCTACGTCCCGCTTCGTCAGCTCTGGGCCGAATGGGATCAGGGGGATCCCGCCGAGGTCGAGGAAGCGCTTCGTGCGCTCGCCGTCGACGCGCGGCTCACGCCACCTCTCCGGGCCTATGCCGGTCTGCTCGAGTCCTATGCGCGTCGGCGCCGCGGCGATCTCGCGGGCTCGAAGGCGCGCATCGAGAGCCTCGGCTTCGTGGGCCGCTGGGTGGTTGCCGGCCCGTTCGACAACGAGGGCAAGGGCGGCCTCGATCGCTCGTTCGGTCCCGAGGACGAGATTCACGATCCGCTGAGCATGACCCGGACGTACGACGGCAAGGAGCGCCCGGTCGTGAATCGCATGACGCCGGACGTCTTCCCGTACGGCTGGGTCGATCTCGGTGCGATGGTCCGGCCCGCCGAGAAGGTCTGCGCCTACGCGACCACGTTCGTGCGCGATCGCCGCAGCGGCAAGGCCGGAGCCCCTGCCGCGCGCCCGTTCTCCGTCTGGTTCGGCGCCGCGGGCGCCTCGAAGGTGTTCTTCGACGGCCAGGAAGCACTGAAGGATGCAAAGTACAGAGATCTCGACAGCGAGCGCTTTGGCATCGCGCTCACGCTGCGCGAGGGCTGGCATCGCCTCACCGTGAAGATCTGCGGGGACGAGGACGCGCCGATGTTCGCACTCCGGCTCGCCGACAGCAGCGGCGCCCCCGACGCGAACCTCGAGAGCGATCCGGATCCGGCGCACTCGAAGGAGGCCGCCGCGGTCCGGTTCCGGAAGGGCGAAAAACCCGCGACGCCGACGCTCACCGGTCCCGTCACCGCGTTCGAGAAGCTCTCCGCCAAGGACGACCCCGCGGCCCTCGAGGCCTACGCCCGTTACATGGTGCTCACGTCGTCCGACGACCCCGCGGAGAACCGCGCACGCGACCTCGCACGGCGCGCCGCGGAGAAGGCACGCACCATCCCGCGCTGCCTGCTCGCCGGCGAGCGAGCCGAGAACCGCAACCAGCGCGCCATCTGGATCGATCGCGCCGAGGAGCTCGCGAAACGCACGGCGACGCCGGTCGCGGAGCGCATCGACGTGCTGCTCGCACGCGCCGCGCACACGCGCGGGGGCGCCAACTGGCGCGACGCGATCCCGTACTACGACAAGGTCCTCACGCTCGACCCCGACAACGTGCCCGCGAGCCTGGCACGCGTCGAGCTCTACTCCGAGGCGGGGCTCCGCGAGACGGCGCTCACCTCGCTCGACCTCACGCTCGCGCGCAGGCCGCGCTCCGTCGCGCTCCTCCGCGCGATGGCCGCGGCGCTCCGCGAGCTCGACCGAACGACCGAGTCCGAAGAGCTGACCTCCCGCTATGCGCAGCTCCGCTTCGACGACACGTCGGTCGTCACCGATCGCATCGAGCTCGCGCTCGCGCGCCGCGATCCCGCGACGGCTGCACGCTGGATCGAGCGCCTCGTGGAGACGAACCCCGATAGCAATCGCGCCCTCGCCGCCGCGGCTCGCGCCTACGTCGCGCTCGGAGATCGCCCAAAGGCGATCGCGATGCATCGACGCTCGCTCGACCTCGCTCCCGACGACGTCACGACGCTTCGCTCCCTCGCCGACGTCTATGCGCTCGGCGGCCAGCCCGACGAGCAGCTCCGCCTCCTGAAGCGCGTGCTCGAGCTGCGCCCGCAGGAGAAGGACGTCCGCGAGTACGTCGCGCACACCGAACCGAGCCGTCCGCGCGCGGACGAGGCCTACGCGCGCCCGTCCGCGGAGTTCCTCAAGCTCCGCGACCAGCCGGCGAACGGACGCAACCGGCGCACGCTCGTCGACCTCCAAGTAACCACGGTTTTCCCCAACGGCCTCGCGAGCCGCTTCCACCAGATCGTGTTCCAGCCCCTGACGGACGCGGCCGCGGCCGACGCGCGCGAATACGCCTTCTCCTTCGAAGCCGACACCGAGACGGTGCAGCTCCGCGGCGCGAAGATCCACCGCAAGACCGGCCAGGTCGACGAGGCCATCGAGAGCGGCGAAGGCCCGACCGACAACCCCTCGATGGCGATGTACTCGAGCGCGCGCGCGTTCTACGTGCACTTCCCGCGGCTGAACCCGGGAGACGTCGTCGAGCTTCAGTATCGCGTCGAGGACGTGACGGCACGCAACGCCTTCGCCGACTACTTCGGCGAGGTCGTATACATGCAGTCGAACGAGCCGATCGCGCGCTCCGAGTACGTGCTCATCACGCCGAAGTCGCGGCAGTTCTTCTTCAACAAACCGAACGTCGCCGGCCTCGTACAGAAGATCGAGGAGAAGGGCGACTCGAAGATCTGGCACTTCACGGCCGAGAACGTGGCGCCGCTCGAGAGCGAGCCGATGCAGCCGCCCCCCACGGAATCGCTCGGTCACGTGCACGTGTCGACCTACAAGAGCTGGGACGACATGGGCCGCTGGTACTGGGGGCTCGTCAAAGATCAGTTCGTCGCCGACGACGAAGTCCGCCGCCGCGTCGCGGAGGTCACGAAGGGCCTCACCGACGAT
>JANXVA010000225.1 GCA_025351875.1 Myxococcales bacterium | reverse complement strand
GGCCATTGAGGCGTGGAAGCGGAGCGGCGGGAAGAACGCCGGGAAGAAGGGCGAGGCAATCTCGGGCAAGACCGCGATGAACGTCTGGACCGCGCTCACCTCATCGTTCAAGGCGGCGACGACAGGCAAGCGTCGCGATCTCCGCGTGCTCGACGGTCGTGCGAACCCCTGCGCAGGGGTCGAGCCTCCCGGCGACAAGGACAGCCGCAGGGTGCGGCGGAAAACCTTCCTCTTCCCGCGCGAGGCGTCGGCTCTCCTCACGTGCGCGGACGTGCCGCGCGACTGGCGCGAGGTCTACGCCGTCGCGCTCTACACGTACCTCCGGCCGGGCGAGCTGCGCGTGCTGACGTGGAGCGACGTCGATCTCAACGCCGGCAACGTCCACGTCTCGAAGGCGTGGGACTATCAGGAGGGGAAGATCAAGCCGCCGAAGACGAGCAACGGCGTGCGCTACGTGCCGATCGACGCGAACCTGATGCCGCTGCTCGTGCGCATGCGCGCCGACGCCTCGAAGCTCCTCGACGGCGATGCGGATGCGGTCGCGAGCGCGCTCGTGGTGCCTCGACTGTCCGCGTTCGGTGAGGACCACTTGGCCGAGAACTTCCGTCGGCACCTCCGAGCGGCGAAGGCGACGCGCGTGGAGCTACACACCTCGACGCGGACGCACGTGCAAGCGAACTTCCGATCGTTCCGCGACAGCGGGATCACGTACCTCGCGATGAGCGGGCTCGGCGTGGACAAGATCTGTCGGCGCGCGGGGCACGACGAGGTCGGGACGACGATGGGCTACGTGAAGCTCGCGGAGGATCTCAGCGGCGACCTCGGGACGCCGTTCGAGCCGCTGCCGAAGTCCCTCCTCCAAGCCTCCGAGTCCCTCCTCGGGGATAACGGCGGAGTAACGGAGTATCGGATCGAAAACACCCCACAAAGCCCGTCAAACCAGTGCCGGAGGAGGGATTCGAACCCCCGACCTAGCGCGTATGAAACGCCCGCTCTAACCGACTGAGCTACCCCGGCAAGGAGGACGCGCACTATATCCAAACCCAAACGTCTGGCAAGCACGTCGACCTTCGCCGTGCCCTTACCGCCTCCGGCGCCGCGCCGCCGCGAGCGCGAGCGCGCCGAGTGCTGCCGCCAGCCCCACGCCGCCCGCCGGGCTCGGCGTCGTGCGGCAGCCGCAGCCGCCCGCGTCGAACTTCTCCTCGGTCGGCGCCACCGGGTCTTCGCACACCAGAGGAGTCGCCGCGCGCTGCGCACGGCCCTGGTCGAGCTTCGTGCCGTAGTTGCCGGTGTTCGCGTTGTCGTGGTGAAACGACTCCCACTCGACCGAGCCCGTCGCCGTGCCCAGCGTGTGCCACGCAAAGATCCAGCCGTCGCGCGTCCCCGTCACGACCTCGAGGCTCTTCTTCGAATCGCCGTCGACATCGCCGACCGCCGCCGTCGCCGCGATCCACCCGTTCGTGAACTTCGGGAAACCCGGAGCCTCACGCCCGCACCCGTCGGCGGCATGCAGGAAGTATCCGCCGGTGCCGGTGATGGCCTCGGGATAGTCGTCGCCGCTCACGTCCGCGATCGTCTGGTTCACGAGGAACGTGTAGTCCTCGAGCACCACGGGCGAGCCCGGGAGCATCTTGCCCGTCTTGCCGCTCCACATCGCAAGGAGCTGCTGGCCCGGTACGTCACGCCGCCCGCCGCCGGCGAGCGTGCCCGCAAGCGTGAGCGAACCTCCCGACGTGACGACGTCCGGCACGCCGTCCTGATCCATGTCGCCGATCGACGGCTGGCTGAAGAGCGGGAACATGACGTCGTCGCCCGCCTTGGACTTCTCACCGAAGATGCTCGTCGCCTCGAAGCCGTTGTCGACCACGCCGTTCTGATCGACACGGAGCGGAAGGCGGTTCGGCGGATCGTCGAGCTTCACCTGCACGCCGGGATCGGCCCTCACGACGAGCGGGCGCGAGCCGTTGCCCTGCACGAGCACGTCGGGCTGTCCGTCGCCGTCGAAATCGCCAACCGCTTGCGAGGACACGATGCCCTCGGCGACGACCGGAAAGAGCTTGAGGCTCGTCACCGTGAACGGCCAGTTCGGGAGGTACGGCCCGCCCGGCGCGTTGTTGCCCCGCCCGTCGATCGCGAAGACCTGCCCGGCTGAGCCGCCGCCGCCGACCTGCTGGTTCGAGCCCGACATGATCTCGGGGATGCCGTCGCCGTTGAGGTCCGCGACGGTCGGTGTCGACATGATGCGGCTCGGCCCCGGCGACGTCTTCGACCGCGCGACGAGCGCGACGGGGAAGCCGTCGAGGATCGTCCCGTCGAGCTTGAACACGTAGATGTTGCCATCGAACGCGCCGAGCACGATCTCGGGGTGACCGTCCTTGTTCATGTCGATGATGACCGGAGCGCCGAACGTGCCGCGCGCAAAGTCGTGCTGCGCGTCCATGCAGCCCTTGGGCGACGGCTTCGACGGGTCGAGCGAGCAGGACGGCACGAGCGGGAGGCGCTTGGGCCAGCCCGGGAGATCCTGGCCCTTGCCGTCGATCACGTAGAGCGTGCCCGCCCACGTGGCGAAGGCGATCTCCACCTTGCCGTCGCCGTCGAGGTCGCCCACCGCGGGCGCCGAGACGAGCGCCTCGCGTGCGAGGTCCGGGTCGACGCCGCCTTCCGCTCCCGCCTTGTACGCAGGGGCCGACAGGTAGCTCGGGATCGTCGGCTCGTTGCCGAGGTCCGTATTCAAGCCGTCGATGCGACGCGTGCGGTACGGGAAGCCCGCGACCTCCGTGGGAGCGCCGCCCCGCATCGTGAAGACGTGGACCTTGCCGCCGCTGTCGGGCGCGATGATGTCGCGAATGCCGTCGCCGTCGACGTCAGCGAGCTTCGGGCTCGCCTCGACGGACGAGCCGAGGTTCATCGGGAAGCCGGGGAGCAGATCGCGATCGCCGCCGTTCTTCTCGTTGGTGATCGAGATGACGCGGCGCGCTTCGCCGGTGACGTTGCTGTTGTCGTAGTGGGCGACGGCCTGGACGCGGATCGAGATCGTTCGCTTGTTCTCTCCGAGCGGAGAGTCGGGATCGGGCACGTGCATCGTGTCGATCTCGCGCGGGTCGATCTGGGCGAGGGGGTTCGGTCCGCCGGTCACCGTCGCGCCGGGGACGTTGAGGAGCGGCGGGACGAGGTCCTTGTAGTCTGCATCATCCGGCTCGACGCCAGGCGCCCACTGCACCTTGATGTCGTAGGCCTTTGCGCGCGCCGCAGCGACGCGACCCATGATGGCGATCGGGCCGTTCGAGCGGTCCGCGTGGATGGGCGAGAACCACTCGGGCGACACGATGTCGACCTCGGGCGGGATCTGCTTGTCCTTGATCGCCTGCATCATGCGGGCGGCGTTGGCGCGGCCGTAGCCGAAGCGCTGATCGAAGCCGGGGTGGGAGAAGTAGAAGGCGGCCATCGGTCCGCGTGACTCGGGGACGTCGATGTCGTCGGCGTTGAACTTGAAGAGCTGAATGGCCTCCTCGGCCGTCAGCTTGATCCCCTCGTTCGCGGCCATGGAAAAGAGGAGACCAGCGATGCCGGAGCTCCGACCCGTCGCCTCGCTCGAGCAGCTCGTCGCGCTGATGCTGAGCGAGAGGTGTCCTCCGTAGTTCGAGCACGTATCGAACGCGATGAACGTCGTCGCGTTCTCGGTGTTCTGCTCGTTGTAGCGAATCGAGTGCACCGTGAGGACGTGGTTGGACGTCGCCGGGGCGTTGTGGTGGCGCGAGTTCTCATCGGCCATGCTGGCCATGACGATCGCGCCCTTCGCGTACGCGTAGTCGATCGCCGCGGTCGCGAACGCGGTGCGGTTGATCGTGCCGAGCGCCTCCTGGATGACCTTCACGCCCTGGTCGGCGCCGTAAATGACGGCCTTACCGAAGTCGTTCGAGTCGGCGATGAAGCTGTTGCCGACGCGCAGCGGGATGAAGCGGCACTTCGGGCAGACTCCCGGGTCGCCGTCGCCGTTGTTGGCCTCCGCGGCGCTGTCCTTGGCCTCGCCTGTGCCGTGGCCGTAGCGCGTGTCGTCGTAGGGGTCGTTGTCGTTCTTGAAGAAGTCCCAGCCGGCGATGTCGTCCTTGTACCCGTTGGCGTCGTCGTCGACGCCGTCGGAGAACATCTGGATGAGGTCACCCGGGTCGAGGATGCAGTTGCGGTTGACGTCACCCTTGATGCGGTCCGGGCCGAGCGTCGTGCGCTCGCCGTCGGTGAAGCACTTCTCGCCGGGGACGACGGGGGAGATGCGCGGATCGTCGCGGTAGTCGGAGACGTCGAAGACGCCGTCGCCGTTGCAGTCGTAGCCAGCGAGTTCGCCGGTTCCGCCGCACTCGGCGCCGAGCGCGGTGCGCGGGCGTTTGTCGCCCTTCAGCTCGACGGCATTCAGGGCGACCTTGTTGACGAGGTCCTTCTGCTCCCACTCGATGCCGGAGTCGATCACGGCGATGCGCACGTCGTCACGGCCGATCGTGTACGTCCACGCCTTGTCGATGCTCATGCCGGCGGCGCCGAGCTTCACGTCGGCGGGGAAAAGCGGCTCGGCGGTGGTTCGCTTCGGGAAATACGAGAGGTAGTTCCAGCGTGCGTTGAAGTCGTTCGGCCAGTTGGCCTTGTCCTGCATGTCCGCGCCCGGCGCCGGCGGCCAGGCAGCGCGCGCCTCGTGGGTTCGGAGCGCGAACACCGCGCAGGCAGCGAGGCAGAACAGGGAGACTGCGCGAAGAACGGGGGACCGCATGGGCGCGCGCAGGCTAGCACGTGCCCGGCGTACCTTGGGTGCGGTACCCCCCCGTTCGAGACGCGGATGAGAGGCTTTTTCGCGCTCTCAGTACTCGCCGAACAGGTCCTGGATGCGTGCATCCAGGGCCGTCGCGATCTTGTAGAGCGAGGAGATCGACGCGCTCGACTCGGCGCGCTCGATCTGAGAGAGCAGCGAGACGCTGAGGTTCGTGCGGCGGGACATCTGCTTCAGGGTGAGATCCTTCTCCTTGCGGAGGTTGCGGATCGTGTCGCCGATGACCTTGTGGAGCTTCTCCTCGGGCGTGCGCGCGAGCCCCTTCTTGCGCATGACGCGGTCGAGGACCTCGCGGAACTCGTCCACGTTGAAGGGCTTCTTCAGGTAGTCGACGGCGTCGAGCTTCATCGAAGCCACGGCGGTCTCGAGGTTCGGGTACCCCGTGAAGATGACGACGGCGACGTCCGTGTCGATCTTGCGGATCTTCTTGAGCGCCTCGATGCCGTCGAGCTTGGGCATCATGAGATCGAGGATGATGAGGTGGTAGCCGCCGTTCTTGACCTCGTCGTCGATGGTCGTCGGGTCGCTCATCGTCTTGACGCCGTAGCCGTCACGCTCGAGCAGCGTCTGCATGTAGTCGCAGATGGCGCGATCATCATCGACGATGAGGATCTTCACGGAGGGCGCCTTGGCTTCGGGCTGCATCGACTTGGCGTCGCTGGTCTGCACGTCGGCACTCATGTTCGTTCGTCTCCGTCCGGCGTCGGGGTAAGGGCCGGCAACGAGAGGAAATCCACCGCGCTTGGAATTCCAACGAGGTTCCTCAGGGCCGTCATTCCAGTGCAGCTTGACAGAGATCCGCTGACAGTGAAGGGGTCCAGTCGATCCACCTCCCCAAATAGGTAGGAGTATTGCGTGATTGGATGATTCCGCTGGAGCTGTTCAGTCGGATTGTACCGAATGGCGTTGACGCGGGGGGGGCCTGAGACGCATATAACGCGCTCTCTTCGGGGCGTAGCGCAGCCTGGTAGCGCACCTGGTTCGGGACCAGGGAGTCGGAGGTTCAAATCCTCTCGCCCCGACCAATGCGGCTCCTCTCATCTCGGTGAGCGGGGCCGTCGTCGGTTCTGGCGGTCGCCGCCGTCGCGCGGACGCCGAAACCGCGACTTCCATCCCTGTCATGCTCTGATGGAGAGGCATGGCTCGCATCCGCGTAGCGCACCTCGGCGCCCTGCTCGTCGCCACTTCGGCTTCGTGCGCAGCCGTCCTCGGGATCGACGACCCGAGCATCGAGGGGCGCATCTTCCTCGACGACGCAAGCATCGACCGGCGTGCCGTCGAGGAAGCGTCCTTCGATGCCTCCGTCGACGCTACCGTCACGGACGACGGCGGCGAGTCCGGAGTGAACCCCGTCACGATGGACGACGCGGGCTGCCCGACCGGCCGCGGTCCGTCGATGGCCGCGTATCGCGGGGTCGCAGGCAACGGGGACTTCTGTATCGATCGCACCGAGGTCACGCTCGCGCAGTGGACCACCTTCAAGAGCCAGACGATCGATCCCGCAACGCAGGGAGCCGACTGCACGTGGAATACGGGCTTCCCGGCGGGGAGCGGCACGGCTGCCGGCTACCCCGTCGTCTCCGTGAACTGGTGCGACGCGAAGGCCTTCTGCGCATGGGCGGGCAAGCGACTCTGCGGAGCCGTCGGAGGCGGGCCGTGCTCGCCGGGCAGCTCGATCTTCAGCACCTCCAGCCAGTGGGCGTACGCGTGCACGAATCGCGGAGCGACGTCGTTCCCTTACGGCGCGTCGTTCCAGCAGGACGCATGCAACATCGCCCACGACGGAGGCGCGCCTGCGCAGGTCGGAGCGGCGCCCCTCTGCTCGAACCAGAACGGCGTCCTCGACCTGAGCGGCAACGTGTGGGAGTGGGTCGACGATCGCACGCCCGTGGACGCGGGCTCGAGCCCGGGTGACCTCGGCTACTTCCTCGGGGGCGAGTTCAGCTCTCCGGGCACGTACGACTGCGCGGTTGCCGGTGGCTTCCGGATCGACTTTCGCGACGCACGCGTCGGCTTTCGCTGCTGCGCTGATTTCCCGAAGTGATCCTCACTGCGCGGCCGTGTCCGTACGGGATCGTACGTTACGGCGGCGTTACGTTACGGCTTCTTCACAAAAGCCCACGATCCGAGGCGCCGTCGTCGCCGACGTACCGTTGGTGCCCTCCACGCCACCGCTCGTATGCGCCGCCTTGAGCGGCACTCGCGGTGTTGCCATTCTGCACGCCATGGATAAACGTCAACCGCGGTCCGTTCGCCGGACGATCGGCGCACGCACCGGAGGACGGAGCGAGCGCGTCGTGACGGCGGTGCTCCGCCTCGCCGCCGAGGAGATCGCGCGCGCCGGCTACACGGCGTTTCGCGTCGAGCACGTGGCGGAGCGCGCCGGCGTGAACAAGACCACTGTGTACCGTCGCTGGCCGACGAAGGGCGACCTCGCCGAGGCCGCAGTGCTCGCGTTTCTCGGTCAGCACGAGCCTCTCCCCGAAACGTCCTCGGTCCGCGCGGATCTCGTCGAGATGGTTCGGCGCGCGATCGCGGTTGCGTCGACGCCGGAAGGGCGAGCGTTCATGCGCCTCATCGCGGTCGACAGCACGGAGCCCGAGGTGAGCGCGCTCGGTCGTCGTCTGCGCGCGTCGATGATGGAGCACCGCGCCGGCGTCATCGAGCGAGCGCAGCGCCGCGGTGAGCTCCCCGCTGGGATCGACCCGCGGGTGCTCCTCGATGCGATCTTCGTCCCGATCTTGTCGCGTGTCGGGCGATACGAGGAGGACGTCGATCTCGCGACGGCCGAGGCGTTCGTCGATCTGGCTCTCGCCGGGGCGCAGCACGGAGCTGCGCGCGGACACCAGGAGGCGTGCTAGACCCGCCGTATGCGGGTGACGGTCCTCGGTGCCGGATACATGGGCAGCGCGATGGCGCAGGTCGCGGCGATGTGTGGCCACGACGTGCGGCTCTGGGGTACGTGGCTCGACGATGCGCTCATCGAGGCCGTCGAGAACAAGGGCGAACATCCCCGCCTGAAGATGAAGCTCGACCCGCGGATCGTTCCGCTGCGCTCGGGTGACCTCGCGCGCGCGCTCGAGGGGGCCGAGCTCGTCGTGCACGGCATCAGCTCGGAGGGCGCCGTCCCCGTGATGACCAAGGCGGCCGCGCACCTGCCGGACGTGCCCGTCCTCAGCGTGACCAAGGGCTTCTTGAAGTCCGCGTCCGGCAGGACGGACCGCATCGACCGCGTCGTTGCCGAGACGGTCGGACGCCCGGTGCGATTCGTTCATGCCGCGGGCCCGGCGAAGGCGTTCGAGATCGCGCGCGGCGTGATGACGCTCATGTGCTTCGCAGGCAACGTCGCCGACGCGCGCTTCTGCGCGAGAGCGATGGGCGCGGAGCACATGCGCATCGAGGTGAGTGACGACATCGCGGGCGCCGAGATCTGCTCGGCGATGAAGAACGCGTACGCGACCGGCCTCGGTCTCTGGGACGGCATGGTCGGGCCCGACTGTCACAACGCGCGCGCCGCATGCTTCTCCCAGGGCATCACGGAGATGGCGAGGCTCGCGGTCGCGGGCGGGGGGCGCGCCGAGACTGTGTACGGCGCGCCGGGCGTGGGCGATCTCCACGTGACGGCCGCGGCGGGGCGCAACCGCGCGTTCGGCGAAGGAGTGGGGAAGGGCAGGCCCGCGAAGGAGGTGGCCGCTTCGATGCTCGCCGCGGGGAATCTCACCGAGGGGTACCCGGCGATCGCGACGGCGTGGACGTGGGCGGCGGAGAACGGCGTCACGCAGCTCCCGCTCCTCGAGGCGCTCCACGCGATCATCTGGGAGGACGCGCCGGTCGCCGCGACGCTCGCCAAGCTGCGCCTGGGGTAGGCTTACGCGAGGTGCTTCTTCAGGAAGTCTACCGTGCGTTGCCACGCGAGCTTGGCGCTCTTCTCGTCGTAGGCCTCGGGGCGCGCATCGTTCACGAACGCGTGCCCGGCGTCGTAGACCTCGAGCTGCATCGAGTGGCCGGTCGCCTCGATCTGCGCCTTGATGGCCTCGGCCTTCTCGACCGTCGCCCACGGATCGACCTTCGCGAAGTGCGCGAGGACGGGCGCCGTGACCTTCGCGTAGTCGACCTTGTCTGCCGGCGGGACGCCGTAGAACGGAACGACAGCCGAGAGCCCCTCGACGTGACACGCCGCCGCGAACGAGAGCGCGCCGCCGAGGCAGAAACCGACGATCCCCACCTTGCCGTTCCCGCGCGCGTGACCTTCGAGGAACGTCGCGGTGGCTCCGATCTCCTTCATGGCCTCGAGCGTGTCGAGCGCGTTCATCAGCTGGCCGGCCTCGGCCGCGTCCTTGGCGAGCTTGCCGTGATAGAGGTCCGGTGCGACCACGAGGAAGCCTTCACTCGCGAGGCGATCGACGAGCGACTTCACGTGGTCGTTGAGGCCCCAGTACTCCTGCACGAGCACCACCGCGGGTGCCTTGCCCGTGCCGCTAGGCTCCGACAGCGCGCCGTTGACCTTCATGCCGCCGATGCCCTCGAAGCTCACGTTCGTGCTCATGGCGCGCGAGGATACATCGCGGTAGAACCCAGGGAATGGGTCATCTTCACGTCGCCGTCCTCGGCCTCTGCGCCACCCTCTCGGTCACGGGCTGCAACAGGAAGACGGAAGTCGCACCGCCCGCGGCCGTGTCCACGGGGCCCGTTGCGATCACGGTCGACGGCGACGGCTTCAAGCCGAGCAGTGTGACCTTCAAGAAGGGCACGCCTGGCACGCTGATCTTCACGCGCACGGTCGATGACACGTGCGCGACCGAGGTCGTGTTTCCTCAGCTTTCCATCAAGAAGGATTTGCCGAAGAACACGCCGGTCACCATCACCGTCCCCACCGACAAGGAGCAGAAGCTCACGTTCCAGTGCGGGATGGGGATGTACAAGAGCTCGGTCGTAGTCTCGCCCGGGAGCTGACGGGCGCTCCTTACTTGCCGATCTCCGTCGCCGCGGATGCCGCGGACCGTCCGGCGCCGGTGATCTCGGGCGGCGCGCCCGAGCCACGACCGAAGACGAACCAGAGCCGCAGGGCGAGGAAGAGGAGGAGCAGGAAGAACCCCGCGCCTGTCGCGCGCTTCTTGTTTCGCGAGCTCGCGGTCGCCGCCCGGAGCGAGGCCTCGGCCTCGATGGCCGCGCGGTTCGGGTCGTAGCCTTGCCAGTCGCTGGCCTCGGAGGCCTTCCGCGCCGCGCTCACGCCGACGCGCGCGCGGAGCGCCGCGTGATCGGCCACGGCGACGACTTCACCGGAGTCGAGCCAGATGCCGTGTGTCAGGCATACGTCGATCACGATGTTGGAGCTCGCGCCGAAGCGACCTCGCTCCATCTCGCGCGAGCACGCCGGGCAGGCAAGCATGGGAATGAGCTCGGCGGGCCTCGCCTCGCGCGCAGGAAGCTTGGCGGCGATCGCCGGTGCGAGCTCGGGGCGTGCCACGAGCGTGCACCACGCGCGCGGGCCGACGAGGATGCCGTGGCAGCGTGGACACGCGTGAATCGTCGCCGACGGCGCGATTCCGAGCGCGAGGAGCGGCGTCCTGCAGCGAGGGCATGCATGGGAGGCTTCCACATCGGGCGTGAGCCGCGGGATGGGGACCAGGCAGGACGGGCACGTCGTACCGTGCGGTCCCGCCGTGCCGCAGAAGAAGCAATTCGAGACGATCCCCGTCGCCACTGGCCCCGCCTCCCGATCCGGGATCGTAGCCGACGTTCGGGGCGCGTACGACGTCAGACGAGCGCTGCTCGCACGCTTTGTTCGAGGATGTCGAGGAGAGCATCGAGGTCGGCATCGCTGATCACCAGCGGTGGACACACGTACACGGTGTCGCCCAGCGGACGGAGGTACGCGCCTCGCCGGCGAGCCTCCTCGTAGACGCGCCACCCGATCTGACCGAGGTAGCTCGTGCCGGAGGTCGTGCCGGCGCGCCCGGCCCAGGCAGGCTCGAGGTCGGCGGCGCCGGTCATCCCGAGGCTGCGCACGCGGGCGACGCCCGGGATCGCGCGGATGCGCTCGAACGCGGCCGTGATGCGAGGCGCCTTGGCGCGCGCCTGCGCGACGACTGCCTCCTCCTCGTAGATCGCGAGCACTTCGCGGGCGAGCGCGGCGCCGATCGGGTTGCCGCAGAACGTGTGCCCGTACCAGAGCGCGCGATCGCTGGCGCCGCGGAACGAGTCGTAGACGCGGTCGGTCACGAGCGTCGCGCCCATGGGGATGATCGACGAGAACACCTTGCCGATGCACATGATGTCGGGGGTGATGCCGGCGTGATCGCAGGCCCACATCGCGCCCGTGCGCCCGTAGCCTGTGAACACCTCGTCGACGACGAGGAGCACGTCGTGCTCGCGCGTCACGTCACGCAGGGCACGGAGGTAGGCGGCGTCGTAGGTGCGCATGCCCGCGGAGCCCTGGAGGAGTGGCTCGACGACGACGGCGGCGATCGTGTCGTGCTCGCGGACGATGACATCGCGGATCGCGTCGAACGCGCGCTCGTAGGCGCCGTCGTCGGGGAACGGCGCCCGGATGCACTCGAAGTGGACGCTCGCGAACGGACGGCGGAACACCTCGACGCCGCCCAGGCTCGACGCGGCGAGCGTGTCGCCGTGGTACGCGCCGTCGAGGGCGATGAAGCGTGTCTTCTTCGGCGCGCCGAGGTGTTGCCAGGTCTGCAGAGACGCCTTCACGGCGACCTCGATCGAGGTCGAGCCATTATCCGTGTAAAATACACGATTGAGCCCCGGCGGTGTGACCCGGACGAGCTCTTCGGCGAGCGCCGAAGACGGCTCGTGCGCGATACCCGCAAGGGCGCAGTGGTCGAGCTGCTCGGCCTGCTCGCGGAGCACGCGCAAGAGGCGCGGATGTCCATGTCCGAGGGCGGCGACCCACCACGACGAGTTGCCGTCGATGTAGCGGGTTCCGTTCGCGTCGTAGAGCGAGGAGCCCTCTGCGCGCGCGACGACGATCGGGTCCGTCTTCTCCCATACGTCGACCGGCGTGTAGGGGTGCCAGACGTGCGCCTTGTCGAGGCGCACCACGTCGTCGCGCGTGAGGCTCCTCTTCACTTCTTGGGGGCGCCCGCGTCCTTCGTGGGGCCGGGGGCCTTGGGTGCGCCGGCGTCCGGGGTGGTCGACGGCATGGCCATCGACATGTCCATCGGAGCGTCGTGGTCGACCTTGATCGTGCGGGTCGTGCTGTTCCACGGGCCCTCGATCAGCTTGCCGGCCGCGTCGACGAGCTCGACCTTGAGCTGGTACGAGCCGTTCTGGAGGTTGTCGATGTAGAGCGGCGTTCCGAACTTCTCGACGTTGCCCTCGACGGGCTTGTCGATGCTGGGGCCCGTGACGGTGACGTGCACGTGCTCCTTGCCCTCGGCGAGCGTCACGTTCGCGACCTGGAAGTCGACGAGGACGTGGTTCGCCATCTCGCCGTTGTAGTCACCCTTGGGGCGGCTGTAGACGAGCATGGGCTTCTTGGTCGGGTCCTTCGCCGCGGCCGCCGCGTCCTTCTTGCCGACCCAGAACGGGACGACGGTGAACGCGTCCTTGGTCTTCACCGACTCGTGGTTCGCGCGGCTCGGGAACGCGACGAGGACGTGCAGGCCCTCGGCGAGCGCCTCGCCGGCGGCGAGCTCGTTCAGGCGCACGCCCTCCTTCGTGTCGTAGATCGCCTTGTACGGCTTGTTGTCGAGGATCAGGTGGACGTGGTTCGAGCCCTTGGCCGTCTGCCAGTTCTTCACGTCGAGCTTCACCGCGAAGTCGTTCGCCTTCGCCGCGTCGATCACCTGGTCGCGCGTGGGCGCAGTGACCTTCACGGTCGGCGTGGGCGCGGCCGGATCGGGGCTCGCGGCGCCGGGCGTGATCGTGATCGGCGGCGCGGGGGCCTTCGGCGGCGTCGCGGGCGCGGTGGGAGTGGTGGCGACGGGCGTGGAGGACGCCGCTGCCGGCGGCGGCGGGGGCGGCGGCGGGGGCGGAAGGTTGTCGTTGCCGCCGCCGCACGCGTAGACGGACGCGCCGAGCAGCGCGGCGGCGAGGGCCGACGGAACGAGGAGGGAGGAGCGGTTGGGGCGGGTGCCGAAGGTCATGGTGGCGCGGAGCTTTCCACCGGCTGGGCACGCGGTGCAAGGGGCACTTGACGCGGGCGATGCTCGGCGGGCAGGCTTGCCGCCTCCCATGCCGCATCGCGAGCGCTACCTCTTCATCTGCACGAACCGCCGCGAGGAAGGGAATCCGAAAGGATCTTGCGCTCAGAAGGGAAGCGAGGAGCTCGTGAAGCGCATGAAAGCAGCCCTCCTCGAGCGCGGGCTCGCCAAGACTGCCGCACGGGCATGCTCCACGAGCTGCCTCGATCTTTGCGAGTACGGCGCGTCGATCGTCATCGAGCCGGATCACATCGTGTACGGCAACGTGACGCTCGACGACGTCGACGCGATCGCCGACGCGGTCGCGAAGGGCGAGATCGTCCAGCGGCTCGTCATCGCTCCTCCTGCAAAGGGGGCGTGATGGGCTTCGGGTTCGAGATGAAGGAGTCGTTCTCGGGGAGCTACTACCGCCTCGAGGAGCCCTTGCGCGACCACGCGATGCGGCTCTCGCTGAGGCTCGGCGTCGACGGCATGCGGCGCTTCCTTCGCGAGCGGAAGGTCGCGGCCGAAGGCACGATCTTCGCGGAGGGGCTCGCTGCGCGTGAGCCCAACGGCGTGCCTCTCTGGGGCTCGTTGACGATGAAGCTCTTCGACGAGAAGCGCATTCCGTACGACCTCACGTTCGAGGGCGACGATCGGCGGACGTACCGCCTGCGCGGTCAGCGCGACTTCTTCGTCCACGACGCGGTCGACTCGCTGACGATCTTGCCGGCGAGCTTGTACGACGACGCGAACCTGGAGATCGGCCGTGCGATGGTCCGCTTCGATCCGAAGACGGACCTGCCGATCACCGTGAAATCCTTTCGTCCGCGCGTGCGGTTCGCGCGGCTCTCCGGCGGAAAAGTCTGAGTCGGTCGATCGCGACGAAGCTCGCCGCTGGCGGCGTCGTCCCGACGCCAATATGACAATCGACTCAGACGGAATGACAGTCGGGGTTGACGGGTTGTCTTGGCGTGACAACATGGATGCTGTGATTGACGAGCTGTCAGGGCCTGGTGACAAGACGTCCGAGCCGGCCAGGCGGCCCGACGGGAGCCTCGACGAGGGGATCACGGTGCTCGTGGTCGACGACGAGCGCTCGAACGTCGAGTCCCTCGAGAAGATTTTCCTCAAGGAAAACATGCGCGTGCTCGTCGCCAACGACGCCAAGCACGCGCTCGATCAGGTCCGGAACCACCGCGTCCAGGTCGTCCTCACGGACCTCATGATGCCGGGAACGACCGGCCTCGAGCTCCTCCGCGCGATCAAGCAGGTCCAGCCTGACGTCGAGGTCGTTCTCATGACGGCGTACGGCTCGGTCGAGGCTGCGGTCAGCGCGATGCGAGAGGGCGCCTACGACTTCGTCGAGAAGCCGCTGAAGCGCATGACGATCGTGAAGAGCGTCCGCAAGGCCGCGGAGCGCGGTCGCCTCCTCGAAGAGAACCGCTCCCTCAAGGACGAGATCAAGGCGCTCACCAAGCGCGAGATGGTCGGCAGCTCGGTCGCCTGGCGCCGCGTCATCGAGGTCGCGACCCAGGCGGCGCCGAGCATGGCCACCGTGCTCGTGCTCGGCGAGAGCGGCACCGGCAAGGAGCTCCTCGCGCGCTACATCCACGACAAGAGCGCGCGTGCGCGCGGCCCGTTCGTCGCCGTGAACTGCGCGGCCATCCCCGAGACGATCCTGGAGAGCGAGCTCTTCGGTCACGAGCGCGGCGCCTTCACGGGCGCCGTCACCAAGAAGGACGGGCGCTTCGCGAAAGCCACGGCCGGCACGCTCTTCCTCGACGAGATCGGCGAGCTCTCGCCTCAGGTGCAGGTGAAGCTGCTCCGCGTTCTCCAGGAGGGCGAGTACGAGCCGCTCGGCGGCAACACGGTGAAGGCCGACGTCCGCGTCGTCGCGGCGACCAACCGCGATCTGCTCGCCGAGGTGCAGGCGGGCCGCTTCCGCGAGGACCTGTACTACCGGCTCAACGTCATCGCCGTCACAGCGCCCCCGCTCCGCGCCCGTCGTGAGGACGTGCCTCTGCTCGTCGACCACTTCGTCGGGCTCTACGCGAAGAAGAACGGCAAGGCGCGCCTCACCGTGGCGCGCGCCGCGCTCGAACGCATGCTCGACTACGCCTGGCCGGGCAACGTCCGCGAGCTCGAGAACGTGATCGAGCGCGCGGTCGTCCTCTCCCGGGGCGACACGCTCAGCGAGCACGACCTGCCCGAGGCGATCGTGAAGTCGTCGGACACGGCGCCTCGGTCGCTCGATTTTCCGGTCGGCACGCCGCTGTCGGAGATCGAGCTTCGCGTGATCAAGGAGACCTTGAAACATACGAAGGGCGACAAGTCCCTCGCGGCGCAGCTCCTCGGGATCTCGACGCGCACGATCTATCGCAAGCTCGATGGCGTCGAAGGCGGCATCGAAGGGCTGGAGCCGCCCCCGGCCGGCTAGCATCGATGAGGCCGCCCGCGCCCCGCCGCTCCGCATTCGCATTCGC
>JANXVA010000223.1 GCA_025351875.1 Myxococcales bacterium | reverse complement strand
CGCGCTCCTCCAGCTCGAAGCGGGAGACGGCGCTCTGCGAGCTCGCGCTCGCGGAGATCCTCCGCGCGCGAGGCGACTACGTCGCTGGCCTCAAGCACGCGGCGCGAGCCCGCCAGATCGCAGAGCGCAGCGGAGACACGCGCACGGGCGCGACCGTGCTCTCCGACTACGCGCTCTTGCTCTCGCGCGTCGGTGACGACGAGCGCGCGCGCGAGGCCTTCGACATCCTCCTGGCGATGCCGATCGGGACGTTCCCGCGGGCCCGCGCACTGCGTGTACTCTACAATTCATCGATGGCGCACCGAGCGGCAGGCCGCTTCGACGTGGCGCTCCGCATCCTCGATCGCGCGGCGGAGCTGCCGGCCACGCGGCGCGCGGCCGGACCGGAGTGGACCACGACGTCGGCGCGCCTCCTCACGCTGATCGACATGGGCGCGTACGAGGATGCGCGAAAGCTGCTGGACGGCTTCGACGAGGAGCACCTCGAGACCGGCTGGCAGCGCGCGCAGATGCTCGCGTTCCGTGCCGGGATTGCGCTGGCGACCGGCGCGCGCGGCGAGGCCGTCGAGGCGCTCGTCGAGGAGGGCCTCGCCATCGAGGGGCTCGTCCCCCCGGTGCGCTTTGGGCTCGAGCGGATCCGCGCCCTGTCGCTCGTGCAGCGCGGTCGCCTCCTCGAGGCCGAGCGCGTCGCCATCACGCTGACCGCGGGAGCCGCCAAGGGAGGTACGCGCGCGCACGCGGCGCAGGCCCTCGCCATCGCGGCGCGGGCGGGCTCACCGGATGCCTGGCTCCTCCGTTGGCTCGGGGCGCTGGCGTGCGCGACGGGCTCCGCGGCACGCATCGAGCACGAGGCGTATGCGGCGCTCGTGACCGAGCCTGAGCCCATCGGCCAGCTGGCGCGCAACGCGCTGGTCATGCTGCGCGCGCGCCTCGTCGATCGCACGCCCCCCGAGTACCGCAAGACGATGCTGCGAACGCTCAGGCAGGTCGAGCAGCGGACGGCCGCGCTCCGCCAGACGAAGCGCGCCGAGACGGAGGTAGCCGTCGGCGACGAGGTTCTTCGAGCGAAGGACGAGGTCGGCATCGCGGGCGAGTCCGCAGCTCTGCTGAAGGCGGTGGCCACCATCGCACGCGCCGCGCGATCCACGGCGAGCCTCGTGCTCACCGGAGAGACGGGCTCGGGCAAGGAGCTGTTCGCGCGCTTCGCGCACCGCCTCTCGCCGCGCTCCCGTGCGCCGTTCGTCGCGATCAACTGCGCGGCCATCCCGCAGCCGCTGCTCGAGGCCGAGCTCTTCGGTCACGAGCGAGGCGCCTTCACGGGGGCCGAGCGCTCGCGCCGCGGTCTGTTCGTCGAGGCCGAGGGAGGCACGCTGCTCCTCGACGAGGTCGGCGAAATGAGCGCTGCGATGCAAGCGAAGCTGCTGCGCGTCCTCGAGGACGGCGAGGTTCGCGCCGTCGGCGGGACGAAATCGCGCGTCGTCGACGTCCGCGTCATCGCGGCGACTCATCGCGATCTTGCGCAGATGGTGACCGAGCGGACCTTCCGCGAGGATCTCTATTACCGCCTCGCGGCGATCACGGTGCGCGTCCCCGCGCTGCGCGAGCGGCCCGAGGACCTGCCCACCATCGCGCGCGCATTGCTCGCGCGCGAGCCCGCCACGAAGGAGCATCGCCTCGACGTCCCCGCGATGACGCTCCTCTCGGAGCATGCCTGGCCAGGCAACGTGCGCGAGCTGGCCAACGTGCTCCTCGTCGCCGCGACGATGGTCGAGGGCACGGTCATCGGGCGCACGGAGCTCGCCACGGCGATCGGCTCATCGCACACGGCGCGGGGCAATTCCCGAGGCGACGGACACCTCGTGGTGAAGGAAACGTCGCTGGCCGCCCTACGTGCACGCCATCGCGAAGAGCTGCGTGAGCTCGTCGGAAGGGCCGTCGCAGGGGCCGATGGCAACAAGCGAAAGGCCGCTCGCTCGCTCGGCGTGAGCCGCCAGGGCCTGTATCGCGTCCTCGGGAGCTGAGCTACGCTTTGACCCGTGGAGGCGGCCATGCGCGCACGAATTCTGATCGGTCTCGTCGTGGTCGGAGCCTCCGTCGCCGGATGCGCCAACGACGGCGACACGCAGGTCATCCCGCCCGTCGTCCTCGGCATGACCGAGACGACGCCGCCCACCTACGACGACGGGCAGATGCAGATCTACGAGTCGTACCTCCCGGTGCCGCTGCCGCTCCGCCGTCCGACCGACGAGGAGCGCCCCAAGGGTAACGCCGACCCTTACCCGCGTCCGCCCTTCCACCTCGCGAGCGACACGAGCATCACGGCGCGCTTCACTCTCTCGAACCTCGACGACAAGCAGCACACGGTCGAGATGCTCATCGATCCGTGGAACGAGTTCGTGCGCTACTCGCCGGGCATCGTCGTGAGCGACGAGGCCGCGACGCCCAACTTCAGCGGCATCGACCGCTTCTTCATCCTGCCGCCGCTCGGACGCATCGAGGGCATCCTCACGCCCGACGACATCATCGAGCTCGCGACAGACCTCGGCACCGCGATGAAGCTCGACAAGACGCCGCAGCCTCCCGACAGCGCCTTCGTCGGTCCCGCGCTCTTCAACCGCGCGTTCAACGTCCAGAACCGCTCGAGCCAGCCGGACCCGCTCCTAGCGCCCTTCATCCCGAAGGTGGTCGCCGGCATCGTCGGCTTCGACCTCGGGCTGCGGACGTACGAGCCCGCCAAGATCGCGATCGAGGTCGTCCTCGACGTGGTGGACAACAACGGCGACCGCGTGATCCCGGCGGGAGACGAGACGAAGCGCGTCGGCCGCCCGGGCACCGCCCTGGTCCCGCCGGCCGCGCCGGCCAAGCCCTGAAGCCGTCCGGGCCGCGCACTCCCCGCGCTTGACGGCTTGACACCAGGCCGCCGATGGAGGAATTTCCGCGGTGGAGAGCTGACCGAGTGGCCGAAGGTGCCTGATTCGAAATCAGGTGTAGTGAAAGCTACCAAGGGTTCGAATCCCTTGCTCTCCGCTGAGTGATCATTGCGGATTCTGGCGTAGCGGGCCACTCCGCGCTGGGACGTGTTCCGGGTCCGGAACACATTCCGGAACACATTTGGCGGGACGGGAGCGTGTCGGCCGCAGGTGGCTCGGCCTCCCCAACGGGATCGGCCGGCGTAGCGTTGGGCTCTCCGGACTGGCCTTGGTCGGTCGGGGCGAGCTCGGGGAGGCTCGCGTCGAGCGCCGCGAACCACCCAAGGTTCAACTCGACGGCGGCGCGGGACGGCCGCTTGTAGCGCGCGATCATCGCGCTGCTCTTGTGGCCCGTGCGGTCGACCACCCAGCTCTCGCTACGACCTGTCGCGAGCGCGAGGGTCGTAAACGAGGCGCGGAGATCGTGGATGCGGAGCGGGATCCGTTCTGCCGTGCGCTCGAAAAGCTGGGGCCTCGTCACGCCGGCGCGCACGAGATCGGCGCGAAACGTGTTCGCCATCTTCTTGCCCACGAACGGCGCGCCGATCTCATCGAGAAAGACGCGTCCTCCCGCCTTTGGCTCGCGGTGGTGTTTGCGGAGGGTAACGAGAGCGCGCACGACGTCCTCGCCGAGTTTCCAGGAGCGCGGCTCGTTCGTCTTGGTGCGGTCGAGAACGATGACGCCGCGATCGAGATCCAGATCGCTCCACCGAAGCCCGACGGCTTCGCCGTAACGCATGCCCTCGCGCGCGAGGAAGCCGTAGAGGATGCGGCGCTGCAAGGGCACGTCGAGGCACGCCATGAGCGCGGCGTCCTCGACGGGGTAGACGAAGGACATGGCGCGACGTGGGGCGACGGAGGGCAGGAACCCATCGGGCAGCGGATGGCGCTCGAGGATCTTGCCGGGGTAGACAGCGAGCGCGAGCACGCGATGAATCGTCTGCCCGTAGTGGCGCAGCGTGGACGACGAGCGCGCCTTCGGCAACGCGACGATCACCTTCTCGGCATGCTCGACGCGGAAGTCACGGAGGGCGACATCACCGATCAGCGGCTTCATGAACGCGAGGCGCTGGATGTCGCCTTCGATCGAGCGTTTCTCCTTCACATTGCCTGGATAGAGGGCAGCGAGCTTGCCCGACGTCCACAGGCCGGCGAACTCGTCGAACGTGATCGCTGACGGATCGGGCGCCCGGTCGACCGTCTCTCGCTCCACCTCCGCGCGCTCGGCGAGCCACTCCTTTCTGACCTGTGGGGCTGCCCCCCGGGCGAAGCGCGCACGTTGATCGACCGTCGTGTACTTCTTCGGAATCCGCATCTTCTTGCGAACGCGGGGAGCGCAGGTGATCACGAGGACGTGGCCGACGCGGCCGCTCTCGCGGATCGAAAAGACGCGCCACACACAACCCTCGAGCTCGCCAGACGATTCGGCGCCCGGCGCGCGCGGGTTCGTCACGGCATCGGTCGAGCTGATCTGTACCGAATCGCGCATCGCATCCATGGTTATCTCCTGCCGTGAAGGCCGGTCATTCCCGTTCCTAGCCGCGCGGCGACGGCGATCAATCGTGACCGCGCGCATGTGCGGCCGGCTCAGCATTGGCGTGCTCGACGCTTGCGAGCATGGGCGGCGCGCTCGGCGCCCTCTCGCTCGATGGGATCGAGCGCCGGCCGTTCGGACGACGCCGAGAGGCGCAAAGCGTCGATCGCGGCCTCGACGAAGACTCGCCTCCCCCGACCGCAGCCGAGGACAGCGTCGGCCGGGATAGCGCCGCGCTCGATGAGCCCGCGAAGGTGGCGCGCGCTGTAGCCGACGATCGGGGCGAGCTCCGTCACGCTGACCGCCCGCGGCGACGTGGACGCTGCTGCCAGTCCGGGCGTATCCACGGCGAGGACTGCACGGAGAACTTCCGCCGCGCCCTCGGCGTCACCTCGCTCGCACGCGCCGAGCGCAAGCTTGAGGAGGAGTCGCGAGTGGCTCACGACGGTCCCCGGAGCTGGACGAGGGCCGCAAGCGCGCCGCTTCCAGGCCCACCGCGTCGCGCTCGATCTCGATGATGAGCGACCCAGCGCCGGGTTGGTGGTTCTGGGGCGGGGTCGCCGCTTCGCGAGCCGCCGCTGCGCTTCGCTCGGCGCGCAGAACGCCGTGAGGAACGCGCCCGCTGCTTCCGTGCGCGTGTGCTGGCGCCGCGCGTCCGGGCACCGGCAGAGAGTACGGATTGCGCGATCATCGCTGCAACCGCGCCGGAGTCGAGACAGAGGTCGATTCCCACGCCTCGCGCAACGCCGAGCCGGTCGAGGCTGCGCTGAAGCCGCTCGCTCGCGAGCTCTCCGTTCCAGATAGGATCCGTTCGATCGCGCATCGCCGCAGCACTGAGCGTAGCCAGGAACCACAGCCTTGCAAGAGCTCGCCATCATTTAGGTGTGTGAGCGCTGGCCATCCGCTCCGATCCGAGGACGCGCTTCACTCAAGCGACGGGATCCTCGGCCGGAGAGTTCACCTCTCGCGGTGGCCTTGTCCAAACCTTCGGCGGGCTGCATCGATCTCCTCACTTCACGTAGGCGCGAACCACGTCGATCAGCTCTTCGGCGGCGAGAGCCTGTTTGGAGGTCGGCTTCGCGTCGGGGTCGAGCACGTGGAAGCGAACGTGGTCTTCGAGGATCTCCGCGACGAGCCCGCTGAGGGCTCCACGAGCCGCGGCAGCGGTCTGCAACACCTCGAAGCAGCCCTTGTCCGCCGCCAGAGCCTTCTCGATGGCTTCCACCTGCCCTCGGATCCTGCGGACCCGACCAATGAGCTTCTTCCTCTCTCGAACGGTGTGCATCGAGGCGCCTTGCAGCGATTATTATACTCCGGTAGGGTATCTAGCAAGCCGTTGAGGCGGCGGCGCGGATCGCGATGACACGACGAACCTCCACATGGGTCGCTGAACCCCAGCGGCGACGACGACAGCGCGCCAGAACGGCCGCGCTTCTGGTCGTCGTCCTCCAAGTGTTGTCCGTGGTCGCAGCGTTCCAGGTCTCGGGCGCTGCCCATCTTGCAGGCGATCTCATCGAGTACGTCACGTTGGGACATCACGTGGTGGACGAGGCCGAGAACGACCCGAATCACCAGTGTCCTCCGGGCTGCCCAACCTGCCACCACGTCCACTTGAGCGGGGCCTCGCTGCCGGCCACGGTCTCGCTGCCCATGACGTGGGTCCCTACGAGTCAGGGTCACGTCGCTGAGTGGATGCCGAGCGCGGACGCGCCGGCCGGCCCCGAGCTGCCCTCGGTGTTTCGACCGCCGAAGGCGTAGTCCGACCCCCTGCTTGGTCGGGCGCCGTGGTGGTCGGGCGGCTCCGTCATTCGTGGCGGAGTGACGTGTCCGTTCGCCGTGCGCGTCCTGTTGGTTGGTTGTCCTGTGCAGGTCGGAGCGACCGCGCAGGTCGCACGAGGAGCAAAGACATGGCTTCAAGGAAACTTGTGGCCGTTGCCTGCGTGGCAGCGGCAGTGCTGGCGTTTGTCAGGACGGCATCGGGGGAGGAGGCCGACCCCTGCGCCGCACGGGTCACGCGGCTCAACGTCGTCCGCTGCGCCCTGGCCGCCAGTCTGGTGGTCCGAGGCGAACGACAGGAGCTGGAGGCGTCCGAAGCTCGCACGGTGGCGGTCAGCCCGTTGCTGCCATCGAACCCGGTCCTTGCGCTGTCGGCCGGAAGGAGGACGACCTCCTCATCCTCCTCATCCGCGGACAGCAACAATTGGTATGCCACGCTTGCGCAGGAGATCGAGATCGCGGGCCAACGTGGTGTCCGGCGAAAGTCCGCTCAAGCTGCTGTCGAGGCACAATCGAAGAGGGTCCTCCTCTCGCGTCGAGAGGTCGCCGCCCTCGCGTGGGTGGCCTTCTTCGAGGCGGTCGCCGCACGTGACGAGCTCCGACTCGCCGAACGCCTCGGTGCGGCCACGCAGGCCGTGTCTGTCGTGGCCCATGCGAGAGCCGACAAGGGGCTGATCGCGCCCGTCGATGCGGACGTGGCGGACGCGACCGCGCTGCGGGTCTTCCAGCTAAAGCTCGCTGCGGACCGCCGCACCGCCGTGGGCCAGGCGGCGATCGTCTCGATGTTGGGCCTCGACCCGGCGAACGGGCCGTTGGCGTTTGAAGGCGAGCTGATCCCCGTCGGGGGCGTGGACGAGGCGCTCGCCAGCTACGGTGGCAGGGCCGTCGCGGAACGCCCCGAAGTCCTCGTCCTGGAAGCTGAGCGGAGAGCGTTGGAGCTTCGTGCTGACGCCTTCCGACGCACGCGAATCCCCAACCCGACGATCTCCCTTTTCGTTCAGAACGACGGCTTCAACGAGCGTGTGCTTGGCGCCGGGGTGGCATATCCGATCCCGCTCCCTGGCAACGTTGGCCGCACCTATGTCGGAGAGATCGCCGAAGCGGAGGCGCTCGCGCGCCGCGTGGCGACCGACAAGGAGCGGTTTCAACGCGAGCTCCGCCTGGAGATCACGACGACGGCTCAGGCGTTTCAATCGCGAGCGAAGGAGGTCGAGGCGTTCTCGCACGAGCGGGTGACCCGCGCCGAGACCAGCCTGCTCTCGCTCGGGCAGGAGATCGAGTCCGGGCGCCTCGCGATACGTGACGCGGTGGTGACCCAGCAAGCTCTCGTCGAGCTTCTCCGCGCGAACGTGGAAGCTCGAAGGGCCTGGTGTCTCGCGTCCGTGGACCTCGCACGCGCCCTTGGGCTGCCGTTGGAAGGGAGGGCTCCGTGAGGACGACCTTGAACATGTACGTCCTCGTTACCGGGCTGGCCCTTGGCTGTTCTCGAAACAAGGTGCCCGAGGTCAAGGAGACGCACGAGGCTCCCAAACCGGCAGCATCGTCATCTGCACATACAGACGAGACCGAGCACAAGGCGCTCCCCACACGGGTACGACTCGACCCCGCCGTCGTCGTTGACGCGAAGATCAAGACAGCTCCGGTCGTACGGGAGGTTCTCGCCGCGACGATCGATCTCCCCGGCGAGGTCTCCTCCGATCCCGATAAGACGGCCAGAATTTCTGCGCTCGTGCCGGGCCGCATCGAGTCTGTGACGTTCAAGGAGGGACAGACCGTCAAGAAGGGCGACGCACTGCTCGTCATCAAGGTCCCCGAGCTGGGCAAGGCGAAGGCAGCGTTTGCCGCCACGACCGCGAAGGCCGCGGCAGCTCGAACCAACGCCGACCGACTGCAAGGCCTCGCCGAGAAAAGGCTCGCCGCCAATCAGGAAGTGTTGGCCGCCAAGGCGGAGGCGGACGCTCTGGAAGCGGAAGCCAAGGCCGCCGAGGAACAGCTCACCGCTCTCGGAACGAGCACGAAGGGGAACGCGGGTTCCCAGCTCGCCCTCCGCGCCCCCGTCAACGGCGTCGTCGTCTCCCGTGACGCCATCGTCGGCCAGCCGGTCACGGCCGAACAGACCCTCGCCACCATCGCGGACCTGGGCGAGGTCTGGTTCCTCGGTCGGGTGTTCGAGAAGAACCTCGGTCAGGTGCGCGTCGGGGCACCCGCGGAGGTCCAGTTGAACGCCTACCCAAAGGAGAGATTCAACGGATCCGTCGAGTACCTCGGGAAGCAAATCGATCCTGCGGCGCGAACGGTGGTTGCAAGAATCCGGCTGACGAACCGAGGAGACCTCCTCCGCCTCGGCCTCTTCGGCGTCGCTCGCGTGGGGATCAATGAGGACGTGAAGAAGGCGCCGACTCTCGTGGTTCCTCGTACTGCGGTCGCCGAGATCGGTCACAAGCCCGTCGTGTTCGTACGGCAGCCCGACGGTGACTTTGACCTTCACGAGGTCACGCTCGGTGAAGGGGCGCTCGGCAAGGTCGAGGTTCTGAGTGGCCTTCGCGAGGGCGAGCAGGTCGTCGTGGAAGGTGCCTTCACGGTGAAGAGCGCCATCTTGAAGAGCACGTTCAGCGAGGAGGAGTGAGATGGCACTCCTAGCCTGGATTGTCCGCTGGTCCTTGCGAAACCGGCCGGTGGTGCTCGTCGCCGTCACGCTGTTTGTCTTCATCGGTATTCGGTCCGCTCTGTCGCTACCGATCGACGCCGTACCGGACATCACCAACATCCAGGTCCAGGTCATCACGGCGGCACCCGCACTCTCCCCAGTGGAGATCGAACAGTACGTGTCGGTTCCCGTGGAGCGGGCGATGGCGGGGATCCCGAAGGCCACGCAGATCCGCTCGATCTCGAAGTACGGCCTCTCCGTCGTCACAGTCGTCTTCCGAGACGACACCGACATCTACTTTGCCCGCCAGCTCGTCAACGAACGGATGCGGGAGGCCCAGGACAAGGTGCCGGCGCAGTACGGCAAGCCGGAGATGGGACCGATCTCTACCGGGCTCGGCGAGGTCTACCAGTTCGTTGTCCGCAACGATCGGATGACGCTGATGCAGGTCGAGGAGATCCTCGACTGGCAGATCGCTCCGGCGCTCCGCACGGTGCCCGGTGTCGTCGAGGTCAATAGCGTCGGTGGCGAGGATAGGCAGTACCAGGTTGTCCTCGATCCGAAGCGTCTACAGGCGTCGGGGATCTCCATCGCGGAGGTCGTCCAGGCGATCGAGAAATCGAACGCGAATGCGGGCGGTGGCTACATCGAGCACAACCGAGAGCACTTTGTCATAGGCACCAACGGCCTCGTCCGGAGCCTCGATGACTTGAAAAACGTGGTGATCGGCGCCACACCCCAAGGCATACCCATCACCATCGCAACCGTGGGAGAGGTTCAGTTCGGGCCGAGGCTTCGGCGAGGGGCGGCCACGAAGGACGGGAAGGGCGAAGTCGCCGTCGGGCTCGCACTCATGTTGATGGGGGAGAACTCTCGGACGGTTACGGAAGCCGTCAAAGTGAAGCTCGCCGCGTTGCAGTCATCGTTACCGGAAGGAACGCGCATCGAGCCGTTCTACGACCGCTCGATCCTCGTCAACCGGACCACGCGCACGCTCGCGACGAATCTCTTGGAAGGTGCGCTCCTCGTGATGGCGGTCCTGCTCGTTCTGCTGGGGGACCTGCGGGCAGGCGTGGTCGTCGCGCTGACGATCCCGCTGTCGCTCCTCTTTGCCCTCATCGCCATGAACCTGCTGGGCCTCTCGGGGAACCTCATGAGCCTCGGCGCCATCGACTTCGGGCTCATCGTGGACGGTGCCGTCATCATCGTCGAAAACGCCGTTCGTCGCCTCTCCGAGCGCCAGAGCGAGAAGGGCAGCGACCTCACATCCGAAGAACGTCGCCTCGTCGTCGAAGAAGCCACGATGGAGGTGCGCTCGGCCAGCGTCTTCGGCGAGGCGATCATCGCCATCGTCTACGTGCCGATCCTCGCCCTCATCGGCATCGAGGGGAAATTGTTCCGGCCCATGGCGACCACCGTACTTCTCTGTCTGGTTGGCGCTTTCGTTCTCTCGCTCACCTTCGTCCCCGTGTTGACCAGCTACTTCGTGCGACCCAGGGCCGGCGGCCACGAGACATGGCTCCTGCGGAAGGCACACGCGCTCTACGTCCCGCTGCTCGACAGAGCCCTCCGACGGAGGTGGATCACGGTGGGTGCAGGAGTCGTCGCACTCGCAGGAGCCGTTTTTCTCTTCACTCGCGTAGGCGCGGAGTTCGTTCCACAGCTCGACGAAGGCGACGTTCTCGTCGAAGCGCGCCGTCTCCCCGGTGTGGCCCTCTCGCAATCGGTCTCGACCAGTGAGCGCATGGAGAGGGTGCTGTTGACGATCCCCGAGATCGAGCAAGTCGTGTCGAAGACGGGCTCACCCGAGGTGGCGACGGACGCTATGGGAATCGAACAGACCGACGTTTTCATCCGATTGAAGGACCGTGCGCTTTGGCGGTCGGGGCTTACGAAAGAGGCGCTCACGAAGGAGATTTCGGAGAAGCTCGAACGTCTCGTCCCGGAGGTGGCGGGAGGCATCTCTCAGCCCATTCAAATGCGCACGAACGAGCTGGTTGCCGGGGTGCGATCGGACGTGGCCGTGCTCGTCTACGGGAGCGATCTCGATGTCCTGACGGATCTCGGGGACGAGGTTGCCGCGATCGTCCGGCAGATCCCAGGCGCGGTCGATGTGCGCGTCGAGCAAGTCGCCGGGCTCCAGTACCTCCGGCTCACACCCGATCGCAAAAAGCTCGCGCGCTATGGCCTCAGCGTCGCCGATGTGAACCAGGTCACGGAGACGATGGCCGTTGGGCATCCGGTGGGAGAGGTGCTCGAAGGCGAGCGCCGCTTCGGAATCGTCGTGAAGACGCTTCATGGTTTCGACGGAGAGCTGGAGCCATTGTCCTCGCTCCCGATGAAGTCCGTGACGGGGCAGATTGTGCCCGTCGGAGATGTCGCCGACTTCGCGTTCTCGAAAGGGCCGGCGCAAGTGAGCCGGGAGAACCAGTCAAGGCGGCTCACCGTCGAGTTCAACGTGAGGGGCCGCGACCTTCTGTCCGTCGTGCAGGAGGCGCAGTCGAAGGTCTTGGCGGTGCAGGCACCTACGGGCTACCGCATGGAGTGGGGCGGACAGTTCGAGCACTATCAGGAAGCGAAGAGCCGGCTCTTCGTCGTCGTCCCGCTCGCCCTCGCACTCATCGTGTTCCTGCTGTGGCTCGCATTCCGGTCGATGCGGACGGCGCTGCTCATCTTCCTGAACGTGCCGTTCGCGGTCGTCGGAGGCGTCGTCGCTCTCTGGGCACGAGACATCCCGTTCTCGATCTCGGCGGGCGTCGGGTTCATCGCGCTCTTCGGCGTTGCCGTCCTGAACGGGCTCGTCCTCGTCTCCTTCAGCCGGCATCTCGAAGAGAAGGGCACGCCGCACGTAGCCGCCATTCGGCAGGCTGCCGAACAGCGGCTCCGGCCCGTGCTGATGACGGCGCTCGTCGCAGCACTCGGCTTCATTCCGATGGCTCTCTCCACGGCGCCGGGGAGCGAAGTCCAGCGGCCTCTCGCAACGGTGGTCATCGGCGGCGTCCTCTCGGCCACCGTGCTGACGATGCTGTTGCTTCCCGTTCTCTACGCCTACCTCGGGCGCTCACCCGACGGCAGCAAGCAAGGGGCCGCTCTGTCAGCACCGGAGGAAGTGAACCATGGCGCATGACCACGGCCACGGCCACCAACATGGCCCGAAGAGCTACGGCCGGGCGTTCGCCATCGGCATCTCGCTGAACATCGTGTTCATCATCATCGAGACCGTCTACGGCATCAAAACCGGGTCGGTGGCTCTCGTCGCCGACGCTGCCCACAACCTGAGCGACGTTCTTGGTCTCGCCTTCGCCTGGGCGGCCCTGATCCTTGCTCAACGAAAGCCTTCACGACGACGAACGTACGGCCTACGGAAAACGACCGTTCTCGCCGCCCTAGGCAATGCCGTCTTTCTTCTCGTGGCGGTCGGGGGCGTCGCTTGGGAAGCTCTTGGGCGGCTCCGCCACCCCTCGAACGTCGAGGGCGGCGTGGTCATGGCCGTGGCCGCCGTGGGCGTCGTCATCAACGGCGTTTCCGCGATGCTCTTCGCGAAGGGGCGAAAGGGCGACGCGAACCTGAAAGGAGCGTTCCTCCATCTCGCGTCGGACGCCGCCGTATCGTTCGGGGTCGTCATCGCGGGGGCGATCATCTTGCGGACGGGCTGGATGCGGATCGATCCGCTCATCAGCCTCGTGGTGTCGGTCGTGATCCTCGTAGGAACCTGGAGCCTGCTCAAGCAGTCGGTCAACCTCGCCCTCGATGCGGTGCCCGAGGGCATCGACGCCGAAGCCGTCAATACGTATCTCCTCGCCCTCCCCGGAGTGCTGGAGGTCCACGACCTCCACATCTGGGCGATGAGCACGACGGAGACCGCTCTCACAGCTCACCTCGTGATGGAAACCAAGACGTGCGAGCCGAGGTTCCTCGGTGACGTGGGCGCGGCGTTGCACGACAAGTTCCAGATCGAGCACTCGACCTTGCAAGTCGAAGCTCCCGAGGCCCCTGACCCCTGCCGGCTGGCCGCAGAGGGGACGCTATGACCGCTCAAGAGACCACCGCCGACCATCGCGAACGGCTCGCCGACATTCATTCCCTGCTCTTCGATCTGACGGCAGAACGCTCCGCGATGTTCCGCGCGGATGAGGGCGAACGGGAATCATGAACGCGACCGCGCCCCTCAGCCTCTGGCGAAACCGGAGCTTCGTGCTCCTCTTCACGGCGCAGATCATTTCTCTCGTCGGTAGTGGAGCGACGACGATTGGCCTCGCGCTCTTTGCCTACCGCATGGCCGGCGCCGGAGCGGGAACTGCAGTCCTGGGCAACGCGCTCACGCTGCGGATCCTCGCCTTTCTGATTTTCTCGCAGCCTGCCGGCGTGCTGGCGGACCGTACGAACCGCAAGGCGATCCTCATCGTGTCGGATCTGCTTCGTGCTGCACTGCTCCTGGCGCTGCCGTTCGCGACCGCGCTCTGGCACATCTACGCGCTGATCTTCCTCCTCAACGCAGTCACCGCGTTCTTCACGCCGACGTACGAGGCGAGCGTGCCTGCGGTCGTCGGAGAGGCTCACCTCGTCCAGGCGTTGTCGCTGTCGCGCGTCGCCGTCGACGTGGAGGCGGTCGCCGCACCAGCGGCAGCCGCCGTCATCGTGGCGCTCGTTGGCGCACAATGGGTGTTCTGGTTCGACGCCTTCACGTATCTCGCGTCGGCGTCGCTCGTCACGTTCGCGGTCGTGCCGGTCGCGACGCAGACTGCGCAGCGCCTTTCCCTGCGGACCTTTGCTTCCGAGATCACGCATGGTTCGCGGGTGATCCTGCGCGAGGCATCCCTGCGCCAGGCGATCATCCTGAGCTTCGTCGAGGCGACGGCCGGTGCGGTCGCGATCGTCACCACGGTCGCCTACGTGCGCGACGTGCTCGGACGCGGAGAGACGGCCGTGTCGATGGTCATGGCGGCAGTCGGTCTCGGGTCCGCCGTCACGGCGGTCGTTCTGAGCTGGCTGACTGGCCGGTACGAGCGAGGAAAGTCCGAGAAGGCCAGCCTTCATGCGACGCGGCACGCGTGGGGGAGGCGCGCGCTCCTGGCCGGTGGACTGTGCCTTGGAGGCGTCCTCCTGCCGGGGATCCTGATCCCACCGCTGGCCGTGCTCGCGGTGCTCTGGGCAATCCTGGGCGCCGGCCAGGCGCTCGTCGCCATTCCGTCGTCCACGCTCCTTGCGGAGCACTCCTTCCCCGAGGAGCGCGGCAAGGTCTACGCGGCCCACTTCGCGCTCACGCACGCCTGCTGGCTCGTCACGTATCCCGTCGTCGGACATGCAGCCGCGCGTTGGGGTACGCCGTGGACGTTCACTGTTGCAGGCGTGGCGTGCCTGCTGATCACGCTGCTTGCGTGGTTGAACAAGAGCCGACGAGGTCCGCACGTACACTCTCCGCGAGCGTGACCGGCGCGCTGGATCATGCGGGACGTCGCGGCTGACCGGTGACGAGACGAACCTCGCCGAGTGATCACTTGTCGAGCGGCCCCGACGCCGTGGTGCACGATGCGGCGGCGGCGACGCTCGTGAGCCAGCTCGCTGATGAACGCGCTGCCGGCTGGAGCGTCGACGGACGCTATCTCGTCGACGTCGTGTCGGCGGCGTCGGTCGACATCGTGTCGACGGCCTCGCGCCGCTGGGAGGAGGTCCGGCACGCCGGATCCCTCGGTGGGGATCGACCGACGTCGAAGCTCGGGACGACAACGGTGGCCGAGTACGACGCCACGTTGCAATCGCTCGTCGCGCTCGAGCCCGAGAAGATGAGCCAGGTGGTCATGGAAGGCGGCGCCGCGCCCGAGCGCCTCACGCTCGTGCGCAAGGCGCGTGGAACGGAGAAGCACAAGGGGCTCGCCATCTGGACCGGGGGCGGCGTCGAGGATCGCTGCATCACCGGCTGGCTCGCCCGCACACTGGACGCGGCGACGTGCGCCGTGGCGCTGACGGCCCGCTGAGTGGTAAACACGGGCGCATGAAACGACATCCCGAGCGCCACGTGGGGGAGCGCGGAGGCTGGCTGCGCGCCGCCGTGCTCGGAGCCGACGACGGCGTGGTCTCGACCGCAAGCCTGATGATAGGCGTCGCGGCGGCCCACGGGACGAAGGAAGCCACGCTCGTCGCGGGCGTCGCGGGTCTCGTCGCCGGCGCTCTCTCGATGGCCGCTGGCGAGTACGTCTCAGTGAGCTCGCAGCGCGATGCGGAGCTTGCCGACATCGCTCGGGAGACGCAAGAGCTTGCGGTCGATCCCAAAGGCGAGCTCGAGGAGTTGGCCGCGCTCTACCGGCGACGTGGGCTCGACGCCGAGCTCGCGATGAAGGTTGCCGAACAGCTCAGCGCCGATGGGCGTCGACTCGACGCGCACATGCGCGACGAGCTAGGCCTCCACGAGTCCACGATGGCGCGTCCGCTGCAGGCCGCGGCCGTGTCTGCGGCGAGCTTCGCCGCGCTTGCGCTACTGCCCCTCCTGGCGCTCGTCCTCGCGCCCGCGTCAGTCCGCGTCGCCGCGATCGCAGTCGTGAGTCTCGTTGGTCTCGCACTGCTGGGCGCGTTGGGCGGTAGGCTCGGGGGAGCGCCGGTCGGCCGAGCGTCCTTGCGCGTCTCGCTCGGAGGTGCGGTAGCAATGGCAACGACCGCCCTCATCGGGCACCTGCTCGGTGCCGCAGGTATCGGCTAGCGATGCTCGACGACGGGACGACCATCGTGCCGGAAGCGTGTCCCGAGCGGACGGAGCGGACCGCACCAGTGCAGTGGACCTGGCACCAGTCCGGCGTTCAAGTGCTGCTCAACTGACGCTGCAGGACCGGCGCAAGCTCGGCTGCGCCACCTGCGGTGAGTGCCGCACCAGCCAAGCATGTCACCCACGCCCAGTCGGCGGACGCCGTCGCTCCGGGCAACATCACTTTACCGAAGTCGCCGCCTGCGCTGAGCGCCGGCTTCAGCTTCGGATAGAGCGCCACGAAAGCTCCGGCTCCGAGGAGCATGCCGACCACGCCCGCAAGCGCGTCGCGTCGGCCTTCTCCGAGCGCGGCGACTGCGGTGCCCGGGCAATACCCGAGGAGCGCGAGGCCTACTCCGAACAGCGCGGCGCCACCCACGATCCCTCCGACCTTCATCGGCTTGATCTCCTTCTTCGTCAGGCCTCTCCGGAGGAGCGCGTGCACGCCGATCGCGCCCACCGCCACCGCCGAGCCCATCGCCTTCACCACGCGACCGTCGCGAAGCAGGAGCTGTCCCAGAATCACGTCGTAGCGTGCGAGGCGCCCGCGCTGTAGGAGGACGCCAAAAGCGACGCCCGTGAGGAGACCAAGCACGCGCTTGCCGTTCGAGTCGTTGGCCGCGGCGACCATCACTTCGCTCCTTTCCCGAACAGCGCGCGCGCGGCGAGCGTAGCGTTCGCGAACATGAGTGGCGTGAACACCCAGCTCGATACCGCAAGCTGCATGCAGCCCGTGAGACCGTGCCCGCTCGTACAGCCCTTGGACTCGTCGCGCTCGGCGATGTTGCCGCCGCACACCGAGCCGGAGCCATGCGCCGGGAAGAGCATCGCCTGGTCGCCGAGCGGCAGCAGCTTCTCGTGAATCATGTCGTAGAGGAGGCCAGCGTTTTGGCCCGTCTTCTTCGGATCGGGGAGATCGGTGCGCCCCGCTTCACCGATGAAGAGCGTGTCGCCCGAGAAGATGCCCCACGCCCGATCGGGCGAGTCGGGGATGAAGACCGCGTAGCACATGCTCTCCGGCGTGTGCCCCGGCGTGTGCAGCGCCCGGAGGCGCAGGCCCTTGAACGAGAAGTCCTCGCCGTCTTCGAGGCGGATGTCGCCGTGACCGAAGAGCTCGTGACGACCGTTGACGATCTTCGCGCCCGTCACGCGCGCGAGCTCGGCTGAGCCGATCACGAAGTCTTCCTGGCGGTGGGTCTCGATCACGTACTTGATCGTCAGGTCTTCAGCGCGGGCCGCAGCGAGGTACTCGTCGATGTCGCGGCGCGGGTCGACGACTGCCGCTTCGCCCTCGTTGCCGATCACGTAGGCCGCGTGGGCGATTCCGGGCGTCTTGATGCGCTTGAAGAACATCCGATTCTCCTGATCTACGGGTTGGCGTGGGCGGCGCGGCCCGTTGTTGCTGCGCTTCCGTTTCCGTGAACCCGGCGGACGAGGCGCTTCCGCTTCTGAAGCACCGCCACCGCGACAGCGACGCCGACGAGCCCTGCTACCCAGACCCACGGTGAGGTGTGCGTGATCTGCGGAAGCGTGATCTTTCCCGCGTCGCCGAGGCCATTGATGACGGGCTTCAGCAGCGGATAGGCCGAGACGAACGCAACCGCCCCGGCGAACATGCCGAGGACGCCGACCATCGCGTCGCGCCTGCCCTCACCCGCCGCGGCGACGCTGGTGCCAGGGCAGTAGCCCAGGATCGCTACGCCCGACCCGAAGAGCACGGCGCCGACGACCACGCCGCCCACGAGCATCGGCTTGATCGAGAGCGTCGTCATTCCTGCGGAAGCGAGGGCAGCGACGCCGACGCTGCCGACGATCACGGCGGTGCCCATGATCTTGACGACCGTCCAGTCGCGGAGGCGAAACTGATCGACGATGACCTCGTACTTCGTCGCCCGGCCCTTCTGGACCAAGAATCCGAAGACGATGCCGGTGAGCAGTCCGAGAATCAGCTTGATCGGACTATCGAACATCGGAGTGATCCTTCTTTCCGTAAAGAGCGAGCGCCACCAGCGCTCCGGCGCCGAACATCACGACGACGAAGACCCAGCTGGACACGGCGAGCTGAAGGGCCCCGGTGATCCCGTGGCCGCTGGTGCAGCCTTGGGCCAGCCGCGCGCCGACCATCATCATCGCGCCGCCGATGAATGCGGCGAGGAAGCGCTTGTGCACCGAGGAGCCGAAGCGCGAACGCCAGAGCTCAGGCACGCGCAGCTTCGTAGCATCATGCGACAGGCGCGCGCTGAGCGCGGCGCCGATGAACACGCCGATGACCAGCATCCACTCCCAATCGATCTTCGCCGTCTTCCCGGGCGCCGTGAGGTACGCGTGGCCCGCGGGAAGTTGCGGCTTCAGGAGGAGAGCCGCCGTGTTCTCGAACGCGGTCGTGATGCCGAGTCCGTGGTCCGCCGTCGCGAACGCGAACCAGCTGAGCACACCGAGCGCCGCGCCGACGGCGTAGGGAGACCAACTTTTTGCTCGAAGCGCGACCATGTCGTTTCTCCTGACGATGACGACTGCGAGGATGCAAAGGTCGTGCGTGGCACCGTGTGTGATCAGTGGGACGTTTCGCCCTCAGGTTTTCATGCGTGAACCGCGATGACGGCCCGAGTGCCTCGCGCGCCATCACGCCGCGCCAGCGTGAGCGTACCGGCGTGGTGAGTGATGATCTCGCGCGCAATCGTCAGCCCGAGACCGGATCCTCCCTCCTCACGCTTCGTGCTGAAGAATGGCTCCGTGGCTCGCTGGGCGACATCCTCGGCAATGCCGACGCCATCGTCGTCCACCACGAAGAGCACCCGCTTTCCGAGTGATGAGACGTGGAGCCGAACCGCTCCGCGTGCAGGCGTGGCCTGACACGCGTTGAGGAGAACGTTGACGAGTGCTTGCTCGAACAGAGACGGTTCACAAGCGATTGCCGGCAGGTCGGCATCGACGTCCCACGTGAGCGCGACATCGGCGTCGTTGAACCGATGCCGTACGAGCTCGATCGCGTGCTTTGCGAGCGACCTCGGCGAGCTCTGTACGAGGTGCGGCGCATCGCCACGCGCCAGGGCAAGACATCCCCGGACGATGGCTTGGATCCGACTGACCTGTTCGAGCACGATCCCCAGCGGCGTCGTCACTCGGTCGTCCTCGCCGATACAGTCGAGTGTCTGTTCGATACGGCCCACGATGACTCCGAGCGGGGTTCCGAGCTCGTGCGCGATGCCCGTCGACAGTGCCGCGAGGGCGGCCATCTTGTCCGCTTTGGCGAGCAGAGCTTCGCGTTCCCGCTGCAGCGCGGAAACCGCGACCTGACGCTGGAGCTCCAACTGCCTCCGTTGTCGCCGCTGCGCAAGCCCGCCGAACGTCGCGACGAGAGCGGTCACCACGAGGACGGTGAGGCCGAGGCGCCACGCCTCGTGCTGCTCGCGGTTTCGCATTCGCTCCGCCGACGCGAGCACGACGACTCCCCAAGCCCCATGAGCGGTGGCCACGCGGGCCAAGCCTCCCACGGCCATGCGTCGGGGGAGGCCGAACGCGACCGCCTCGTCGCGAGGAATCGTGGTCGTCCGGCTCTCGGTGTCCAGCGCCGACCGAAGGCGCGCTGAAGGAATGAGCCGTCGATCCGTGGTCAAAAAGCCAGGCTGCCCTGGACGCGCAATGAGGATCGTGAGGTCGCCGCGCTCCTCGAGGCGTCTCGCGCCGCGCATCAACTCGAGAACCGCCTCATCCGTGAGCGTTCCGTCCGCGTTGGCCGCAACGGCGCTCGCAGCGAACCGGTGCTCGAAGTCGATGGCGACGATGGAAGCGAGC
Source organism: Myxococcales bacterium (assembly GCA_025351875.1). Lineage (GTDB taxonomy): Bacteria > Myxococcota_A > Polyangia > Polyangiales > Polyangiaceae > Labilithrix. Next base: position 16,921 of record JANXVA010000223.1, on the reverse strand, counting down.
GCAGCGTGCTCGTGAGAAAAGTCGTCGAGCGCCGCTGTTCGCTCCACCGAGGCGGACCAGGCCGCCGCCGCGAAGACGGCACCGATCGCAAAGAGCATCGACATCTGGAGCCACCAGCGGGCTAGATGCATTCGCGTCCACGCGATCACGCTTGCGTGCTCAGTCATCCCGGGATGTGTCATCGACGGTGAGCCACTTGTTGAGGGTCTTCGCGTCGATGCCGAGCCTCTCGCAGGTAAGATTCTTACGTCCACCGAGCCGCTCGAGCGCCCACATCGCGTATCTCCGCTGCAGATCCCGAACCGGAACGATCTCGTCACCGAAATCGGCCGAAGATCGCCCCGGCTTCTTGATCCCGAGAGAGGGCGGAAGATCGTCGAGCGTCGCTTCGGTCGCGCGACCCAGGAGGACCGCCCTCGCGACGGCATTCTCCAGCTCGCGCACATTGCCCGGCCATGCGTACTCAAGGAGTCGCTTCATAGCGTCGGCCGAGAAGCGCTCGACCGTCGCCCTAGGGTTGACCGCCCGCGCTTGATCGATGAACCGCTCGACGAGCGGGGGGATGTCGTCGCGTCGGTGCCGGAGCGGCGGGATCTCCACGACCACACCTTCCAGGCGATAGAGCAGGTCCTCACGGAAGAGCCCCGCGCCGATCCGGCTACGGAGGTCGCGATGCGTCGCCGCGATGATGCGCACATCGACGGGCCTCTCGCGCGACGACCCGAGCGGACGGATACATCGCCGCTCGAGCACATCGAGGAGCTTCGCCTGTAGAGGCGACGCCATGTCGCCGATCTCGTCGAGGAAGAGCATCCCGCCATCCGCCTGCTCGAACAGTCCACGACGGTCGGCGTGAGCGCCCGTGAATGCGCCCCGAACATGTCCGAAGAGCTCGCTCTCGAGAAGAGCGTCGGGCAACGCCGCGCAATTGACGGAGACGAAAGGTGCCGTCACCCGCGCGCTCTCCGCATGAAGTGCCCGCGCGAACATTCCCTTGCCAGTCCCCGTCTCACCGATCATGAGGGTCGCCACGTCGGCATCGGCGATTCGCTCGATTAGCTCACGCACCTGCCGCATCGCGTCGCTCTGCGAAACGAGCTGGTCGAGCGCGAAGTGTTGGCGGAGCGCGCGCTTCAGCGAACGCGTCTCCCGACGTAGCGCACGCTCCTCGAGCCCGCGCCCGATGACGAGGTCGAGCTCCGCGACTTTGAACGGCTTGAGCAGGTAGTGGAACGCTCCCTTACGAAGGGAATCAACCGCGGTGTCGACCGCACCGAACGCCGTCATCACGATCACCGGCCGCTCTGGGACGATCTGCTTCGAGAGCATGAGGAGACTGATGCCGTCGATCTCCGGCATGCGAAGGTCCGTCACCAACACGTCGTGGGCAGGGTCACGAACGAGGTTCGAAGCAACGTCGGCTCCAGCCGCAGTCACCTCGTGACCATGCGCACGAAGGCCGTCTGCGATCGTGTCCCGCAATGCAGCGTCATCGTCGACGACGAGAATGCGGGCGTTCGGGGCGGAAGCAGTCATGGACGTGCCTTCGTAATCGCAGGGAGAGCCGGAACATAGCCCCGGGTGGACCGCCTCTGCGCGCGACCGCCTTCCTCTGCAACGTAGGCGATCATCCGACCGGAAAAATTCCGGGTCGATCGGGAAAAATTCCGTGTTCCACCGGAGCACCGAGGCTGATTCGCCGCGAGATGCCCAGTGGCGCAGCGTGTGCTTGGGCCCGGCGGCACGATGCTGCAGACGGTGACGAGTAGCGCACGAGGAGGGTGGATGGCCGCCCTTCTCTGGGCGACGGCGTGCGGAGTGCTCTCACGAGAGGCCTCCGCGCAGAGCTCGCCGTCCCCGCCCGCGGAGGCGGCAGCCTCGAGGAGGATGACCCTCGACGACGCGCGGGCATTCGCCCGATCCCACCACCTTCGCCTCGTCGCCGCTCGACAGCGACTCGTCGCAGCAGAGCGTGATGCCGACGTCCCGGGTGCCCAGTGGCTGCCACGAGTTGGTGCCATGGCCCAGATCGTCGGGTCGACCACGAACAACAGCACATCGACGATCCTCGCTACGTCCGCGGTCGACCTGCCTCGCATCGGAGCAACGAAGGTCGACGCAACCGCCGACTTTCAACCCTACCCGTCCACCGGAGCGGCGCTCGGTGTGCGCCAACAGCTCTTCGACTTCGGACGTATCGCGGCGGAGCGCAATGCGGCTGTGCTCGCCGGCGAGGTCGAGAGGTTTCGTGTCGGAAGCGCGTCGCTCGACGTCGACTTTGGCGTCGAGCAGTCCTTCTTTGCCGTCCTCGCTGCGGTGGCCATCGAGAGTGCATCACGCGCCGCTTACGACCGCGCCGCACAGCATCGCAATCTGGCTCGCGCCAACGTCGCGAGCGGGATGCGCCCTCCGATCGAGCAGACGAGAGCCGAGGCAGATGTCGCTCGGTATGAAGCCGGAATGATGCGTGCGAAGGCCAGTGTGCACGTCGCCCGCAGCGTATTTGCCGTCGCCGTCGGAGTCGACGACTTCGAGCTGGACGCAACGGGCACCGCGGGCGAGCTTGAGCCACTGCCTCCGCTCGCGACCGCGCTGGGGATGGCCCTCCTTTCGCCGAGCGTCCTCATGGCACGAGCGCGCGTAGAAGCGCAGCGCGCGGAGACCGGCCGACTCGAAGCGCAGACGAGGCCCAGCATTTCGGCGACCGCCTCGATCTCCGGTCGTGCGGGCGGCGCCGTTCCTTCGAGCGGGCCAGTTCCTTACGGCGACGGCTGGCTACCAACGGTTCCCAACTACAGCGCCGGCGTCGTCTTCACCTGGTCGATCCTGGAGCCAACGTGGGATCGTCGCGCCGTCGCCTCGCGGGCGCGCGAGCAAGCGCTGGGCTCCGATGCGGACTTCGAGCTGCGGAACCAGCGCGGCCTCATCGTCGTCGCCTACCGCGACGCGGAAGTCTCGTCGCAGACTCTCGGGGCACTCCAGCGCGGGGCGGACGCGGCTCGGGCCAACTACGAGCAAGCCGAGAATCGTTTTCGTGTCGGGCTCGGCACCAGCACGGAGCTAGCCGACGCCCAGGCCCTTCGGGCTGACGCGGAGATTCAGCTCGCAATCGGTCACTTCCAGGTGGCTCGAACGCGCGCTGCACTCGAGCGCGCCGTCGCAGAGGCTCGATGAATACTTCGGAACATGGCGAGATCGCGGCTCCCACGCGTGGCACCGCAGGAGGGCCGAATCCGCGCTGGGCTATCCCCGCCGTCATCTGCGCGTTGGTGCTCGGCGTGGTCGGTTGCGGAGCCGTGCTCCTGAGGCGCGCCGAGGCGGGAACGAGCAGCGTCGCACTGAACGCGGACCCAAAAAGCGTTGCCGTGGTGCAGGCGAGCTCCACGACGTTTCGCGCGACGCGGCGGTACGTCGGCACGCTCGAGCCGTGGCTCTCCGCAAGGATTGGCCCGCAGCTCGCATCCGGCTTCGTCGACACCGTGCTCGTGAGGCCAGGAGCCATCGTGAAGAAGGGCGACGTTCTAGCGACGCTCGATTGTCGAAATGCGTCCGCAGGCAACCAGGCGATCGCCCACCAGGCACGCGCCCTCGAGGCACGACAGAAGGCAGCCGCGCGCGAAGCGGTGCGCCTCGGCGAGCTTCTCGACGGCGGATACGCGTCACCTAACGAGGTCGAACAGAAGCAGGCGCAGTCGGCCGCCAACGAAGCGCAGATCCAGGCGATGCTCGCGCAGGCATCGGGTCGGGCGCTCGAGGTGAGCGACTGCGTTCTCCGCGCGCCCTTCGACGGCGAGATCGCCGTGAGGACGGCCGATCCCGGCACGTTCGTGCGCCCCGGCACGGCGATCGTCCAGATTGTCGATCGCTCGGTCGTGCGCCTCACCGGGGACGTTCCAGAGATCGACCTCGACGCGATCCCACCGAGGACGCCCGTGCGCATTCGCCTTCTTTCGAGCGGCAAGGAATTGACGGGTGAGATCTCCCGCCGTGCGCCGTCGGCGGACCCCGGCACACGCACGATTCACTTCGAGGTCGATCTTCCGAACCCCTCACGCGAGATCGCAGTCGGCACGACTGCGGAAGTCATCGTCGACGTCGGGGAGCCCATCCCTGCAACCGAAATACCGCTCCTCGCAGCAAAGGTCCGCGGCAAGAGCGCGACGGTATTCGTCATCGACGGGTCGACGGCGAAGAAGACCAGCGTGTCCGTGATCGGTGAGCGAGGTGGAAGCCTGTTCGTGAAGACGGACCTCGCCGCCGGCACTCAGGTCGTGACGCAGGGACGCTCGCTGCTCGAGAACAACGACCGCGTCGTCGCCAAGCTGGAAGTCGCAAAAGAGTCAGCCAAGCCGGCGCCGCCCGAGGCGAAGCAATGACCCGCCTCGCACTGAAGAATCCGATCTTCGTCCTGATGCTCTGCATCGGTCTGATCGTATTCGCCGCCGTCGTGACGCCTCGAATGAGCGTCGACACCTTTCCCGAGCTGTCGCCGCCGGTGCTCGTCATCGGCACCAAGGCGTCCGGCATGGGCCCAACGGACGTCGAGAAGACACTCACGTGGCGGCTCGAGAAGGCAGTCAGCGCGACTCCCGGCGTCGACCACGTCGAGAGCATCTCGCGCAGCGGCCTGAGCGTCATCTTCGTGTGGCTCAAGTGGGGCACGGACCTCAACGCTGCCCAGTCGATGGTGCAACAGCAAGTAGCGTTCGCGATGTCGTCCGTCCCGAAGACGCTCGGCATCATTCCGCCATTCATCCTTCAATACGATCCATCGAACGCGCCCATCATGCAGGTCGCGGTGCATGGCGGAGGTCTCTCGGCAGCGCAGCTCTACGACTACGCGGCAAACAACGTCGAGCCGCTGATTGAAGGCATTCCCGGCGTTGCCAGTGCGTCTCCAAACGGGGGTAAGGAGCGACAGATCAACGTCATCGTCGACCCTGCGAAGGCCACCGCGCGGGGCCTGTCCTCGAGCGACGTTGCCAAGGCGATCGAGCGCGCCAACGCGCTCCTGCCATCGGGGAGGTTCAATCCACCGACTTTTTCGGCCAACGTCTACACCAACGCGGTTCCCAAGGCCGTTGCAGACATCGGCGACGCGGTCCTCAAGCTGAGTGATGGCAGAGCGGTGATGATCCGCGACGTCGCGAGGATCGAGGACGGCGGGTCGAAGGATGCGCAGTCCGTCACGATCAATGGCGAGGTCGGCGTCTATCTGAACGTGCTCCGCGTTCCAGGCGGCAACGTCGTCGCGATCAACGAGCAGATCAGGAAGATCGTCTCGGGCCTGAAGGATCTGCCGCCCGGGGTCCAGGTCGAGCCGGTGTTCGATCAATCGACCTTCGTGCGCGGCACCATCGACGGCCTGGTGAAAGAGATCTTCCAGGCGCTCGTGCTCATCGGCCTCGTGATTCTGCTCTTTCTGCAGAGCCCGCGCTCGGTCTTGATCGCGGCGATCGCGGTTCCGATCTCGTTCGCCATCATTCTCATTGTCCTTTACGTCACGGGACAGAGCCTGAATGCGTTCACCCTCGGTGGCCTCACACTGTCCATGGGGCCGCTCGTCGACATCTCGGTCGTCGTACTCGAATCCATCCACCGCAACTCACCGGGACGGACGCGCGTAGCGGCGGCTCTGAACGGCGCCAACGCCGTCGCCATCGCGGCACTCGCCGCGACCCTCGCGACGATCGCCGTGCTGCTGCCCGTCGTACTGCTCGCCGGCCTCGCGAAGAAGCTGTTCGTCCCGCTGGCGCTCACGGTCGCGACGGGAATGGTAGCGGGCTACGTCGTGAGCATGGTCGTGACGCCGGTGGCGTGCCGGTATCTTCTGCCGAAGCACCACGATGAACCCGGGCGGCTCGTGAGAGCGTTGCGGGGAGCCGTCGACGGCGTCGCCGATGCGTACTCGCGGACGCTACGCAACGTGCTCGGGTTTCGCCCCTGGGTGATTGCGGGCGCCGCGGTGCTCGTCGGGTCGAGCGTCTGGGTCAGCGGGCGCCTACCGAGCACCTTCTTTCCCGACATCGACGAGTCGATGGAGCGGGTCTACGTGCGCTTCACTCCTGGTACGTCGCTGGAAGATGCATCCGCCAAGACGGTGGAGATGGCGAACACCATCAAGGAGAAGTTGCCGCCCGGCACCGTGAGCTTGGTCCTCACGAACGTAGGCTCACCGAGCAAGGCACGCTCGGCGATGACGAGCCCGAACATGGGCACGCACCAGGGCTTCATCCGCGTCGAGCTCACCGAGATGGGCAAGCGCCAGCTGGACCAGCGCGAGCTGGCGGATCGAATGCGCGAGCTCCTACAGCACACCTATCCGGGCGTGGACTTCCTCCAGGCGCCTGGTGGGCTCGTCGCGAGCGTCTTCTCGAACGGGTACATTGCGCCGCTCGTCGTCGAGGTTCGCGGCAGCGATCTCGACGTGATGCTGGATCAGTCGAAGGCAGTCGCCGATGTCGCGCGCTCCGTGCCCGGCATTCGTGATGTCTACGTCCAGCTCGAGAACGACTACCCCGAGCTGCGGGTCGACACGGACCGAGAGACGGCTGGTCTGGTGGGGGTGACGGCACGGGACGCGGCGCAGACCACGCTCGAAGCCACGCTTGGCAACGTGAATACCCCCGCCGTGTGGACCGACACCAACAATGGCCAGTCCTACTACGTGATCACGTACTACGACGACGCCGTCGTCAAGGACACCGCCGCCCTCGGCGAGGTCCCTATTCGCGTCGGGGCGAACGGCGCCGCAGTCACGCTCGGTGCGTACGGCAACATCACGCGATCGGTCGGCCCCGTGCTGGTCACGCGAAATCAGCTCACGCGCGCGTCGCACATCTTCATGCAGACCGAGCGCCGCGACATCGGCAGCGCCGCCGCCGAGCTCGAGAAGAAGCTCGCACAGGACCCCCGCACGAAGAACGTGAAGGTCGACTTCGTCGGGCAGGTCGAGCTCATGCGAAGCACGTTCGGGGGCCTCGGCGTCGCGCTCGGTCTCGCCGTGATGGTCGTCTTCATGATCATGGCGACGCAGTTCAAGTCGCTGCGTCTGCCCTTCGTGATGCTCTTCACGATTCCCGTCTCACTCGTGGGGATCGTCGGTGCGCTCATGGCGGCCGGACAGGGCTTCTCGATTACCGCCCTGATGGGCGTGCTCATGGTGATCGGCATTGCGGTATCGAACGGCATCCTCATGGTCGACCACGCGAACCGTGAGCTCATGAACGGACTGACGCCCATCGATGCGATGGTGGACGCAGCCCGCGTGCGGTTCACGCCGATCGCGATGACCAGTCTTGCGACGATTTTCGGTCTGCTGCCTACCGCCATCGGACTCGATGCGGCGTCGGTGTCGAACCGCCCCCTCGCGCTCGCCGTCGTAGGGGGCCTCGCGTCATCCACGCTGCTCTCCCTCTTCCTCGTGCCCACCATGTTCACGCTGATCGCGAGGCCGGCGATCACGGATCCTGATGACAGTGTCCTCGACGATCCACGAGCGGGCCACACCGAGGTAGATCCGGACGGCCACTTTGTACCGGCTGAATGAACGGGGTCTCACATGATGAAAATAATGCTCACGTCACTCGCGACAATTCTGCTGGTCGCGCCTCTCGGCTGTGGCCAGGGTTCCCGCTATCCCGGGTCCGAGCTCGCGCCGGACGAGTCGGCAGCGATCGGTCGCCTCGCCTACACACGGCTCGCGCGTGAGCAGGCATGCGCGCGGCCTGAGGCCCGGGGCGAGCCTAAAGACATCGAAAGCAGAATGACGCTTCTGCGAAGCGCGACGGAAGCCGAAATCAAGCCGTCGTGGTGCAAGAGCAACATCCACCCCCAGCCCCTTGCAGAGTGCATCTCCAAAATCGAGCGGTGGCCGTGTGACGCCAATCTCGCGAAGGTTACGGTCATCGACTCGTGCAACCTGGAGCCGCTCTGCGGAGTGCCGCCGGAAGGCACGCTGTGAGGAGCGCAGGCGAGCCCAGATCGGCGAAGAGCCAAGAGCGGTGGCGCCCGGTGGGTTGCCTCACCGGAAGAATGCTGCCATCAAGACCGCAAGGAGGATGAGCCCTCCAACGCCTGTTGCGATTCCAATCGAGACGGGTCCGCGTGCGCTCACGACGCCGCTTTCGCCGCGTGCCAGGCGACGGAGCATCTGGGCGTGCCGAATGCTCGCCCAAACGTTCACCGCGATTCCGGCGCCGACGAGGGCGACGCCCGTCGTCGAGGCGTTCGAGCCTCCACCATTCGCGTGAGCACCCACAGCGGTGAGCTCGCGCAGGAACAAGCCGAAACGAGCGACGATGAAGCCAAATCCCATGAGGGCAATGCCCGTCCGAATCCATGCGAGGAGCGTCCTCTCGGCCGCAAGTGCGACGCGAGGATCGAGCGGATCTGACAACGAGTTCGCCATCGTCGTCCGATGATATAACGGCGAGGTCCGACACCCGGCGAGGTCCTTGTCGTTTTCAGGCTCATGGTCGCGCGTTCGGACGGCGTCCGTCGGGGCGCTCGACGGGCTGCGCGCTGCGGGCTGTACGACGCCCGCGATTCTCCTGATGAGCGCCTTCGCGCGAGACGACGAGAAAGCTCGCGTCTCCGGTCTCAGCGCCCGCGTTCTCGAGAAGCCATTCACGGTGGATGGGCTCCGGGGTGAGGTAGACGCAGCGCCACGCGCAAGATGATCCAATGCAGAGATCCGCTCCCGCAGGTGTTCCGCGAGACGCGACGGCCCTCACGCGCGCGAGCGGGAATCATGCGCCTGGGCTTCGGCTGATCATCGCCTACAAGCTCACGCGTGCCGCGGCGTCGCTGTTCGCGGCTGCACTCCTCGCCGCGTTCACGGCCGCCGATCACGCCACTCCGCTCCATACGGTTGCCGTGCAGATCCGTCACCATGCAGCGAGCGCGTGGAGCATCGCCATCGCCGATGTGCTGGTCAGCGCAGTCGCGCCGCAGCACCTTTGGTTGGTGGTTTTAGCGTTAGCGCTCGACGGAGCGTTCACGTTCGTGGAGGGCTGGGCACTCCATCGCACGTGGTGGTGGGGCCCCTGGCTCGTCGTCATCGCCACGGGGGGGTTCTTGCCGTTCGAGGCGATTGCCATCGTCCGCCATGCCGACGTCGGAAGAGTTCTTCTCCTCGGTCTGAACTCGTTGGTAGCCCTCTATCTCGCCCGGCGCGCGCACGATCGCTCGTCTGGCTCCTTTTTCGCGTCGAAGCTAGGCGTGGAGCCGAACCTCGAGCCGGACGCGGCCGGGTCATTCCGACACGGCGTGTCCGTGGCTGCCCGCGTCCCCACGCGTCTGTCGCGTCGATCCGCCTGGCACGCAAGCTGCTCCGGTGGATCGCGACCCCGTCATGCGTCGCAGACGGGCACCCGAGAGGAGTCGCCCATGGCAACTGTACGATCTCAGCTTCGGAACCGATGGACGACAGCGGTGACGCCGCGGGTCGTCGTGACCGAGTCATCGCCTACGTGCGGCGCGATTCCGCTCGCGGCCGCGCGGCGTGCGGAGTCTCTCCGCCAGCTCGGCCTCCTGAGCGCGGGCGTTGCCCACGACATGCGCAACGTCTTGAACGGCCTCTCGCTCCGGATCCAGATCCTCCAAGGCACCGGGAGCGCCGCCGGCGAAGTCGCGGCGTGCCTCGCCCAAATGCGACGCGACGTCTCGCTGGGCGCCCAGCTTCTCGAGCGGGTACGCGAGCTGGGTCGTTGCGAGCCGTCGATCGCCATGGAACGGGTCGAGCTCGACGACGTACTCGCAGACGCCTGCCAATTGGCGAGGTTTCACTCACCTGCAGGTAGGCCGACGACGACCGAGATCGTGTGCGATGGCGCCTCGCCCGTCGTGTTCGCGCAGCGCAGCGAAATGGTCTCCGCTGTCCTGAACCTCCTGCTGAACGCGGTCGATGCCTCCCCGCGAGGCGGGAAGATCACGGCCCGCACCGGGTCGGATCGCGGCACGTCGTTCGTCGAGATCGAAGACGAGGGCCCGGGTATTCCTCCCGCCGTCCAAGCTCGCATGTTCGAGCCCTACTTCACGACCAAGGGAAACGACGGAACCGGGCTCGGCCTCGCGAGCGTCGCCGAATGCGCCCGACGTCATCGCGGTGAGGTGCGCGTGACGACCGGGCTGCATGGGACCACGATCGCGCTCGTGCTGCCGAGCGCTTCGAGCCAAGGCAGCACGTCCGATGCGGCGAAATAGAGCGGCCTACCCATGATCGATCGTCACCCACTCAGGAGGTCGCGATGGAACCGCGACCCGAAACTCGGAGCTCGCGAAGTCGCGATGCAAAGGAGAGTTGTATGTCCATTCCTTCGCGCCCCCCGTCGTCGCCGTCGTCGCCATGGAGGAGCGCACACGCCACGCCCCACCCTCGTCACGACCCAGCACGCGTTCTCGTGGCCGAGGACGACACCGAGATGCGGCGTCTCGTGGTCGAGGCGCTTCGCAAGGACGGCCACGAGGTGACCGAGGTCGCGGATGGAGGACGTTTGCTGGTCGAGCTCGCCCATCAGGTGACGACGAACTACGAGCAGGTCGACCTCATCGTGTCGGACGTTCGCATGCCCATTTGTAGTGGTCTCCAGATCGTCGAGGCGCTCCGGAGCGCACACTGCGCGACGCCCATCATCTTGATGACCGCGTTCGGAGACGACGCGACGCGAGCGCGCGCGTTGCTCTCAGGAGCGGTTCTGTTCGACAAGCCCTTCGAGCTCGACGAGCTACGCGCGACGGTCGCGCGCCTCCTCGACGGCGGCGTCGTCGCGAGATGACGCGTTCAGGCCGACGGCCACGCTGACCGCGCGTGGACACGACGGGTCACTTCGTGGGAAGCCCGCTCGCCCCGTCTCGCCGGGGCTCGGCGGCGTAGCGTTCTAGCTTCCGGTAGAGCGTCTTTCGTTCGAGGCCGAGCACGCGCGCGGCGGCCGTCTTGTTGCCGGCGACGGCGTCCAGCACCCGCAGGATGTAGCGCCGCTCGACCTCCTCGAGCGAGACGAGCTCGGTTGGATCGTTTCCCGCCACGAGAACATGGGAAAAGCGGTAGTTGCGGATCTTTTCTGGCAGATCATCGACGCAGAGGTCCTCGAAGCGGGCGAGAGCGACGGCGCGTTCCATGCTGTTCTGAAGCTCGCGGACATTGCCGGGCCACGCATAAGCGGTGAGCTTCTCGGCGACCTCTTTCGTGAAACCCTTGACGCTCTTGTGCGACTGCTCGGCGAAGCGCCGCACGAAATGGAGCGCGAGAGGCAGAACGTCACCCCCGCGTGCCCTGAGCGGTGGCAGGGGAATGTGGATCACGTTGATTCGGTAGTAGAGGTCCTCGCGAAAACGCTTCTCCTCGATGGCTGATTCGAGATCGCGGTTGGTCGCGGTCACGATGCGCACGTCGACGGGCACCTCGGCCTTCGCGCCGAGCGGGCGCACCAGCCGCTCCTGGAGCACCCGCAAGAGCTTCGGCTGCAAGCCGAGCGGCATGTCGCCGATCTCGTCGAGGAAGAGCGTGCCGCCCTTGGCCTGGACGAAGAGTCCGGGGTGCGCCTCTTTGGCGTCCGTGAACGCGCCGCGCGAATGGCCGAAGAGCTCGCTCTCGAGGAGCGGCTCGGGTACCGCGGAGCAGTTGATGGCAACGAACGGGCCGTGGAGCCGCGCGCTTCGGTGATGAATCGCGCGAGCGACGAGCTCCTTCCCGGTGCCGCTCTCGCCGCTGACCAGCACGTTGGCTTCGGACTGGGCGACGCGGCCGATGAGATCCTGCACGGCTTCCATGGCAGGGCTCTCCCCGAGGAGCTCCTTGGAGCGCGGTTGTCGCTCCACCTCGAGGCGGAGGCGCTTCACCTCCTGCCGGAGTTGCCGATGCTTCGCGGCGCGGTCGACGCTGATGGCCAGCGCATCGACCTCGACGGGCTTGCTGATGAAGTCGTAGGCGCCTGCGCGTATCGCCGCGACCGCCGAGTCGAGGCTTCCGAAGCCGGTGAACACGACGACGGGGACGTCGGGTCGATTGGCAGCGACGCGCTCACAGAGCTCGATGCCGCCCATCTCGCGCATCTGCAAGTCGGTGACGACGACGTCGAAGTCTCCTTCCTCGAGGACCCGAAGCGCGTCCGCCGCCGAGGTGCGCCACGTCACGTGGAAGCCGCGCTTCTTGAGGCCTGCCGCGAGGGTCTCGCACAGACTCTGGTCGTCATCGACGAGCAGGAGCTCGACGGTCATGCAGGCTTCCCCGCCGGCAGATAGATGGAGAACACCGTGCCCTCCTTGCCCTCGCTCTGCACGTCGATCCAGCCCCCGTGGTCTTGGACGATCCCGTGCGTGACCGACAGGCCCAGGCCGGTCCCCTCACCGACGTCCTTGGTCGTGAAGAACGGCTCGAAAATATGCGGGAGGTGGTCGGGCGCGATCCCGTCGCCATGGTCGCGCACGCTCACGCAGAGGTAGGGTGACGCGTGGTCAGAGCCTGGCGGCTGGGCCGATTCATGCTCGATCGAGACGTCGATGACTCCACCTCTCGGCATCGCCTGCATCGCGTTGACGACGAGGTTCGTCATGGCTTGCTGGATCTCCGCGCCGTCGACGGTCGCGCTCGGCTCGGCTTCGTTGCAGTGCAGCTCCAAGCGAACGTCCTTCTTGTCTGCGAGCGGCCGGAGAAGCTCCAGCACCTCGTCGGCCAAGCGTCGCACGTCGCGCGGCACCTTGTCCGCCGGCTTGCGGCGGGCAAACGCCATCAGTTGACGGATGATCTTGGTCATCCGCCCGGAGGCCTCGACGATGACGCGGGCGTAGTCGCCGGCTTCCGCCGCGGTGGCCTCGCCCGAAGCGATCATCTGCGCTCGCGCGGTGACGACGTTGAGCGGTGTGCCGAGCTCGTGAGCGATCCCGGAGGCCAGCTTGCCCACCGTTATGAGCCGATCCGCATGGCGCAGCTGCTCGACGGAGGCGATGCGTGCTGCCGTCTCGTCCTCGATGCGGTCGTACGCTTTGGCGAGGCGTTCGCACATGGCATTCATCTCCGTTGCAAGATGACCCAGCTCGTCCTTCTGCGGGAGGTCGAGTGGCGCCGCGAAGTCGCCGGCGCCGATCCTCCGTGCTTTGCGAGAGAGCGCGCCTACCGGGCGACCGACGAACCAGAAACCCAGGACGACCGAGAGCATCCCGCTGACGAGCGCGAGCGCGAGCGTCGTCGTGACCGTATCGACGACGATGCGGTGCGCGGCTTCCTCCTCGGCCGCGAGCAGCTCCGAGAGCTCGAGCATGCCCTCTGGCGTCCCAGCGACGGAAATTGGGACGTAGGTGAATCGCTCTCCGCCGGCGCCAGTCGCTACGATCCTCGTGATCGACTCGCCGGGCGCGATCTCTCGCAGCGTGGAGGCTTCGACGTGGACGTGGTCCGCGCCCCCCGCTCCTTCCACCCACCGAACGTGAACTCGTCCTCGACGCGCATTCACGCCGTCGACGATCCCGAGGGCTTCGGCGCGTCCGCCCGTGCGCCAGAGCGCAGCGATGGCGGCTCCCAGCGACCGGCCGAGGAGCGCATGGTCGCGTTCGCGGTCGGCACGCAGAACGGTGACCTCTCGCTGAACCCGAACGTACCCATCGACAACGAGTACGGCGAACGTCGCGGCCACGAAGGCGGCCGTGAGCTTGGGGACGAGCTTCATGGCTGGGTGGTATGCCACCTTGCTGCCCGTCGCGTCGAGGACGCCGGTCGAGTGCCGCTGGACCGCCAGAGTCGAACGGCGACGGCGTGTCAAATCAACCCTCGACTGCGACGAACGACCGCTCATTTCACGCCCTACGCGCAGCCACGAGGCGGCACGCCGGATGCTCTATGGCGGTCATGAGCCCCGCCACGTCGCTGGTCCGGTCGCAGAGTCCGCAACTCTCACACCCGCGCATCTTGGTCGCCGAGGACGACCGGGAGATGCGGAGGCTCGTCATCGAAGAGCTACGACGTGACGGATACGACGTCGTCGACGCGACCGATGGCGGTCAGCTTCTCCTGCGCATCACCGACTTCTATAGACTGCGTCCGACGCCGGACCCGATCGACCTCATCATCACGGACATCCGAATGCCCGTTTGCAACGGCTTCGACATCATCCAAGGTCTTCGGGACGCGGACTGGATGACGCCCGTGATCTTGATGACGGCCTTCGGTGACGACGAAGCGCGCACCCGAGCAAGACTGCTTGGGGCTGTCCTCTTGGACAAACCGTTCGAGATGACCGTCCTTCGCGCCCACGTGCGCGCGCTACTTCGCGGCGACGACCGTGGCCAGACGCTTGCCGTGGACGAGATCTACAGCAAGTAGCGAACCGCGCAGATACTCACGGGCTCTTGGCGGTGCAGAAGCCCTTTTGGCACGTGCCGTCGCACGCGCTGCAGTCGCTCCGTGTCCTTCGCGCAGGTCGCGCCGGCGCTTCTCAGCCCAGCAGAGCGGCGCCCGCGGTCGTGGTCGGCACCGGCCTGCGGGGCGCTGCCACTGAGGGCGACTGCGCGGGCGTCGCCGTCGCGACGACGCCCTTCGTGCAGCCTACCTTCGCGAAGCCATCCTGTGATGCCGTCATGAGATCGACGCACTGCTTCTTTGCCGCGGCGGCGCCTGCGTTCGTCGCCACTGCTTTGAAGCCGTCGCGCAGCCCGTCGACCTGCGCGTCGACGTTCGGCTCGCCCGACTTGACGTGTACACATCGGAAGACCGCGAGGTAGTCGGCGCACTCAGGAGGGAGCCCGTCGGCAGCCGCGGACGTCCCTGTCGCCTTGGCGTCGTCTCCGCGCTTCTTCAGGAGATCGCAGCCGAGCTGCGAGCAAGTGACGACGAACGCCAACGCGACGGGGCCTCCCCATCGGAGCCCGACTCTACCGATCCTGTCCTTGCGTCATGGTGGAAGGCCCATACATGCACCGAGTCCACCTGGTGAACTCCCGAGTCCACTCGGTATACTCGGCGGACCCCGATGCCACGATCCAACGGAAAAAGGCCATCGTCGTCGCCGCGAGCGCAGGACCGTCCGTGGCGAAGCGCGCGCTCGCGCTCCTGTCGCTCATCGAGAAGCGCAAGAAGACCATCGCGCGGGCGTTCTGGGACGTCGGCGTCGCGCTTCGTGAGCTCCTGCGCAAGAAGCTGTACGCGTCGCTCGGGCACGTGAGCTTCGCCGAGATGCTGAAGGCGCGCGGCGTCATGGGCAAGACGTACGCGTTCCAGCTGATCGGCGTGATCGACTCGTTCACGAAGAAGGAGGCGCTCGGGCTCGGACAGAAGAAGGCGATGAGCCTCGTCCGCCTCGCGCGTGCCACCGCGGCCGACGACACGCCGTCGGAGCTCGCGCGCGAGGGCGCGATCGTCCGAGGTGAGCGCGTCGACCCGAGGCTGCTCTCGGCGAGCGCGCTCGAGCGCCAGTCGAAGCGCGTGAGACAGAACCGCCGTGCGGCGAAGGACGACCCCGCACGAGAGGAGGCTCACAAGGCGGCCGAGCGCGTCGAGCGCCGGCTCCGGGCGCATGGCGTTGCCGCCGAGATCCGGGTCTTCGCGCGGAGAGGCGCGCTGTTCGCGGAGGTCCGGCTGCCCGTCGCGTCGCTCGCGCGCCTCCGCGTAGGCCGCGCGCAGGCGTGACTCGATCGCGTCGATCCCTTCAAGCCCGTGAACGACACGTTCGGTCACCTGGGCGGCGACGAGGTGCTCCGGGAAGCCGCGCGCCGGATGCAGGCCGCGCTTCGACCGTACGACGACATCGCGCGCTACGGCGGAGAGGAGCTGATGGTCGTCCTGCCGGGCGCCAGCACGGAGGTCGCGGCGCAGATCGGCGAGCGGCTCCGCGCCGCGCTCGCCGAGTCGCCCGTCTCGTTCGGCGAGCACGCCATCGCCGTGACGACCAGCGTGGGCGTCGCCTCCGCGATGGCGGGCGATTCGCCGGAGGCGCTCGTAGGTCGGGACGACGATCGACTGTACATCGCAAAACGCGACGGCCGAAACCGCGGCGCGGCGCGAGCGCCGCGCGCGAGCACGCGACGCGGGAGATGACGGCAGACTTCCAGGCCGGCATTCGGCGCGTCATCACTGACGCCAACCGTTGGCAGCCACCTTGCATGCAGCCACCTTGCATGTCGATTGACTGACCAGCCGCTCGCGAGTGCCTCGGCCACCCTACCGCAAACCCTGGGAGCTGTGGCTCTCACCGGCGTCAGCCTCGTCCTGAAATCATCCCAGGAGCCGTCATGAACATCGAGAGACTCTTCGACCCGGCCACCTTCACGCTCACGTACGTGGTCTTCGATCCGAAGACGCGCGACGCCATCGTGATCGACCCAGTGCTCGACTACGACGTCCTATCGTCACAGACCTCGACCGCGTCGATCGGGCGCGTAGAGACGCTATTGAAGGAGAAGGGGCTGACGCTTCACTATGTGCTCGAGACCCACGCGCACGCGGATCACCTCAGCGGAAGCGCGGAAGCGCTCTACACCTCGGTCCACGAACGCCTTTACGCCCTCCCCGATGCGACGCGTGTCTTCGTCGGACACGACTACCAACCGAACGGCCGCGCGCTCAGGTGGGAGACGGCCATCGGCGCATCGAAAGAATCGAACATTCAGCTGCGAGCGAGCACTTCGCGCGCGGACTTCGTGACGCGTGACGGCACGCCCGCGGTGGAGCGCACGTGAGCGACGTGGCCAACCGCTTCTCGGTGCACGTCGAGCAGGTCGACGGCTTCGAGTTTCGCGTAAAGTTCGACAAGGATCAGTTCGAGCCGCTGCGCCTCGACGAGCCCCCGCCGCTCGGCCGAGATCTCGCGCCCAACGCTGCGCGCATCCTCGCCGCTGCGATCGGCAACTGCCTCGCCGCGAGCCTCGTCTTCTGTCTTCAGAAGGCGAAGATCGCGACGTCGGGAGTGAGCGCGGACGTCGACGTCGAGAT
>JANXVA010000209.1 GCA_025351875.1 Myxococcales bacterium | reverse complement strand
GGCGACGAGGTCACCGTCAAGGTCCTCAAGTACAACCCCGAGACCGAGCGCGTCTCTCTCGGCCTCAAGCAGACCCAGGAAGATCCCTGGAGCCACGCCGAAGAGGCGTTCCCGCCGGGCAAGAAGGTCCACGGCAAGGTCATGTCGATCACCGACTACGGCGCCTTCGTGGAGCTCGAGCCGGGTGTCGAAGGCCTCATCCACGTCAGCGAGATGAGCTGGACCAAGAAGGTCAAGCACCCGTCGAAGCTGCTCGAAGTGGGCCAGGAGATCGATTGCCAGGTCCTCGAGGTCGACGCGAAGGCCAAGCGCATCTCGCTCGGTCTCAAGCAGCTCGAGCCCGATCCCTGGACGCTCTTCACCGAGAAGTACTCTCCCGGTGACAAGATCGGCGGCAAGGTCCGCAGCATCACCGACTACGGCGTCTTCATCGGCATCGAAGAAGGCGTGGACGGCATGGTCCACAAGAGCGACCTGTCGTGGACGGCCAAGGTCAACAACCCGGCCGACCTCCACCACAAGGGCGACGACGTCGAAGCGATCATCCTCTCGATCAACCACGACGAGAAGAAGGTCTCCCTCGGCATCAAGCAGCTCTTCGACGATCCCTGGCCGAACATCTTCAACGAGTTCCCGCCCGGCAAGGTCTGCGACACGAAGGTCGTCTCGATCGTCGACTACGGCGTCTTCGTTCGCATCCGCGACGGAGTCGAGGGGCACCTGCCCACGAACGAGCTGAACGAGAAGAAGAACGAGGCCGGTGAGGTCGTTCCCTTCGAGATCGGTGACGAGATCAAGGCCGAGATTGCCAACGTCGACTCGCAGGATCGCCGGCTCACGCTGTCGATGCGCATCGGCGAGGCAGGCACGGCGCCCAAGGCCACGAAGACGCAGTCCGTTGCCCCGGCAGGTGGCCGCGGCAAGTCGGCCGGCGGCGATGACGGGAAGGCGACCTCGATCGGCGAGCTCATCAAGCAGAAGCTTGGCGAGAAGCTGATCAAGGACAAGAAGGGCGCGAAGACCGACGAGGCCGAGGCCGAGTCGGAAGAGCCCGCGAAGGAAGAGGAGAAGGACGAGGCCTGAGCCTCCCTTCTTTCATCCTGAACCGGTTCGTTCGCGTGAATTAACGCGCAATGAACCCGCGCCGCGGCGGCCGCTCGAGAGAGCGTGCCGCCGCTGGCGTTTAATGGCGACCGAGCGCTATGTTGCCGCCGATGACGACCGCTCTCTGGGCGCCGTGGCGGATGGACTACCTGTTCGGTGAGAAACCGACGGGGTGTTTCCTCTGCGAGCACCCGAAGGAAGAGGCGCACTTCCGTGAGCACCTCGTGCTGGTCGCTCAGCCGCACGCGTTCGTGTGCTTGAACCGCTATCCGTTCACGACGTCCCACATCCTCGTCGCTCCTCGCCGCCACGTGGGAGACCTCGCCGATCTCGAGGCCGACGAGTACGCGGCGCTGATGACGCTCCTTCGCGAGAGCACGATCCGCTTGCGGCTCGGAGTGAAGTGCCAGGGCATGAACGTCGGCTTCAACCTGGGCAAGAGCGCCGGCGCCGGCGTCCCTGGTCATGTTCACGGGCACGTCGTGCCTCGGTGGGAAGGGGACACCAACTTCATGCCCGTGCTCGCGGACGTTCGCGTCATGCCCGAGTACCTCGATGAGTCTTGGAGGCGTCTCTACGACGCGTTCGTCGACATTCCCGGCGCTCGCGCGCCTGCCCCGGGGCCGGCATGAACATCGACGACGGCCTCGCGCGCGAGGCAAGAGCGCGGCACACGTGGTTCCTCGCGGGTTCGGCACTGATCGCGGTCGCTGTGCTCGTTTTGGCGCATTCGGTGCTGCTCCCGTTCGTGCTCGCGCTCGTCATCGCGTACTTGCTCACGCCGCTCGTCACCTGGGTCGAGACGCGCAAGGTCTCGCGCGCCATGGCCATCATCCTGGTGTACGTCGTGGTGCTCGGGACGCTCGCGGCCTTCATCCGTTTCACCGCGCCCCGCGTCGGGCAGGAGCTCGCAAGCCTCCGTCGCGAGCTCCCCACGCTCAGTCACACCGTGAAGACCCGCTGGGTTCCCGACATCCAGCAGCGGCTCCGTAACGCCGGCTTCGGCCCGGAGCGCACGCCCGATCCCTCGGCCGTGGAGGAGCTTGCCGCACCGAGCCCGCCCGCCGGAACGATCGTCGCGCGCCCGCGACCGGACGGCGCGTTCGGCATCGAGCTGAACGGCCCTTTGTCGATCACTCCCGCCAAGGGCGGCGGCTACACCGTCGAGCCGCTCCGCGAGACGCGCGAAGGCGGGTTCGACCTCGACCGCATCGTCGCCGACGCGGCCGGGAGGAGCCTGCTCTACGCCCAGCACAACGCGCTCGAGATCGTGAAGATCGGACGCGACATCGTGGCCGGCGTGAGTCGCTTCATCTTCGTGTTCGGCATCACCTTGATGCTCGCCGCGTACATGATGCTCACGCGCGAGCGCATCACCGCGTTCTTCGTCTCGCTGGTGCGGCCGAGCTCCCGGTCGTCTTTTCATGATCTGCTCGGACGCATCGACCGCGGGCTATCGGGAGTGGTGCGCGGGCAGCTCATCATCTGCCTCGTCAACGGCGTGCTCTCCGCGGTCGGCTTCGCGATCGTCGGGTTGAAGTACTGGCCGGTCCTGGCGCTCATCGCGACGGTGCTCAGCCTGATTCCAATCTTCGGGTCGATCATCAGCGCGATCCCAGCCGTGGCGCTCGGGCTCACGCAATCGATCGGGACGGCGGCGTTCGTTTTCGTGTGGATCATCGGGATCCACCAGCTCGAGGCGAACTTCCTGAACCCCAAGATCATGGGCGACGCCGCGAAGATTCACCCGGTGCTCGTCGTGTTCTCGCTCCTCGTCGGAGAGCACTTCTTCCACACCATGGGGGCCCTGCTCGCGGTGCCGTGCATGTCGATCGCGCAGAGCGTCTTCACGCACGTGCGGGCGCGGATCCAGGCGATGGACCCCGAGATGGCGCACGAGCCGGTCGCAAGCATCCGGCCTCCGCCGGACGCCTAGCGCTGAGCGTGCGTCTGCGCGCCCGTCAAGGAGGCGGCGGCTCCGGCGCGTTGCAGCGGAGCCGCGTGACCTCACCTGGCTTCGCCACGTAGGCGAGCTTGCCGTCGGCGCTGCCACTGCAGGGCAGCACGGCGCCGCCGATCCGGTAGCGCACGAGGAGCCACGCGGGGCCGCAGAGGCGCTGCGAGACGGACGAGAGGAGCTCGCCCTGCGACGTCACGGGCCCGGGCTTGACCGCGTGCTCCCACATGATCTGGGGCAGTCCGCCGATCCCGCCTCCGACGGTGATGAGCGAGGCATCCTTGTGGTCCTGGACCACGACCTCGACCTTGCACGCCTCGAGCTCCATCATGGCGAACGTCGATTGGCGGAACGCCGCTCGAAAGCCGAAGGCGCCGAGCGTTGCGAGGTCGGCGTCGTTCGCGCCGAAGAGCAGGACGTCGTCGTACGACTGGGCATGAATCGCGACGGTCCGCAGGAGCTCCTCGCGTGCAGGGAGGTTCTCGAGCTGGGAGAGCTCCTCGCCGAACTGGAACACCTCGGAGGCGGGAATGGGCACGCGCGGCGCGGCGGCGCCTTTCCGGACGGTGAAGGGGTGAATCGCGAAGACCTGGGCGAAGGGGTTCGGGATCGTGCCTCCCTGGGCGACGGCGTAGAGCGCGCCGAGCTGGCGAGCCGGTCCGAGAAACGGGACGGGCGCCTGCGTCGCGTCGCGTGGCAGGCCGCAGAAGGGGTCGAGCGCGATCGGGAGGCGGTACCCCGAGCGCTTGATCGGCAGCGAGAGACCGGCGAGGTCGTCCGCGCACGCCGCACGGAGCGAGCGGTGGAAGACGAACGCCGACGCGACGAAGCACCCGGCAGAGAGCAACGAGAGAGCGCTCCCGACCGCAGGACGGCGGAGCCGCTCGAGAGGTATCAGCGGCAACGTGAACACCACGAAGAACGGGGCGAAACGAACGTTGAAGAACTGCCAGCCGGGAATGACGATCGGCAACACGAGGAGCAGGAGCCCGGCGGTCCATGCGCACAGCGCGTACGCGCGCTCGGTGCGCTCGAGACGCCGAAAACCCACGAGCGACGCGATGAATCCGACGACCAGAAGCGCGTTGCCGAGCCAGCGCGTAGGCGTGCTTCCGGACCAGAGCACGCGCGGCAGGATGAGCGCCCGGCGCGCCAGAGGCTCCCAGTGGAACTCCTGGAGCCCGGCCGGGTTCTCCGGGCGAAACCAGACCAACGTGAGGATTCCGAGCAGCGCGGGGACGAGGCAGAGCGCGATGCGCAGGAGGGCGCTCCTCCGCTCGGAAGGGGCCGAGCGTGCGACCACGAGGATGCAGACGAACAGGATGGTCGGCACGACGCTGAAGGCGTGATGCACGAACTCGAGCGCGAGGCCCGCGCCCACGACGAGGGCGGCGCGGCGATCGAAGGTCGCGCGGCGAGCGACGTAGGCGAGGATCAGCAAGCCGATCCCGATCCCCGCGTAGTAGGGCAGAAACCCCATGTAGAGGGGCCAGCAGAGCGAGACACCGCATCCGAGAAGCGAGAGCCAACGCCGCGACTTGCCGAGGGCGTGGACCAAGAGGACGTAGCCCGCGAAGCTCCAGCTGTAGAAGAGCGAGAGCACGACGCGAGTGGCGTCACGAAACCCGAGCAGCGGCTCGAGCGGGGTCCACCAGAGGGCGAAGCCGCGCCCCGCGAACTGGAGCTGAGGGATGAGTTGCTGCCCGTAGATCGTGCTCGGGTCGGCGTAGAGGTTCTCCGCGTGCCCGAGAAAAATGTGCTGCGGGCCATCGTTCGTCGGGAGGTAGTCGACGCACCAGAGCGTCGCCATGCCGAGCATGAACGTGGCCGCGAGGGCGCCGTAATAAGCGATTTCTGCCCTCGAAACGCGCATCTGCGGGCGAGGATACAGCGGTCACGTCGCGTTTGCGCGGGGACGGCCAAAGCGGTAGAGATGCGCCGTGGCTAGCGACGAGACGGAAGGCACCGCGGACACGGCAGAGACGGCTGACGGCGAAGGCGAGGCGAAGCCCGAGTCGAAGGTTTCTGGCCGTCCTGGGCCGAAGTCGCTCAACGACAAGCTCTCGAACAAGCAAAAGAAGAAGTCGAGGGACGAGGTCCAGCAGGAGCTTCGCGAGCTGAGTCAGGAGCCCGAGAAGCCCCCGGCCGATCTCTCGAAGATCTACCTGCGCGGCGGCGCGCTCGTCGCGGTCGCGTGGATCATCGCTGCCATCCTGCGCCACTGGATCGGCTTCGCCCTCTGCGGTGCTCTCACCGTTGCTGCGGTCGTCGGTGTCTTCTGGCTCAAGCGCTACATGGCAAAGACCCAGGCGCTCGGCTCGATCCTGAAGGGCGCCGACACGCAGGAGGGCCGCAAGGCCGCCCTCGAGCGCATCAACACCGAGTTCAAGAAGGGCGACACGCAGGCCGTCATCGCGAAGGCGCAGCTGCAGATGCAGGACGACCCGCGCGCGGCGCTCGTGACGCTCGAGGCCGTGAACCTCGACAAGGAGCTCGGCCCGATCGCCGGTCAGCTGCGCGCGATGCGCGCGATGATCCACCTCACGCTCGGGGAGACGGCGGAGGCGCGCGCGCTCGCCGACAAGCTCGATCTCGGCAAGCAGCAGGAGCCGAAGACGCGCGTGATGTTTGCGGCCGTCGCGGCCGAGGCATGGGCCCGCACGGGTGCCGGGCGCAAGGCGGTCGACACGCTCGACCTCTTCAACCCCGAGGCAGACGACATGGGCGAGCTCCGCGCTCAGCTCTGGCGCTCACGGGCCTTCGCGTACGCTGCCGTGAATGACACGAAAGGCATCGCACGAGCGGTGAAGAGGCTCGCGACGATCAACCCGCACCTCCTCGGCATGTTCGTCGGCCAGAAGAAGGTCCACCCGCTCCTCGAGCGCGAGGCCAAGCAGGTCGTCATGCAGCTCGGCATCGTCCCGCGCAAGACGATCCGTCAGAAGATGTGACTCGCGACGAGCGAGGGCTGGACCACCCCGAGCCTCGGTGTGAGCTCGAGCCCGTCAGCCGATGCCGGCGAGGTTGGCGCGGGCGAGCGGGCGGAGGGTGACCTCGGGGAGGAGCTCCGCGAAGCTCACCACCGTTGCGTCGGGGAGGTCGCTCTCGAGGAGCTTGCGCACGAAGCGACGGATATCAGGCTGCGTGAGGAAGACCGGCGCCGCGGTGGCGCCTTGCGCGGCCGCCTCGGTCACTGCGCGACGCAGCGAGGCGATGACGTCACGGGCTGCTGCCGGCGCGAGGGTGAGGAAGGCGCCCGCAGGCGTCCGCGTCACCGCGCGTCGGACGGTGTCCTCGATGACCGGATCGATGAGGAGGACGCCGAGCTGATTCGCGCCGCGCGTGAGGCGGAAGGTCATCGCGCGACGAAGTTGCGCCCGCACGAGCTCGGTGAGGTTCAGCGGATCCTTCTCGGTCGCCGCGACGCTGGCGAGCGCCTCGAGGATCGCCCGCAAATCACGGATCGAAACGCGCTCCTCGACGAGGCGACGGAGCACGTCGGTGAGGAGGGTGAGGCTGACCGGCTTGGGCACGACGTTGCGGACCGTCGCGGGGGCGAACTGCTCGAGCTCGTCGAGGAGGCGCTGGGTCTCGGCGAGGCCGAGAAAATCCGCGGCGCGCGCGCGGAGCAGCTCGGCGGCGACCTCGGTGACCGCGACCACGGCCTGCCTATCGTTCGACCCCTCCGGTACAGGGACGACCCGCGCCGGAACCTCGAACAGCGAGACGACGGCGCTGCGCGCGGGCAGGCCAGGGACGGCACGCACGCGCGGAGCGGGCAGGGGGACCCCGAGTTCGGCGAAGAGGCGCTCGCGCAAACCGAGCGCGGCGCCGCGAAGGCTCTCGCGCTCGGTGCCGTCCTCGCTGACGCCTTCGTCGAGCAACATCGCGAGATCCTCTGACACCTCGATGCTCCACGGGACGACCATGGGGACGAACGAGGTCTCGACGCCCCCGCGCCGGGTCCCCACCTGAGCCACGCGCGGCTCCGTGGCTTCGCGCTGCGCATCCTTGGCCATCTGCTTGGACCGCGCGCGCGCCACCAAGAAGAGCGCGGCCGCGATGACGAGGAAAGGCACCGCCGGGAGCCCGGGCACCATCGCGAGGAGGACCACGAAGACGGCCGCCACCTTCAGCGCCTTGGGCATGCCGAAGAGCTGAGCGGCCAGCTCCTCGCCGAGCGGTGTGTCGGGCTCCTCGCTGGCGACGCGCGTGACGAGCACGCCCGCGGCCGTCGAGAGCACGAGCGCGGGGATCTGCGAGACGAGGCCGTCGCCGATCGTGAGGAGGCCGTAGCGCTTCAGCGCGTCGATGGCAGGCATGCCCTTCTGCCCGACGCCGATGGCGAGCCCGCCCAGGATGTTGACCACCGTGATCACGAGCGATGCGATCACGTCTCCCTTCACGAACTTGATGGCCCCGTCCATCGAGCCGTAGAACTGGCTCTCGCGCGAGAGCTGACGCCGTCGTCGTCGAGCCTCGTTCCCGTCGATGGTGCCCGAGCGCACCTCCGCGTCGATGGCCATCTGCTTGCCGGGCATCGCGTCGAGCACGAAGCGTGCGGCGACCTCCGCGACGCGCTCCGAGCCCTTGGCGATGACGATGAACTGGATGACGGTCAGGATGAGAAAGACGACCGCGCCGACCACGTAGTTGCCGCGGACGACGAACCCGCCGAACGCCTTGATGACGTCGCCGGCGTTGGCCTGGAGCAGGATGAGGCGGGACGACGAGACGTTCAGGGCGAGCCGGAACAGGGTCGTCAGGAGCAGGACCGTGGGGAACGTCGCGATGGCGAGCGCGTCCGGGACGTAGAGCACGACCAGGAGAATGGCGACCGAAAGCGAGAGGTTGGTCGCCAGGAGCACGTCCAGGAGCCAGGTCGGCAGGGGGACGATCATCATCGCCACGACGCCCACGACCAAGGCCGCCAAGGCCAGCTCTGCGCCCCCTAGACCCGTTCGGCCAGGGCCTTCGCCCTGCCGCTGGGAAGTGTGCCCCCGCATGCGGGCGAGGCTAATCCAGCGCCTTGCGGAGCCACCATAAATTGTTGATGTGTCGCCGAAGGTTCTCGGGCTATCATCGTGACAATCTTCGAGCGATGGCGATGACGAACCAGCCCGTTCAGCCGCCTCTCCGACGCACCGGAACAGGCCTCACCGACGTGGGGCGCAAGCGACAGTCGAACGAAGACGCGTTCTTCTTCGACGATCGGCTTGGCCTCTACATCGTCGGCGACGGCATGGGCGGCCACGCCGCGGGCGAAATCGCGAGCCAGGAGGCCGTCGAGACGGTCTACGGCATGGTGAAGCGGGGTATCGGCAGCCTGCACGAGCTCGCCGACCCGCTGGTCGAGGAGGACGTCAGGGCCGCCAGCCGCCTGATGGAGAGCGCCATTCAGGCCGCCACCTACATGGTCTTCTCGATGGCCGAGATGGACCGGGGCAAGACGGGCATGGGCACCACCTTGAGCGCCCTCCTCGTCCTCGGCGAGTTCGCGGTCACGGCCCAGGTCGGTGACAGTCGCATCTACAAGGTGAACGGCGAGACCGTCGAGCAGCTCACCGAAGATCACACGCTCATCGCGTGGCAGCTGAAGCAGGGGCTCATCACACCGCAGGAGGCGAAGAAGTCGCCTCACCGCAACGTGATCACCCGGGCGGTCGGAAATCGCGACTACGTCCAGGTCGACACCGGGTTGTCGAAGCTGAAGACCGACGACAAGTACCTGCTCTGCAGCGACGGCCTCCACGGCTACCTACGCGAGAGCGACATCGCGCCGATCGCGAACCTCGGCGGCGAGGAGGCCGTGAAGAAGTTCATTGCCCTCGCCAACGAGCGCGGCGGCAAGGACAACATCACCGCGATCCTCGTTGAGATCGACTGAGCCGCAACGGCTCCGTCGCGCAGATCGACTGAGCCGCAACGGCTCCGTCGCGCAGATCGACCGAGCCGCAACGGCTCCGTCGCGCAGATCGACTGAGCCGGCGGCCGCCTCAGCGCGGTCGTCGGGCGAGGACGAAGAGCTGGCAGCCCAGCGGCGACGTCGGCAGGTTGACGAAGTTCGCATAGTAGAGCGCCTTCGACACGAGCTTCGCCGTCGGGCTGTACTCGGTGTTCGCGAAGTTCTTGAGCGCCCACTCACTGTTCAGGTTCGTCGCGTATTTCAGCGCAGTGTAGAGCGGAAAGCCCCACCGCTTGATCGACACGACCTCGAGTCCAGCGGCCTCGAGATGGCCGCGCAGCTCCCGCGGCGACGGGTGTGACACGTGCCCGAAGTGCCGCTCGGTTGCGTGCACCTTGCCAGTCGGGCAGGTCAGGATGAGATGGCCGCCGGGAGACACCATCGCGGCGAGGTTCGTCAGCGCGCGCGGGCGGTCGTCGAGATGCTCGACCACCTCGGTGCAGAGGACCGCGTCGAAGGTCCGGTCGAGCGCGCCGCGCTGCACGTCGAGCGCCTGGAACGTGGCGAACGGGTGGCGCCTCTCGTTCTCCTCGACGGTCGTCTCCGAGAGGTCGGCACCCGCGTAGGTCACGTCGGCGCCGAGCTCGCTCCGCAGCCACACGAGGAGCTCGCCGGTCCCGCAGCCGACGTCGAGGATCTCGCGATGAGGCACGGACTGGAGGAGAGCCAGGATCCCACGCCTCCGGTGCAGCACGCCCGGGTTGTAGCGACTGAAGTCGGGGCACGAGCGCCAGAACTCGTCGTAAAACTCCTGGTTGACCGTCGTGGCGCTCGGCTTCACGGAGCCTCTTTGCTCTTGGTGATCCGCGCGTGCCAGCTGTTGCCCTGCACGCGCTGGATGAACGGCGTGCCCTTCGCGAGCGGCCGGACGAGCGCGTTCATGTCCGCCTCGGTGTAGTAGTTCGAGATGCGGGGGAGCATCTGATCGAAGATGATCGACTCGACGTTACGGAACGAGAGCGAGCGGATGTAGCGGTAGTACTCGGTGCGGAACGGCGCGACCTTGATGACGGGCCACGCCGCAGCGGCGATCCCCTTGGCCATCGCGTGGCTCACGCCGATCGGCGCGCGTGAGCCGATCGCGCGGAGCGCCTGGATGACGGGGAGGATGAGCCGGTTGCCCTCCTTGCCGTAGCACCACAAGACGAGGGCGCCGCCCGGCTCGACGCACGACCACATCCGATCGAGCGCGGCGCGCGAGTCGGCGAGATGGTGGAGGACGCCGACGCAGGTGACGCGATCGAAGCGGCCGAGGACCTTCGGGTCGAGGTCGTAGACCGAGCACTTTTCGACCGTGGCGTTCGCGAACGGGGCGAGGTTCTTGCGCGCGGCGCCGAGCGAGCCGTCGTCCACGTCGACGGCGAGCACCGACGTGGCGCCGGCCTTCACGTACCAGTACGGGTTCCGCCCCATGCCGCAGCCGACGTCGAGGACGCGCTTGCCGGCGAAGCTCGCGAGCCCGGTGTCACCGAGCCACCGTTCGAG
>JANXVA010000206.1 GCA_025351875.1 Myxococcales bacterium | reverse complement strand
CGATGGCCCCCGATGCGCGACGGGCGCTTCGAGCTGTCAGGAGGGAAGCACCCGCTGCGAGGGCACGACCGCGATCGGCTGCTTCCGCGGTCACGAGGTGCGGATCGATTGCGGCGCGCGCGGCCTCGTGTGCGGCGGAGGCACCGACGCTCCCGGCGGAGCGCCGAGCGCAATCGGGGCGTGCGCGCCCGCGGCCGTTCGAGCCACCGATGGAGGACCTCCTGCGTGCGATCCTGCCGCGGCGCCCCGCTGCGATGGCGCGACGCTCCGCTGGTGCGCCTGGGGGCAGCCTCGCGCCTACCTCTGCAAGTCGGTTGGCCTCCAGCGCTGCGTCTCCGACGACAAGGGAGCGCGCTGCGCTCCTTAGCGCCTCGGGCCATGTGCTAAGACCTCCCGCGTGAAGGGGTCTCCTCGCCTCAGTGCATGCCTCACGTTGGCGCTCGCCGGGCTCGTCGCGGCGGCATCGGCTGTCTCCTGCAGCAAGTGTGGAGAGCGCAACGAGGAGCCTCTGACCGTCGCGAAGTCCGACGAGCCCGCCGTGGCGGCGCCGGAGGGCCTGCTCGCAGACGTCTACATGAGCACGCCGAACGCGTCGTGGTCGAAGCTGCAGCGCAACGTCGGTGGGGCGTTCGGGATTCTCCCGGCGTCTGCGAGCGGGACCATCTGCATGGCCGCCGGCCTCGACCCCTACATCGCCTCGGAGATCGACAGCACCGCACCAATCTTCGGCGCGCTCGCCGGCGATCCGGCGAACGCGGGCTTCGTCATCGCGATGAAGCTGCTCGATCTCCGGAAGGCGAGGGCTGTGCTCGTCGACGGCGAGACGTCGCGCTTCACGCCGAAGGAGGACGCCGGCGTCACCGAGCTCGTGCCGAAGGGCGAGTCGCCGGGCGCGGGGTTCATCATCGGTCTCTCCGCGAACGGCTACGTCCTGGTCGCGCGGCGCGCCGAGGATCTCCTCAGGCTCGGTCCCTACGCGACGCGCACGCTCCCGAAGAAGCCCCTGCCGTCCTCCGGCGCCGTCGTCCTCGATGTGCCGCGCACCGCCCTCGGCTCGGTGATGAAGCCTCGGCTCGACGACCTCTGGACCATGGCCAAGGGTTTCCTCCTCACGGAGGACGAGGCGACGCGCCGTCGCCACGGCGGCCGCGCTCCGGACTACGGTGACCCCAAGGCGATCGTCGGAGTCGTCGACACCTGGGTCACGAAGCGGATCGCCATCGTCGGCGACCTCGAGAAGATGCGCATCGCCTTCGATGTCGTCGAGGACGGCGTCTCCGTCGTCTCGACGATGACACCGGTGACGGGCGGCGGGCCCGCGCGCAAGTGGACCGACGCGATGAAGCTCGGCGACACGGCGCCGCTCGCCGCGCTCCCCGCCACGACCGCCGCAGCGCTCATCATGCGCGACGGCGAGGAGGAGCGCAGAGAGCAGGCAACGGCGATCGAGGGGCTGATCACGTCGGCGCTCGGCACGCGTATCGCCGAAGGCGACGCGAAGAAGCTCCATGACGTGTTCCAGGACTTCACGAAGGCGCGGAGCGACGTGTTCAGCACGGGTGTCATGTGGGACGAGCCGCGGGGGCTCTCTCTGCGCGCTCCGGTGCGAGACCCCGACGCGGCTTCTCGGGCGGTGCGGGGCGCGCTTGACCTCGCGAAGGTGGCGCCGTTCAAGGAGCTCTTTCACACGCGCGACGTCACGTCGTCGACGGAGGAGCTGCCCGGGCTCGGGAGGGCATCCATCGCGACGTTCGTGCGCGACCCTTCGCGCCCCACTGACGGGCGCGCGACGCGTGCCGCCGGACCGCCGGGCGACGCCGGGGCCCCCCGTGCCAGGGCGAACGAGCTCGGCCTCGCGTGGCTCGTGGGCGGAGACGTGCTCTCGATGGCGAGCGGTGAGATGCCCGCGGCCGCGTTGAGCGCTGCGGCTCGACCCGAGCGCAAGCTCGCCGATGAGCCGGCGGTCGCGCGCTCTCTCGCCGTGATCGCGGGTACCTCGAGCACCGTGCTCGTGGTCCAGCCTCTTCGCTTCGACGCGAAGCGCGCGAACCTGCCGGCGGCACCGCTCGTCATCGCGCTCGGCCGCAAGGATGCCGACGCGACGCTCCGTATCGACATCGCGAACGGCCTCCTGCGCGAGCTGGCCCGCTTGCAAATGGGGCTCTGATCAGAAGGCGTAGGCGAGGCTTGCACCGAGCGTGGGCCCTCCTTGATCGAAGCGGCGCGCCTGGTAGCCGGCCCGCACGTCGAGGCGCAGGCCCGCGCCCAGCTCGATGCCGGCGTCTCCCAGCAGCCGAACGCCTGCGACGTCGGCGTGGGGCATCGTCGTCACCTCGATGATCGGCGCGAGCGACAGGCGCGAATTCGCGACGAGGTCGAGGCGGGTGTAGCCGCGCACGCCGAACACCTGGATACCCTCGACGCCGAGCACCAGCTTCGAACCGTACGGGTCGCCGAGGAGGAGGGCGCCACCGCCGCCGACGGAGAAGCCGACCTCGGTCACGCTGGTCAAGAATTCTCCCTCGACGTGGAGCCAGTCGAGCGCCCGCACCCGCACCGTCGGCGCCCCGTAATTGAGGCCCACATCGTAGGTTGATTGCTTCGTCGGGTCGGGCACCACCGAGCGCCCTCGCACAACAC
>JANXVA010000345.1 GCA_025351875.1 Myxococcales bacterium | reverse complement strand
GGGGAGCAGCCTGCGCGACGGGCGCGCCGTCATCGCTGCGTGAAGCCTTTGCCGGGGGCGAGGCCGGTGCCATCGAAGAAGGCGCCGGCTTCGCGGTCGGGCGAGGTGCGCCGACGCTTCCGAAGCCCTCACCGGCCGCGCGGCCGCCGCCGCCCACGCCGGCGCCCGAGAGACCGAGAGGCCCCTTCTTCGCTTCGTCCTTCTCCAGGAGCGCGTTCGAGGAGACCTCGTCGGCGCCGAACGGATCGCTCTTGTCGAGCGACTTGCCCCCGGCCGAGCCGAGCGCGAGAGAGAGGTCGCCCAGCCCCGCACCATGGCCGTTTGCCGGCGTGAGCGTCGCGACGAGAGAGCCCTGCGCCGCGGCCTCGCCCGTCCACTGCGCACCGTGGTCTGCGCGCTCGATGCCGAACGCCTTGAACATCGCCTCGCTCTCGAGGACGAGCAGAGAGGTGAAGCGCGAAGGCACGGAGAAGCGGCGGGAGAGCGCGACGAGCTCGGATTTTTGCGCATCCGTCGCGTCGCGCTCGCGGTCGGCGATGCGAGCCGCGGCGAAGAGCCGAGGGACGAATGCGTTGCCAGCCTCGCCGGTCGCCTTCACGTCGATCGGGTACTTCGCCTCGAACGGGTCACCGCCCACCTTGCCGCGCAGAATGATGTCACCCTTCACGGAGTCGCCCGAGAGTCGCGCCGTCACGATGGTCTCGGAGCCTGCGCGAAGGGGCGCGAGCGACGCGGGAGCCACGTCACGCAAGCCGGCCGGAAGCACGACCTCGACGTCGCGAAGCGTCGTTCCGTAGGTTGCGTTGAGGATCTCGAGCGCGGTCGCCTCGAGGCGCTGACCGGGCTGGTAGGGGACGACGACACCACCTCCTCCACGCGCGATCTCGCCGAGGAGGGTCACGTCGGCGTCCGCGCCGATCGGCACCGTGACGACCTCGGCGCGGCCCTCGTTCACCGCCTCGCCTACCTCGGTCGCGATCCGGCCGTTCGAGCGGTAGCCCGCGGTCGCGACACCGTCGCTGAGGAGGACGACGCGGAGGTCTCGGTCCCTGTCGTGGCCCGACGCCTGCGCGGCCGCCCGCACCGCGCCCACGAGGTCGCTGGCGCCGTCGGGAGTGTGGTTGGCGAGGAAGGCGTCCACGTCGTGCGCGGCCGGGGCGCCTGGCGCCACGAAGCCTCCAGGCATCGCCTTGCACGTGACGTCGCAGGCGAGGACGGTCAGACGATCACGCCGGTCCATCTCCTGCGCGATCTGCACGGCGAGCCGCTTCGCGCGCGCAAACCGTTCGCCGAACATGGCACGACCGGAGTCGATGACGACGACCTGGTCACGCGGCTTCGTGTCCGTCCACTTCGGGAGCTTCGGACGTAGCGCGATCGCGACGAAGGGGTCGTTGCCGATGGTGTCGGATTCCTTCTTTGGAGCGTTCGAGCCGCTTGCGCTGCTCGGTGCGTTCGCCTGGACGACAGGCGGTGCCGTGTACGCCCAGACCGATGCGTCGGTCGCGCGATCGTCGAGGCCATACTCGATCGCGAGATCACCCGAGGGAGTGAACGCGGTCATGTTGCCCGTGAGACGCTCGGCCGTACCTTCGCTCTTCTTCTCGAGCTCGTAGCCTCGCGCGCGCACGCCGGTCTTGGCATCGTGGCCGAGGACCTGCGCATCCACCGAGAAGCTGTCGATCGTGAGCTTGCTCGAGGCGCCTTGGGGCAGCGGGTAAACGTAGCGGCGCACGCCGGAGACCGGAGCGACCGTCTCCGTGTACGCGATGACGACGCGACGCGAGCCCTTCTTCGGGATCGGGAAGATCTTCAGCTCGAACCGACCGCCGCGGGCCCACTCGAGGAGGGCCGGGTCGTGCCACGGACCAGGCACCCAGACCAGCTCCTCCTTGGGCTTCGGCTGCTGGGGTGCTGCGTTCCGGATCGCGCCGCGCCAGATCGCTGCGGCCTTCGCCTTGTCGATGAACTCGCCGTCGACGAGCTTGCCGTCGACCTCGAGCGCGAGCCGCTCGATCTGCGCACCGTGCGGCAGAGGGAAGCGATAGATGCCCTCGAGCTCCTCGTTCGTGTCGTTCGAGAACTCCTCGTCGATCTCCGTGCGCGCGACGTTGCCCGCGATGCGGACCTTCACGCCATGCTTCGCAAGGTGGACCGCGTGGTCCTTCTCGTCGGTGCGGCCCGGCTTGCGCGCGCGGAGCTCACCGAGGCCGCTCGCAGGTGCCTCTGTGTCCTCGTTGTGCGTGCTGACGAGCTGCTCGCCGAACGCCGCGCGCTGCGCCAGATCGTTGGCCGGTGCGACGTCGATGCGACCGTCCTTCGACACGACGCCCTCTTGTCCCGCGGAAACGTGCTGCGGCGCTCCCGAGGAGCTCGCGATCTCGACCTCTCCGCGCAGCACCTCGACGTTCGTGCGGTCACTCGCGGCCGTGACGGTTAGCTTCGTGCCCAGGACACGGACCTCGCCCGTGGGCGTCTTGATGAGCGCGACGGGCGCGGCGTCGACGTGAGCGACGTCCGCGATGAGCGCGCCGTCCGTGAGCGTGACGGTGCGTGGAGCGCTCTCGAACGTCAGCTCCGTTGCGCGATCGAGAACGATGAAGCTGCCGTCATCGAGCTCGATGCGGGCGCGCGTGCGGCCGTCCGTCGACAGGCGCATGCCCGCTTTGATCTCCGAGCCATCACCGAGGTCCGCTTTGCCGGAGGGGGTCGTTGCGAAGAGGCCGCCGGTCTTGTCGGCGCCGCTGCGCGCGACGGCGGTGACCTTGCCGTGCCAGGCGCGCGTGGCCGCGAGCTCGGGCGAGCGCTGGCGGTCGGCGAGCTTGAGGCCGATGACGGTACTCACGCCCACGCTGGCGCAGGCGGCGAGCAGGAGCCAGAGGGCTCTCTTGCTCGGGGGCTTCGTTCGGGCGGAAGCGGACGCGGACGGCGAAGCGGGAGAAGCAGAAGAGGAAGACGATCGAGAACCGGTAGGCGGAGAGACCACGACGGAGTCGGCAATCGGAGCCGCGGCGACCGGAGGTCCGGCTGCCGAAGCGGATGCCGACGCCGACGCTGACGGCGCTGCCGCGGCCGCACGCGCCGCCGCCTCGTTGGACTCGCGGACACGCGTCTCGCTGATGCGCGAGGAGGCGGCCTCGACGAGCGCTGCGGCGAGACGCTGCGCGAGCGCTGGGGTGTACTCGAAGTCGTCGCCGGCGCGACCCATGAGTCGCGCGACGCTCTCGAGCTCGTGCCGCGCATCGCGGCAGAAATCGCAGGTCGCGACGTGCTCCTTCAGCGACTCGGAGGCCGTGCCCTCGAGCAGCCCGACGATGTCCTCTTCGAACCGCAGACAGGTCGTGTTGCTCATCGCTTCTTCTCCTCTTGAACCAGCTGTGAAACACCGCGCGCGATCCGCCCGCGCGCCGTTGCGAGATCGATCCCGCAAGCCTCTGCAACCTGCGCAGCATCGAGCCCACCGACCAGGTGGAGGACGACGGCTTCGCGCTCCGTGGGCTTCAGCTTGCCGAGCGAAGCGCGCGCGAGGCCTGGCTCGCGCGCCGCGCCGACCGTCGCTTCGGCCTCCCCCCACCCCGCGGTGCGGATCGGCAGTTTCGACAGCTGGACGGCACATGCAGCTCGCGCAATGCCCATCAGCGCAGCGCGTGCGTCCTTGCCGTCCTCGAATTTGGCGACGCCGACCTCGCGCGCGATGCGCTCGAGGGCGAGCTCGGCGGCGGCCCCGTCACCGAGCAGCGCCATGCACACGCGCGCGACGACCGCGCCGTGCTCACGCATCAGCGCGCTGCCGCGCGGCTCCTCTGTCTGATCGCCCGCACCCATTCCTGCGATGACACCCCTGGCGTGCGTCCACATGACAGCTCGTTCGGACGCCCGGGCGAAGCAAAAGTTTTGCGGTTTCTACGGAATCGCCGGACGAGCCTCGACGCCTACGTGTCTCACCCGCTCCCGCGCCCGGGCGGCAGACGGCCAGCGAAGGGAAGGCGGGTCTGCTCCATCGCGCCCGGGACCTTCTCGGCCTCGGCGTCGAGCATCACTCGTTCACGCTCGAGATCGGCCTCGAGGACTTCCTGGTTGTCGTAGGCGAACGCGAGGGCACACAGCACTTTCGCGGGCCCGATCGTCGGATACCGCTTCACGAGCGTCTCGACGCTGACGCCCTTTCGATGCCACGCCCATAACCTGCGAACGGGGACCTTCGTACCGCGAACGAGAGGGCTCCCGGCAAGGACGTCGGGGCGAGCCTCGACATGCGGGTAGTGGACACGGACGGGCGGAAGATCACTCACACCCCGAGAGAAGCCGACACACCGCCGGCGGGCAACAAACGAGGGCCTCCACGTGCCGGCAGATGGAAAGTCAACGGGAGCGAAGTCGCGGGTTCCGCGTCTTCACTCCCGTTGGGTTGCCCCCCGTTACACTGCCTGGGCTGGGTGGTCGTCGGTCGTTCCGTCCGGGTGCGCTTCTCCGTGGGGGAGAGGCGCAGGACAGAGCTCCCATCACTCGGTCGCTCCCTCCTTCGGCTCGACGCTCTTCGGCGGCGAGACGCTGCTGTTGCGAGGACCGCGACCGCGCCGAACGTGCGGAGCCACGCCGCCCTTACGTCCAGCGTTGCGTGCTTCATCGCTCGAGAACTGATGAGCGGTGCCAGCCGCGTGCGCCGCTTTGCCGCCCTTGCTGGCGATCTCGCTCACCTTGGACCGGTCCATGGCAGCGAACCCGCGCGGACGGCGGGGCTTCTGGGGTTCGGGGGTGGCTTCGGGCTTGTCCGAGGCCTCGGTGGACTGAGTCGAGGGATCGAGAGGGTTCATGATGCGTTTGCTCCTGATGAGGGCGGATCAGCGCGTTTCCCCCCGGGATCGAGTCGCCGAAGAGGCCGGTTTTCGCCGGCTTCCTCGGAGGCTCGAAGGAGAGACGCACGAGGCGCCCGAATTGTTCCGATGCGGCTGGGCCACATCGCGTCGCGGTCGATGTTGTTGGGGTTGATTAGTTGAGGACGCGCTGAGAGAGGTGGCGGACCGCCTCCGCGGTTCCGCGCTCGATCTGAGCCTTTGCTTCGGGTGCGCTCACCGAGTCGTCGACGAGGATGCCGAGCTGGCCGTCTTTCGAGAAGAACCCGCCGGCCAGGCCAGCGCCGTCCTTCTCGAAGGAGAGAGACTGGACCGGGAGCTCGAAGATCTGACCGCCGACGACCACCCGGACGAAGCCGAGCAGACGGGCGCGATCAAGGGCGAGCGAATCGCCATTCTTTTGGGCTCCGTTTTGCATGTCTCGAACAGTAAGAACGATTCCAGACGGCGCAAGCGTCGATTCCGAAGCAATTTCGCGGGATTTTGCCACAGCTCCGCCGGGCGGAAGGCCCCCTCGCCGAGCAGCGTGCGGCGCGACAACCTCCGTCACTCCGATCCTACGTCCCACGGGCGTGTTGGGTTTCGCCGATTCGTGAGCCC
Source organism: Myxococcales bacterium (assembly GCA_025351875.1). GTDB lineage: Bacteria > Myxococcota_A > Polyangia > Polyangiales > Polyangiaceae > Labilithrix. Next base: position 7,396 of record JANXVA010000345.1, on the reverse strand, counting down.
CCCGTCCGTGTATCCTCGCGAGCCCGCGCGCAAGGGGTTGCGCGCGGAAGACTTCGGAGAAGGCCGAGCACGGCCTTCATCCTCGAGGAGAGAAAACCAACGTGCAGGCACCGAATCCCCTCCGTCGTGGGCTCGTCGAAGATCGGACAGGCGACGCTTGTGCTGTCGTCATCTTCGGAGCGTCTGGCGATCTGACGCGCCGCAAGCTCATGCCGGCGCTCTACAACCTCGCCGTCAGCCGATCGCTCCCGAGCGGCTTCGCCGTCGTCGGCGTGGCGCGGCGCGAAAAGTCGCACGACGCGTTCCGTGCCGAGATGAAGGAAGGCGTGAGCTCGTTCTCGCGCCGGAAACCGATCGACCCTGCCCTCTGGCAGGACTTCGAGCGCGGAATCAGCTACGTCGCGGGCACCTTCGAGAACCCGAAGACGTACGCCGACCTGCGTGCGCACCTCGAGCAGCTCGACGGCGAGCGCGGGACGGCCAAGAACCGACTCTTCTATCTCGCGGTCCCGCCAGCCGAGTTCGGCGTGATCATGAAGAACCTGAAGGAAGCCGGCCTCGTCGCGCCTCCGAGCACGCCGGGCTCGGGCGCGCCGTGGACGCGCGTCATCATCGAGAAGCCATTCGGGCACGACCTCGAGAGCGCGAAGGTCCTGAACGACACCGTCGGTCAGACCTTCGACGAGTCGCAGGTGTTCCGCATCGACCACTACCTCGGCAAGGAGACGGTCCAGAATCTCCTCGTCTTCCGCTTCGCCAACAGCCTCTTCGAGCCGCTCTGGAACCGCGAGCACGTCGACCACGTGCAGATCACCGTCGCCGAGGAGATCGGCGTCGAGGGTCGCGGCAAGTTCTACGAACAGACGGGCGTGACGAAGGACATCGTCGAGAACCACCTGATGCAGCTCCTCTGCCTCACGGCGATGGAGCCGCCCATCTCGCTCGCCGCTGACGCCGTGCGCGACGAGAAGGTCAAGGTCCTGCGCTCGCTCCGGCCGAGGGAGCGCTCGATGGTGCAGGAGAACGTGGTGCGCGGGCAGTACGCGCGCGGCTACGTGAAAGGCGACGAGGTCCCCGCCTATCGCGAGGAGCCTGACGTCGCCAAGGACTCGCGCATCGACACGTACGTCGCGATGCGCGTCCACGTCGACAACTGGCGCTGGGGCGGAGTGCCGTTCTACGTTCGCGCCGGCAAACGCCTCGCGCGCCGCGTCACGGAGATCGCGATCCAGTTCAAGAAGGTGCCGCACGGCCTCTTCCGCGCGCCGGACGGCGGCATCTCGCCCAACGTGCTGACGATGCGGATCCAGCCCGACGAGGGCATCGCTCTTCGCTTCACGACGAAGGAGCCGGGGCAGGCGACCATCCTTCGCGACGTCGCGATGGACTTCCGCTACGGCGCGGCCTTTGGCTCGAACACGCCCGAGGCCTACGAGCGGCTTCTCCTCGACTCCATGCGCGGCGAAGCGACGCTCTTCACACGTCGTGACGAGGTCGAGGAGCAATGGTCGTACATCGACAACGTCTTCGACGCCTGGCGCGCCGAGGCGAACGCCCCTCCCCCGCTCTACGCGGCCGGAACGTGGGGCCCCGAGCAAGCGGACGATCTTCTCGCTCGCGACGGGCGGCGCTGGAGGAGGCCGTGAGCGCAGGCAGCGCGACGAACCTCATCGCGCGGCTGGAAAAGGAGCTGCGCGAGCTGTGGAGCCCTCCCACGGATCCGTCGGCGATCCCGATGTCGCGCGTCTGCACGATGAACATCGAGGTGGTCGCGAGCTCGCACGAGCTCCTCGAGCGTTACACCCCCGTCATCGACGAGGTGACGTCGTTCATCCCATCGCGCGTCATCCTCGCATCGATGGAGCCCGACTCCGCCGGCGACGAGATCACCGGCAGCGCGACCGCGGTGTGTTCCATCGAGGGTGGCCGTAACATCTGCTCGGAGCGCATCACGCTGCGCGCGACCGGCAACGCGTGCGCGCGCTCCGCGAGCGCAATCGAGGCGTTTCTCGTGCCCGAGATCCCGACGGCGCTCGTCTGGCTCGGACGCGTGCACGTCGACGATCCCGTCTTCCAGGATCTCGCGAACGACGCTCACCGCATCATCCTCGACAGCATGTACACGTCGCTGGCATCGCTGCTCCACGTCGTGTCGTGGGCCCGCACGCAGGCGAATGCTCCCGAGATCTCCGACATGGCGTGGACTCGCCTCGCCTCCTGGCAGGAGATGACCGCGCGCTTCTTCGACAACGCCGACACCCGACACCTCGCCTCGAAGATCACGAAGGTCACGCTCAGGCAGGCCTCCGAGGCCGGCGCGCGTCTCGGTCCGGAGCCCGCGCTCCTGCTCGGCTGGCTCGCGACGCGCCTCGAGTGGAAGACGTCGCGCCTCGGCGGCAAGATTCGCTTCAAGCGGCCCGACGGCGGGACCGTCCAGATCGAGCTCGGCTCGGTGCCGCTGCCGCCGGGAATCGCCCCCCAGACGCTCGCCGCCGTGATCCTCGAGGCCGAAGCGGACGGCGCGACGATGACGGGTTCCATCGAGCGCGAGCTGGGGAGCGGCGCCGGCAGCGGCCAGGAAGACGCCACGCACGATGCGGACGTCATGGTCTGGAAGCTGAAGGCCTCGAGCTGCCCGCCGCTCGAGCAGCGCGTCCGCCTCGGCGCGAACAAGGCAGCCAAGTGGCTGGAGCGCACGCTCCACCGGCCGAAGCACGACCCGGCGTTCGACGAGTCCGTCGCCTTCGCCGAGCACATCGTCCAGGACGGCTTGACCGTCTGAGTTGAAGGAGGCACGCGTGGTAACCAAGGTCGTTCCGGGGCTCCTCATCGCAACGCAGGACGCGGCACAAGCCGCGCATGAAGCCTGCGGGCGGATCACCAAGTCGATCCACGACGCGATCCGCGATCGAGGGACGGCCACCATCGCGCTCTCGGGCGGCAGCTCCCCGCTCGACGCCTACCGGCTGCTCGCGAAGGCGACGATCGACTGGCACAAGGTGCACGTGTACTGGGTCGACGAGCGTGGCGTTCCGCCGACGCACGACCGAAGCAACTACGGTCAGGCGCAGAAGGCGCTCCTCGCGCCCGCGGGCATCCCCGAGTCGAACATCCACCGCATGCACGGCGAGGCCACCGACCTGGCGACGGCAGCGAGCGATTACGAGGCGGAGCTCCGCGAGACGGTGAAGGCCAAGCTCGGAGGGCTCCCGAGCCTCGACCTTCTCGTCATGGGGATCGGCGACGACGGCCACACCGCCTCGCTCTTCCCTGGCGACCGTACGATGTACGTGACCGACAAGCTCGTCGCCGCAGTGCCCGCGACCGCGGACCGCGAGGCGCGCCTCACGCTCACGACGCCGATGCTCGAGAACGCGCGCGCGAGCGTCGTCATCGTGCTCGGCAAGGGAAAGCATCCCGCGCTCGAGCGCATCTGGGCCGCGAACGGCGCGCTCGACGAGACGCCGGCGCGCGTCATCCGCAACTTCCGCGGCTCGATCTGCTGGGTGATCGACCGAGCCGCAGGCGGGATGGGCTGATCGCCCTCGTGAGGCCGTGCCGTGTGCGTTGCACACGGCTCGAGCGTTCCGGTCAGGCCTTCGGGAGCGCCTTGGCGGCCTCGATGACGTGCTCGGCGGTCATGCCAAGCTCCTTCATCACCGTGCCTCCCGGGGCGGAGATACCGAAGCGATCGATGCCGAGCGTCACGCCGTCGAGGCCGACGTAGCGAGCCCACGACGACGACACCGTCGCCTCGATCGAGACTCGGCGACGGCACGACTTCGGGAGCACCTCCTCGCGGTACGCCGCCGGTTGACGGTCGAACCGCGCGAAGCACGGGACGCTGACCACACGCGTGCCGGCGCCGAGCGTCTCGGCGGCCTTCATCGCGTGCTGGAGCTCGCTGCCCGCGGAGAGGAGAATGAGCTCGAGCGGCCCCGTCTCCTTTTTTGCGATGTAGCCGCCCTTGAGGACACCTTCGCGGCGCGTCTTGACCGGGATTTCGCCGAGGAGGGGCACGGCCTGGCGTGAGAGCGCGAGGAGTGTCGGGCCGCTCGTGTGCTCGAGCGCCGCGACGAACGCGCCCGCGGTCTCCTCGGGGTCGGCCGGGCGGATGACGTCGAGGTTCGGGATCACGCGCAGGCCGGGGATCGTCTCCACGGGCTCGTGGGTCGGACCGTCCTCGCCGACGGCGACGCTGTCGTGCGTGAAGATGTAGATCGCCGCGAGGTGGCTGAGCGCCGCGAGCCGGATCGCCGCGCGACAGTAGTCGGCGAAGACGAGGAAGGTCGCTCCGCTGGGACGGAAGATGCCGTGCGCGGCGATGCCGTTCATCATCGAGCACATGCCGTGCTCGCGAATGCCGAAGCGGATGTTGCGGCCGCCGCGGTGGTTCGGGATGAAGTCGTCCGGCGTCTTCATGTCCCCGATGTAATTGAGCGTCGAGCCATAGAGGTCGGCGCTACCTCCCACCAGCAGCGGCATCGACTTGGCGAGCGGCTGGAGGACGTCCTGGCCGGCCTTGCGCGTCGCGATCTTCGTGTCGGCAGGAAACTCCGGGACCGCGGCCATGAGGGCCGCGACGTCGAGCGGCTTGCGGGAGGTGTCGAATGCCGCCTGGATGCCGCCGCGCGTCACGGCGAGGTCGGCGGCGAGCGTCGGGTTCGCAGCCTTCCAAGCGTCGAACGTCTTCGTCCACTCGGCGTGTTGGGCGGCGAGCGTCGCGGCGTGCTCCGCGAAGAACGAACGAACCTCGGGCGAGACGAAGAAGTGCTCCTCGGGGAGGCCGAGGTTCTTGCGCGCGGCCTCTGCGAACTTCGCGCCGCCCTCGCCGTGCGCCTTCTGCGTGCCGGCGACCTCGGGGATACCCTTGCCGATGAGCGTCTTGGCGATGATGAGCTGCGGCTTTCCGCTGCCCGCCTTCTTCGCGCGGTCGAACGCGGTCGCGAAGAGCTCCATGTCGTGACCGTCGACGGTCTGGACGTCGTAGCCGAGCGCCTCGAAGCGTTTGGCGGCGTCGAGGCTCTGTGTGGCCTCCGCCATGGCGTCGAGCGTCACGGCGTTCGAGTCGTAGATGAGGATCAGGTTGTCGAGCTTCTGGTGACCGGCGAACTCCATCGCCTCGAGGGCGACGCCCTCCTGCATGCAGCCGTCGCCGGCGAGGGCGACGATGTGATGGTCGAAGATCGTGTGATCCTTCGTGTTGAAGCGCGCCTCGGCCATCTTCGCGGAGACCGCCATGCCCACCGCGTTCGCGATGCCCTGCCCGAGCGGGCCGGTCGTCGTCTCGATGCCGTTCGCGTGGTTCTCGAGCTCGGGGTGACCGGGGGTCTTCGAGCCGAGCTGGCGGAAGCGCTTCACCTCCTCGTGGGTCATCTCCTTGTAACCGCTGAGGTGCAGCCAGCTGTAGAGGAACATCGAACCGTGACCGGCGGAGAGCACGAACCGATCTCGGTTGAGCCACTCCGGATGCGCCGGGTCGTGATGAAGCGCGTGTCCGAAGAGGACGGCGCCAATCTCGGCGCAGCCGAGAGGCAAGCCGAGGTGCCCACTCTGACTCGCGTGGACGGCGTCGATCGCGAGGCCTCGGGCGATGGTGGCGGCGCTGGCGAGTTTTTCTTTGGGGAGCGTGCTCATCGACCCGGAAGCTATCACGAACTTCGCAGGCGCCACAGCCTCGCTAGGCCCTGTTTTTCGTCACTTTTGCGGACGCTCGAGCCCTTCGCGCGCGAGTTGCCGAAGCCTGCTCCGCGGCGTGCGCGGCCGCTCCGAAGAGCCCCGCGAACGGCTCGGTACAGATCGCGATCGGGATCTTCTCCAGGAGCGGTCGCATGCGCCCCTTGTCCATGAATGCGTCGAGGAAGGGGCTCAGCTGGCCGCTCTTCTTCTTCGACTTGCGAGCCGGCAGCCCGTGCGCGAGGACGTTCGCGAGACGGGCCGACGCGCCGCCGCAAACGTACACCCCGGACGTCGCGAGACACTTCAGCGCGAGGTTCCCCGCCTCCGCGCCGTACACGCTCGACCAGAGCTCGACGGCGCGCATCGCCGCCTCGCTCTTGCCCTTCTCCGCCAGGTCGACGACCGCGACGTTCTTGTCGGTGGCCGAGGCCACGAGCGCGGCCGAGGCCTTGGATTCGACAACCCCCTGGTCGTTCACGAAGAACCCGTAGAGCGTGGAGATCGTCGAGCCGGACGCGACGCGTTCGTAGCTGACATGACCGCCGTGCGCGCGAGAGAGCACCTCCCACAGCTCGGCCTCGACGGGCGTGCGCGGCGCGAAATCGACGTGCGAGCCCTCGGTGGGACACGCGACGTGCCTGGTGCCGTCCCAGATGAAGGCTGCCTCGCCGAGCCCCGTGCCTGCGGCGATCACCGCGAGGTTGCCGCCCGAGCTGCGCGGTTTGCCGAGGTGGATGCTCCGGATCTTGCTCGGGCCGGCAGCGCGCGCGCCGAGGCCGAGGGCGACGAGATCGTTGAGCAGCGTCACGCGCGCGATGCCGAACTTCTTCGAGACGGCGCGGGCGTCGATGACCCAGGGGAGGTTCGTGGTCTTCACGCGCTGGTCCACGACGGGGCCCGCGATCCCGAAGCTCGCGGCTGGGATGATGCCCCGCAGGTGCACCATGGCGCGCGCGCCGTCCAGGAAGCGCGCGAGGGCGGCCTCGAAGGTCGCGAACGTCCGGCTCTCGAGGACGTCCTGATGCAGGACCTTTCGCCCCGTGTCGTCGAGGAGTGCGAAGCGTGCGCGCGTACCGCCGACGTCGCCGGCCAGGATCAAGGTCATGGCGGCGTTTATAAGAGACCGCGTGGCGTGCGCGCTACCTCAGAGCTTCGAGATCAGCTGATCGCCCATCGAGGGCTGATCAATCTTGCCGAGCCAGATGCTCCAGACGGCCTTCATGAAGTCCGCGCCGGCGATCGTCGCGGAGCCCGCGCCCTGGACCCAGATCGTCACGCTCTTCGCCGTCGCGTTGTAGCTGATGACGACCGCGGAGTTCTCCTTGACCTCCTCCTTGTTGAACGCGCCTACGAACTGACCCGTGCGGGCCCCGTCGGTGAACCCGTTGAGCGCGAGGGCCTCGGAGAGCGCCTTCTGGATCTTCTTCGAGTCGACGTCGCGGAGCATGCGCCAGGTGAACTTCTTGTCGACGTCGGCATCGATGACGGATTGCTTCGACTTCGTCTCGGGCTTCTCCTTCATGTCATGGCGGATCGAGTAGACCTTGGCCGTGAACGGACCCACCGACTTCGTGCGTACGGCGTCGCCCGTGTAGATCATCGGGTCCGCAAACGCGCGCGGCGCAGCCGTGAAGAAGAGCGCGAGCACGAGCGCGAAGAGGAGCGAGCGGAGCTTCATGCTCGAAGAGTAACGCTTGGAAAGGCAACCGTTCAACGG
>JANXVA010000158.1 GCA_025351875.1 Myxococcales bacterium | reverse complement strand
ACGAAGACGAGGTCTTCGATCGGGATGTCCTTCGGGTAGTCGTAGCCGCGCTCGGCCCAGACCTGCGGGATGCGGAGGCGCCAGCAGTCCTGGAGGAACGGGAGGTACGTGTTCGGTCCGCCGAGGAGGAGGACGCGCGCCTTCAGCGTGTTGCCACGCGTGAGGACGGAGAGGTTCTGCATGACGATGGCGTCGGCGAGCGAGCAGAGGACCTCGGTCGACGGAATGCCGCTCTTGATCAGGTTGACGATGTCCGTCTCCGCGAAGACGCCGCACTTCGCGGCGACGTGGTGGAGCTTGGAGTCGTCGAAGCGGAGCGTCGTCACCAGCTCGGGCGGCGCGTTGACCTTGAGGAAGCACTTGTCGATCGTGGCGCCCGTACCGGACGCGCACTTGTCGTTCATCGAGGCGAGAGCGGTCTTGCCGCCCGTCTTGCTGTCCTCCTTGAACATGATGATCTTCGCATCTTGACCGCCGAGCTCGATGACCGAGCCGACGTCCGGATGCAGGTGCTCGACCGCGAGCGTGACCGCGTTCACTTCCTGGACGAATTTCCCGCCCGTGGACTCGCACAGCGGCGACGAGCCGGAGCCCGTGAGGAAGATGCGCCACGCATCCTTCGGCTGGTTCGGGAAGGCTTCATGGATCGCCGTGAGGAGCTCGAGCACCTTCTCGGGCTGCTTCGTGTGGTGGCGCTGGTAGTCGCTCCACAGAATCGCCTTCGTCGTCGGATCGACAACGGTCGCTTTGACGGTCGTGCTGCCGACATCCATACCGATCGCGAGGAACGGTTTCTGAGAGGTCGTGCCGTTGCCAACTGAGCCCATGCTTCGTGCTCCGATCCGAGATTCTGCAGCCGATTTCGGAAACCGCTGACTGAACTGACGTGTCAGTCCAGCGGGTAGAGGCTACGCGCATTCCGTGCGCGCCGGAAAGGAAAACGAGCCCTGTGCGATTGCGGGTCGCGGCGCTCAAGATGTTGAATTGAGAGCACTAATTCGGTTTTCCAGGTGTGTGCTCACGACCGGAGACGCCAAAGCGATGCCTCGAACCCCTCCGTGAGGGATCGACATGGCGATCGGGTTCGGGCACGTTCGCCGAAATGGTCGGCTCGCTGGTCCTCGCTCCCACCGCTGATCCGCGTCTCTTCCTCGCGCCCGACGGCTCTCGCCTCGCGCCACCCGAAGGCTGGATCTGCCTCCCTCCTGGCGACGCCGCGCTCACGCGACGCGTGAAGCAGGCTGGACCCTCGTGGGCGGTCCTCGAGAAGCGCGGTCGGAAGGTGTTCTCGAAGGGGCTCTGGGCACCCCGCGAGAACGTCGCCGCGGTGACGGCCGCGATCGCCGCGGAGCGGTCGACGGTCGCGTACGCCAAGAAGCGAGTCGCGGACGTGGCGCGTCGCGAGCGCACGCAAGCCGAGTACGTCGTGACGTTCGAGCAGGAGGTCCTCGCCTTCCTCGGCTTCTCGAAGGAGTGGGTCGAGCTCGGGCGCGCGATCGCGAAGAAGGTCGCCGCCCATGCGACGCCGGTCGGAAGCGGCACGGTCGCACGCACGAAGCGGATCTCCGTCGCCGAACGCGCCGAGGCTGCGGTGATCGCCTGGATGCGCCACCATACGACGGCCTATGACCGCCTCGTCATTCCGCGCATCAAGGGAAAGCGTCGCGAAGTGCGGCGCGAGCTCGCGCAGATCTCGCGCGCCGTGCTCGACCTCCACCGCCGCGACGTGCCTCACGAGATCCGCGTGTGCCCGCTCTGCGACGCGATCGTTCGCGCCGTCGCGAAGGCGAAGCCTACGGCGTAGGGACCTCGACCTGCTTCACGTCGGGGAACGTCGACGCGTAGCGGCCGTAGCCTTCGATCGTGAGCCGCTCCGCGGGGACGAAGCGGAGCGCAGCCGAGTTCATGCAGTAGCGGAGATGCGTCGGCAGAGGGCCGTCGGTAAAGACGTGACCGAGATGCGAATCAGCGGCCGCAGAACGGACCTCGGTACGCTCCTCACCGAGCTGCGTGTCCGTACGCGTCTTGACGTTCGCCTTCTCGAGCGGAGCCCAGAAGCTCGGCCAGCCGGTGTGCGAGTCGTACTTCTGCGCGGAGGAGAAGAGCGGCTCGCCCGAGACGACGTCGACGTAGATGCCGGCCGCATGCTGCTCGGAGTACGCGTTGCGGAACGGCGGCTCGGTCCCCTCCTCCTGGGTGACCTGACGCTGGAGAGGCGTGAGGTTCGCCTTGCGGGCCCGGAGCTCGTCGGCCGTGAGCGGCTTGTCCGCGACGTAGGGCGGAGCAGGAGCAGGAGCCGCGGCCGCGCTCGTCGCCGCGCGCGCGCGAGTGGCCTCGCTCTGACAGCCGACCAGCGCGACCTGCGCGCAAGAAGCAACCAGAACCAGGGGCGGCAGAGCACGGCGGAGGAACATCACGGAGAGTGTACGCGCGCGCGGCCGTGCCGGTTTCGTTGCGTGAACGAACGGGTGTGAACCGCGGGCACACGCGCGACAGCGTCGCCAGGCCACGCTCGAGGTCGCGCCGCAAATCTCGCAAACTGCCCGGGAATCAAGGTTCTTCTTGGGGCGGGCACGCAAGCTGCTGAGGGGCGACCATGGCAGGCCGCGCAAGCGCAGGCGTCGCCGCATCGCTCCTCGTGTGCGCGCTGTTCGCGTGCGGATCGAGGAGCACGAGCGGCGACGACGAGCACGACGACAACAACTTCCGTCCGGACGTCATCGAGTGCGAGGACGCCCTGGACCGCCTCCAGCGCTGCTGTCCCGGCTTCGACCCGGCGCCGGTCCTCTGCAACTTCTTCCACTCGAAGTCGACCGGCTGCGGTTCGGTCTCGACCGACGACGTGAAGCCCGCGCTCTCGCGCGACGAGAGCGAGTGCATTCGTGACACGTCATGCGACTCGCTCGTCGCAACGAAGGTCTGCGAGCGCGCGCAGCTCGCGCGTGCATACGAGACCCGCAAGGACACGCCGACGTCGTCGTCTTCACCGTCACCGTCGGCGACGCAGTGGGTCCCGCCACCGAGCGCAACGTCGTCTGGTTCCACCGCCGCGTCGACGACCCATCAAGGCACGGTGTGCCCGTGAGGCTTCGGTCGTTCCCAGGGGTCGCCTTCGCGGCGCTCAGCCCGCTGTTCTTCCCCTCCACCGCACGCGCGCAGGAGCTGTTCGCGCCGAGCAGCGTCGACGAGGAAGCCGCCGCCGCGCCCGCTCCGCAGACCGCCCTACCTGCGGACGCGGACGAATGGTGGCGCGCGAAGCCGCCGCTGCTCCGGACGCGACAGCCTCCGAAGCCGCTCGCGCTCCGCCTCGACGGAGCGTACGGGCCGCGTCGACTCTTCACGCTCGGCGTCAGCGGGGCCGACCTCGGTCTCGCGCTCGGCGCGCAAACGAGCCACCACACCGCGTGGTGGGCGGCGTCGCGTGTCTCGCTCGGGAGCACGGAGAACGGGCTCAGCGTCTGGTCGGGCCGTGCCGGTGCCGAGGTGGAGGCCGTGTTCGACCCCATCCGCTTCGGCGTCGGCGCGAGCTTCCTCTTCATGGGCGTCGACCGCGCCGCGCGTAACGAGACCCTCATGTCCTACGGCGTCGAAGTGCGGGCCTTCGGTCGCTTCGACTTCGTTCGCAACGACGACTACGCGCTCTTCCTTCGTGCGGGGATCGACGCCGGCGCCGAGGCCCGAGGGGAATCGACGTTCTGGGGGCCCGCGCTCGGCATCGGCGTCGAGCTCGGCCTACGCGGCAAGCGGCCCGAGGCATGGACGGCCTCTGGCGCGACCGCACCGCGCTCGTTCTGACTATTTCTTCTTCGCGGGCTTCGCAGCTGCGCCGCCGCCAAACGGGTTCGGCGGAAGCGCGACCCCCTTCAGCCCTGAGCTACCCGCGGCCTTCGCCTTCGTTCCCTTCGCGGGCTTCGTCGGCGCGGCGGGAGGATCCGGCGTCGGAGCGACGGCCGCGATGACGGGCGGTGGCTCGGTGGCCGGCGGGTCGGACGCGGCGCTCGCGATGGACGACGGCAAGGAAGGGGTGGACGCGGCTGCGCTCGCCGTGGCGGTCGCCTTCGAGGCCTTCGGCGCGTCGTCCGATGCACCGACGATGATCAAGGCCGCCGTTCCGACGACGAAGCACACGCCGACGAGCACGAGGCAGACGCGAAGCGCGATGCTCGGCTTCGGCGTGACATGGAACGATGCCGACGCGAGGGAGGGCATCGAGCGCTGGCTCGGCAGAGCGTCCGGCGTGTAGACCTGGTAGGTGAGCGCGCCCGAGACGTCGGCGCCGCTCGAAGAGCTCGGCATCGCCGCCATCGCCATCGCCATCGCCATCGGAGCCGCGTGCACTGGCATCGCCATCGGCGGCGAGGACGGCATCGGCGCTGCCGGAGCGAACATCGGCGGCGAGGACGGCATCGGCGCTGCCGGAACGAACATCGGCGTCGCCATTGGAGGCGGAGGCGCCATCGACGACGGCATGGGCAACGGCATCGAAGCCGGCAGCGGGAGGGGCGACGAGGAAGTGCGGAGCGTTCGCGGTGCGACTGACGGCGGCGCCGGCGGGGCGATCGAAGGCGCACGCGGAGCGATCGGCGCGTTGCTCGCGCGCGGGGCGATCGAGGCATGGCTCGCGCGGGGCGCGATCGACGCGGGCCTCGCGGTCGACACTGGAGCGAGCGGCGCGGGCGGATCCGTCATGCGACGCGTTCCGGGCGCCACGCTCACCGGAGCAGGGCTCTCGTTGACGGCGCTGATGGGCGCGGCCGCCGCATCGCGGCCCTTCGTGAGCTCGGCGAGCGCCTCCGCCATGTCCGGCGGCAGCCCGTGTGCGGTCGCCGCATCGTCGTGACCGCTCCCGACGTCACTTCGCACGGCGGGTGCGTTCGCCGCAGGCGCGACACCGGCCATCGTCTTGCGACCGACATTCGAACGAACCGTGCCGCCGGGCGCGGAGCCCGGACGGGGAACGCGCGTACCTCCGCCGGCGCTCAAATTTTGCCCTTCCGATCCAACAGCCGCTCCCATCCGAAAATTGAAGTGAGCACGAACCGCGCCCACAATGGCGACACGGCTTCTCTCCACGATATCCCTTCGGTCCAGGCTTGTCCGCGCCGCCGCGCGGGCTCGCCCGTGGGGCCCTACCGATCCAGCCCCCGACGCACGCGGGATCCGTTCAGAGGCGACTTGTCCTACACTTGACAGCAGGCCGCGTGGACAAGACCGAGCGTCGACAGCAGATCCTCTCGAACGCCCGCGACGTCTTCGCGAAGCGTGGGTACCACGCGGCAAAAATCGACGACATCGTGGCTGCTGCGGGGGTCGCGCGCGGCACGTTCTATCTCTACTTCGAGGACAAGCGCGCGATCTTCGAGGAGATCGTCGACGGCACGTTCGCCCGGCTCGGGCAGGCAATCCTCCGGGTCGATACCGGAGACCCCTCGCTGGTGAGAAGCCAGATCGAGGAGAACATCCGCCGCATCGTCCACGCGCTCCTCGAGGATCCCGCAACGACCAAGATACTCCTCTCCGACGCCGTTGGTCTCGACCCGGCGTTCGACAAGAAGCTCCTCTTCTTCTACGAGGAGGTCGGCAAGCTGCTCGAGGGTTCGCTCGTCGATGGTCAGGAACGCGGCATCGTCGCCGAAGGCGACGCGCGCGTGTATGCGATCATGACGCTCGGCGCCATGAAGGAGCTCATGTACCAGGTCGTCATGCGCGGCCTCGAGTACCCCGAGGAGCGGATCGTCGCCGAGATCTTCCGCTTCCTCGCGGCCGGCTACCTGCGCGTCAGCGCGACCTGAATCATCGCACTGCGTTCACGAAGAACCACCCGGTCATCCCCCACGCGAAGACCAGGACGAATGTCCGGACACGATCGGGGTGGATCTTCCGTGCGATGGCGGCGCCGAACCACCCGCCGACGATCGAGCCGACCGCGACCGGGATCGCGACGTCGATCACGACCTTGTGGGCGATGAAGAACGCGATGTTCGCCGCGCCGTTGATGAGCATGCCGAGGAGCGTCTTCAGGCCGTTCATCGAGTGCAGATGGGTCATGCCCATCAGCGTGAACGTCGCGAGCATGAGGATGCCCATGCCGCCGCCGAAGTAGCCGCCGTACGACGCGATCACCAGCTGCGCGATTGCACCGAACGCGAGCGGCAGCTCCGCGCCCTTCCACATGCGGGAGAGTCTCGGCCCGAGCGTGAACACCGCAGACGCCGCAAACATGAGGAGCGGAAGGAGCTTCGTGAAGGTCTGATCCGACGTTGCGAGGAGCAGGAGCGCGCCCAACGCGCCGCCGAGCGCGCTGGCGAGCGCGAGGACGACGAGCGTCTTGCGCTCCCTTGGAAGCTCCTTGCGGTAGGCGATCGTGCTCGCCACTCCCGCGGGCCAGAGCGCCACGGCCGTCGTCGCATTCGCGGCAACCGGCGGCACCCCCACGACGAGCATCGAAGGGAACACGAGAAAGCTCCCACCTCCGGCGACGGAGTTGATCGCGCCGCCGAGGGTGCCGGCGGCGAAGAGGAGCGCGGAGGTCGCGAACGAGATCACTCGCCGCGAGTAGAGCAGACCCTGAGCGACCTTCGGAAGCTCGTGTCGTGTGAGTCACACGACGCGAGGCTGCTCAGTGCTCCCAGTGCCACTTCTCGGATGGAACCGTGCGTCGGAAGCCGTACACATGACCGTGGTTGGCGAGCCACGAGTAGACGCCCCCCGCGGCAGTGTTGAGGTCGAGCGCG
>JANXVA010000132.1 GCA_025351875.1 Myxococcales bacterium | reverse complement strand
TTCTTCGGGCGGACCTCGATGATGTCGCCGCCGCACTTCGGGCAGGGCACGCCGAGCGGAACGGGACGCGCGTTCTTGCACGCCGGATAACCGGTGCACGAGAGGAACTCGCCGTAACGACCGCTGCGGATCGCCATCTTCTTCCCGCACTTGTCGCAGTCGAAATCGGTTTCGCGGGGCGGCGCAGAGCCGTTGCCGTCGGCGCCCATGTCGCGCGTGGTCTTGCACTTCGGGTAGTTCGAGCAGCCGGCGAACCAGCCGTTCTTCGACCAGCGCTTCGACATCGTGCCGCGCGGAAGGGCGCGGAGCTTCTCGTCGGTCCCCTCGGGAGCGTCAGGCCCGCAGGCGTCGCAGAACTCGCCTTCCATGAGGACGGGCTCGGGGTTCCAGCGCTTCAGCTTCTTGCCCTTCTCGAGCTGCTCGCGGAACTTCTTGTAGAAGCGCGAGAGGAGAACGGTGCGCTCCTCGTTGCCGGCTTCGACCTCGTCGAGCTCCTGCTCCATGCTCGACGTGAACGTCGGGTCCATGAACTCGAGCTCGCTGCGGAGGAGGCCGTCGACGACCATCTTGCCGAGCAGGGTGGGGCGGAACGAGCGACCGTCGACCTTCTCGACGTAGTCGCGCGCCTGCACCTTGCTGATGATCTCGGCGTACGTGCTGGGGCGGCCGATGCCGCGCTCCTCGAGCTCGCGGACGAGCGAGCCTTCGTTGTAGCGCGCCGGCGGCTGCGTGAACTTCTGCTCGGCGAGCACGCCGGGCGGAGCGACGAGCTCGAGGGTGTCGCCCTCCTTCAGCTCGGGGAGAGAGGCTTCGCCCTCGGCGGGCTCCTCGGCCTTCGCCGCCCCCTCCGCAGTTTTGTCGTCGGGCTCCTCGGCGCCGGCCTGGGCCTCGCCTTCGACACCCGCGCCGTAGACCTCGAGCCACCCCGCAAACTTGAGCACGCGACCGCTGGCGCGGAGCATGTACGAGCTCGCCTTCGCCTTTGCCTCGATGTCGATCGACGTCTGGTCGAAGATCGCGTCCTTCATCTGGCTTGCGATGAAGCGCTCCCAGACCAGCTTGTAGAGCTTGAACTGCTCGTCCTTGAGATGCTTGCGCACCGTGTCGGGCGGGTAGTCGAGAGACGTCGGCCGGATCGCCTCGTGGGCGTCCTGCGAGTTCTTCTTCGACTTGAAGACGTTCGGCTCCTTGGGGATGGAGTCCGCGCCGTATTTCTCCGTCGCGTAGTCCCGCGCTCCCTGCAGCGCCTCGGGAGAGACGCGCGTGGAGTCGGTCCGCATGTACGTGATGAGACCGACGGTGCCGAGCTCCTTGCCGAGGTCGATGCCCTCGTAGAGGCCCTGCGCCACCTGCATCGTGCGCTTCGCCCCGAAGCCGAGGCGGTTGACGGCATCCTGCTGGAGCTTGCTCGTCGTGTACGGCGCGTAGGGCTTCCGCTTGCGCTCGGAGGTCGCGACCTTGGCGACGCGGAACGTCGCAGAGTCGAGATCGGCCTTCACGCGGGCGGCAGTGGTGCCGTCGGTGACCTCGAGCTTTTTGCCGTTTTCCTGGGAGAGGCGTGTCGCGAACGGCACCTTCTTCGGGCCACCGCCGTTGGCCTTCACCAGCTTCGCGAGCTGCGCGCCAATGTTCCAGTACTCGACCGGGACGAACGCCTCGATCTCGCGCTCATGGTCGACGATCAAGCGGAGCGCGACGCTCTGCACGCGGCCGGCAGAGAGCCCGAAGGCGAGCTTCGACCAGACGAGCGCCGACACATCGTATCCAACGATGCGGTCGAGGACGCGTCGAGCGCGCTGCGCGTCGTAGAGGTTCTTGTCGAGGGCGCGGGGGGAGGCGACGCCCTTGAGCACGCCGTTCTTCGTGATCTCGTGGAACTCGACGCGCTTGGCCTTGAGGGGCTTGCCCGTCAGCTCCTCGGCGAGGTGCCACGCGATGGCTTCGCCTTCGCGATCGGGGTCGGTGGCGAGGAGGATGTCGTCGGCGTCCTTCGCAGCAAGCTTGAGCTCGGCGAGGACCTTCTCCTTACCGGGGACGACCTCGTAGGTCTCCTTGAAGCCGTTCTCGAAGTCGATGCCCATCTTCTTGGGCAGATCTTTGACGTGACCCTTCGAGGCAAGGACCTCATAGCCCGCGCCCAGGTACTTCTTGATCGTCTTGGCCTTCGCCGGAGACTCGACGACGACGAGTGTCTTGCCCATGCGTTGTTTGATGCCCCCGCGTTGCGCGGCCGCCCGAGGAGCTCGAAATCGGAACCCCTCAGTGTGCCCGTAGTACTGTCAAAGAAGCGAATAGTCCTGCTGGGTTATCTCGCCAATCTGCGGCGATAGAACCCGTCAGGGCCCTCTACTACTACGTCCTTGAGGGATAGCGTCAAGAGCGCCGTTACGACGGGGGGTACCTGGAGACCCGTCTGGTCGACGATCTGATCGATGTGCCGCGGGGTCCTTGAAAGTGCTGAAAATACTACGTTTTCTTCCGGCGTCAGGACCTCCTCCGTGGGGGGCCCGGGAGGGGTCTCAGGAATTCGTACATTGGCTCTAGCTCGGCCGCTCGTGGGGAGGGCGAGGGCGAGCTGCGGCGCCTCGACGGGGTGACCGAGTCCGAGCGCCTTGAGGAGCTGCCGCGCCGAGCACAGCGGTTGCGCTAGCCCGAGCTCGATGTCGCTCGACCCGCCGCAGAAGGCGAGCATCCAGGGCGCAGCCGTCATCGCCCAGACCGGGCGCCGGAGGTCGCGCGCCCACCCGCACGCGTTCCGGGAGCCGGACTGGTGGTGGGCCTGGATGACGACGAGCGCCTCGGAGAGCGCCGCCAGCACGCCGTTCCTGTAGAGGAGGTTCTCCCTGCAGCTCGGGGTGTCGTCGTCGAACGGCCAGATCATCCGGCTCTGGTCCGAGCTCGCGATCTCGTCGAAGAGCGACCGATGGACCGTCGGATAGAGGCGACGTCGCCCGGTCGGGCTGACCACCCACGTCGTGCCGCCTGCCTCGAGCGCACCGCGATGGGCGGCGGCGTCGACGCCGACGGCGCCTCCCGAGACGACGACGACCCCGGCCGAGGCGAGCTGGAACGCGAGATCGTGGGCGAAGCCGCAGGCCTCTTCGCCGGCGCGCCGCGAACCGACGATCGCAATCGCCCGCCGTGGCTCGAACAGGCCGCTCGTCGTGAGCACGGCAGGTGGATTGGGGAGAGCGCGAAGCGCCTTCGGATAGTCGGGGTGGGCGAGCTCGTATCTCATGCTCATCACGTCGGCCACGGCCCGACAGAGTTGCTCGAACCCCTGCTCCTCATGCGCGCCTTTGCGCGACGCCAGCCTTCATTCGGCGCGATGATTGCGGGCCGCACTCAGCACCGATGCCGCACGCTGGGCCGAGGCGGGATGCTGCGCGAGGTAGGTGGGCACGAAGCGGCTGGTGTGAACCGCGCGCTCGACCTCGAGCTGCGCGAAGAAGCGGAGCAAGCCGAGGGCGCCATCCTCGCTTCGGCCCGCGTCGAGGATTCGCGTCGTCGCCTCGACGTCACGCTGCACGGCGCGGCCCGGATAGATGCTCGCTGCGCCCTCGATCGCGCGACGTTGCTCGCTACTCGTCCACGCGTCGTCGCCGGCCTCGTGCGTCGCGGTCGGGTGCGCGCAGACCAGGTCACCCCCGCGGAGGTGCGTCAGCTCGCGCGCGATGACGAACGAGAGCGCCTCGCGGAGCCGTGTGTCGTGGGTCGCCCCGGACAGCTGACCCGTGAAGAAGCCGGGAGGCGGAGGAAGGAGGCGCCTCCCGGGGACCTGCACGCGCGCGATGAACGCGGCATAGTCCTCCACGTTGCGGCCCCTGGTTGCCTCGTCGTAGCTCTGGGCTCGCGCGACGGTGGAGACGAGCCGCAGCATCGCGTCGGAGAGGACGATCACGTAGTCGCCGTCATCGTCGCAGGCGACCATCGCGCTCGGGTCGCTCGGGCTCGAGTCGAACGCGAGGTACACGCCAGCGAGCCGGCGCTGGTCCGGCGGTGAGAGGCCGGCCACGAGCTTTTTCGTCTCGGCTTCCGCCTTCTGCCTGAGCTCGAGCGTCTCGAGCTCAGGGGCAATTTCGTCCGCGCGCGCGGCGCTCGGACTCGCCGCAAACGGTGCCGCCGTGAGGGCAGCGAACGCGAGGACCAGGACGCGACGCACGGGATTCACGTGGCACCCCGTCGGCCATCCACCGCGCGAGTTGCGTGTCGATGCGTGCCCTTTACTGGCGGACGAACTTGAACGGGATGTTCACTGTCGTGGTCGAGCCAGGAGCATTGAATTTCCAGGTCCGAACCTGGCCCTCGATGCATTTCCCGACGACCGGATCGTCGCCGCTCGATGACGTTCCCGCGACGCTTCCGTCCGGCGCGACGGTCGCGCTCACGAGCACGTTGACGCTCGATTTCTGGTCCGCGCCGCCGCGTTCCCAGCAGGTGCGCTTCACCCCGGTGCGGTGCGAGGCAACCACACGCTCGATCGAGCTCGAGTCGAGGCCGCCACCGCCAGCGGCGCCTGCGCCCGAGCCCCCACCGACGTTCGGGCCGCCCGCACCCGGGACGAGGCCGCCCAGATCGATGCCCTTCTTCTCCGGCACGGGTGCCGCGACACCGCCGCCGCCCTTGGGCCCCGTCGCAACGGCGACCTTGCCCGTCGGCGCGCTTGCCGACGTCGTCGGCTCGGCGGGCGGGGGAGGCGAAGGCACGTCGTTCCTCGCCTCGGCGGTCGTCGTCGGAGTCACGGCCGTCGCGGGCGTCGGGATGACGCCGCGCGCCGGTTGCGGCGGCTGTCGGAAAACGAGGACCGCGGCCGACACGCCGAAGACGCCGGTGAAGAGAAGGACGGGCCAGAACCAGAGAGGCACGCCGCGCTTTTGCTGCGGCAGCGCAGGTTCGAACGACCCGATGGATGCGATCGACTGCATCGACGGCTGCGAAGCCGCGTACGGCGGAGGTGCCGCCAGGAACGAGGCCGAGGGAGCCGAAGGCCCGGGCGGCACCGCGAACGGATCGCTGATCGCGAGCGGCGCAGGCGGGTGCGGAGCGGCCTGCACGTGTGGTGGGGCGAAGCTGGGCACCGCGTGCGGAGCAAAGGCCGGCGCGAACGCAGCCGCGCCTCCCGCTCCTCCACTGAGGGGAGCCGTGATCGGCGGCGCATCATCGAGGTTGCGCAGCTCGTTCGCCGCGACACGGAGGGGAACGACGTTGCTCCGCGACGGACCCTGCGGCCGCGATTCGAACATCGGCGCCGCAGGGCGAGGCGGCTCGGGGCTTCGGGAAGGGGATGACGGGCGCGGCGCCTGCGGCGGCTGAGCCACCGGCGGGCGCGGCGGGCTCGAGGCACGGCCCTCGTTCACGGGCGGCGAGACGAGCGAAGGACGGTTGCCTTGCGCCGCTTCGCGGACGATCGCGGCGAGCTCGGGGATGCTACGGACCGGCCGCCACTCCTCGAGGCCCTCTTGCCAGCAGAGCGAGTCCTCCGTGACGGCGCCCGACGCCGCCTTCCTGCGCAACTCGGAGAGCCGAACCGGCCCGACCGGCACGCCGTTGATCGCGACGTACCACTCGTCGGTGACGCTCAGCTCGATCGGCGAGCCGCCCTGCTGACCGAACGGCACCGATTGAGGCGCGTCCTGGACGGTCCGCTGAAACGCGCCAGCGAGCGCGCTCGCCGCGGGTGCTTGAGGTTGGCCCATCGGTGCGCGCGGCTTCGCTGCCGAGAGACTCGTCGCGAGGCTGCTCTTTGCCATTGCGCGCGGAGCCTCGGAGCCGCTCGCCCCCAGCGCGCCCGGCGGTGACGTCGAGACGCTCGTCTCGGTGACGGCAGCCCGCACCTCGATCTGGTGGCCGCACTTGCGGCACTTCATACGGACAGTCTTGCCCGCCACCTTCTCGTCGGCGATCTGGTACTTGGCTTTGCAGTTGTCGCAGAGAAACTTCAAAGGGTACCCACCGCCTCAGGAGACTAGCCGACCTTCGGGAGGATGTGTCTCAGACGCTCGCGAGGCCCTGAAGTTTTGGCGTTTTCAGAGAAGCTTCAAGAGGTGGCTCTTGATCGACTCGCGGGTCTCTGGATCGGGCGCGACGTGCACGCACCTCTCCCACATCTCGACTGCCTTGTGGCGGAAGCCGGCCTTCTCGTAGAGCACCGCCAGGTTCTTGAGCGCCGGAAAGTGCTTCGGATTGAGGTCGACGGCCCGCTCGAGCTCCGTGATGCCGTCGTAGATCTGGCCCTGTTTGCCGTAGATCAGCGCCAGGTGGTACCTGAGCCGGTAGGCGAGAGGGTCGACGCTGATGCCCTTCCGCAGCATCGAGATCGCCATGTCGATCTCCCCGGCCTTGTACGCCGCGATGCCGTCCTCGAGGTACTTGGCGGCGTTGCGGCTGATCTGCTCGGGATCGACGGTGGAGGGAAGGCCGTCGGCACGCGCGAGGAGGTGCGCGACCTTGGCGAGGATGTCGGCGATACGGAACGGCTTCTCGATGTAGTCCTCGATGCCGTAGTTCGCCTTCAGGTCTGCGGCGATGCGCCAGCCGCGATAGACCGCGCTCATCATCAGGATCGGGATGGAGCCATACTTGTCGCTGTCCTTGAGGCGCTTCGCGATGTCGAAGCCATGGAGCTCCGGCAGCATCGCGTCGAGGAGGATGAGGTCGGGCGTCTCCTCCTTGACCATCCGGAGAGCGAGCAGACCGCGGTCAGCCTCGATCACCTGGTGCCCCTTGTCGACGAGGAGCCGGCGCACGAGCTTGCGAATGTCCTCTTCGTCGTCCACGACGAGGATCTTCTTGCCGCTTCCGCCCGCGGGCGCCGGCCCCATTCCGGCGGCGCTGCGTAGCTCGGCCGACAGCATCGAGACCTTGGAGACCTCCTCGTCGAGCGGCTCGAGATCGCTCTGTTCGATGTTCGCCTCGGCGGCGACGCCTTCGATCTGCTCGTCGATCACGACCGACGGTGCGCCCGGCGCAACGCTGTTGCGCTCACCGGTGAGGGCGCCGGTGGCTGTCAGGTACTGGCCATCCTCGGCCTCGCCGCGATCGACACCGAGACGCTCGAGCGCTCCGGCTGGCGCCGCGGGGGCGGCGTAGTGAGGCTCGCCGAGCTCCTTCGCGTCGTAGGCCGCACGGATCGTCCGCTCGAGCGTGCTCGTGATCGCGACGTAGGGATAGACACGACGCCCGGTGACGAACTCGAGCTCGTCGATGACCCGCTTGTCCTGCGGGTTCGCCATCGCGAGGAACAGGCGGTCGTCGCGAGCGAGCACCGGCAAGATGCGGCTCGACTCGGCGACCTCGCGCGGGACGAGGTCGAGGTGCGCGATCTTGATGGCGATCTGGTTGAGATCGATGCCGGGGACGCCGAACTGCTCGGAGAGCGCTCGCAGCACGTCTGTCTCCGCGACGGCGCCGCTCGCCGCGATGCGCGAGGCAAGGGGCACGCCGTCTCTCGCGTGGCGCTGGTTCTCGAGCTGCTTCTCGAGCTCGTCGGGGGAGATGAGCTTGCGCTTGAGGAGGATGCGCCCGATCTGCTTCTTGTCCTCCGCCATCGCTTGAGCTCAGCGTATAGGGTTCCGCGGCCCCGCGCCAAAATCGCCTCTCGGCCCTATTCGCCGGCGTCGAGGCGCGCGAGCGTCGCCGCCTTGTAGGACGCCCACGTGCCTGCGCGGATGGCCGCACGCGCCCCGGCGACGAGCTCGCCGTACCAGTGGAGATTGTGCACGCTGAGCAGCCGCAAGACGGTCATCTCCCCGGCGAGGTAGAGGTGGCGGAGGTAGGCGCGCGAGTAGCCGCCGCGACAGCATGGGCAGCTGCACCCTGCGTCGATGGGGCGCTTGTCGTCGCGCCATTGGGCTTGCTTGATCACGACGCGACCGAACCGCGTCAGCGCCTGCCCGTTCCGCGCATTCCGTGTCGGAAGGACGCAGTCGAACATGTCGACTCCGCAGTCGATGGCCTCGAGGAGATCGCGTGGCGTTCCGACGCCCATCAAGTAGCGAGGGCGCTCGGGATCGACGAGGTGAGCGACCTCGTGGAGCGTCTCGTACATTCGCGGGATGGGCTCGCCCACGGAGAAGCCACCCAGCGCGAGCCCATCGAAGGTCTTTCCGTCGACCTCGAGGGCCGCGAGCTCCTCCGCGTGTCGGCGGCGCAGGTCGGGAAAGCATGCACCCTGCACGATTCCGAAGAGTGCCTGGCGCTCGGGACGCGGCGCGGCGAGCGCTCGAGCCGCCCATCGGGTCGTTCGTGCGACGGCCGCCTCTACCGCGGGGCGCCCCGACTCGCCCGGTGGACAGACATCGAGCTGCATCTGGATGTCGGCACCGAGAAGCCCCTGCACGCGCACGGCCTCCTCGGGCGTGAGCTCGTGCTTCGATCCGTCGAGGTGCGAGCGGAACGTGAACCCCGTCTCGTCGAGCTTCACGAGCGGCGCCTTGCCGGGTGTCGCCCCCGACCCGAGCGAGAAGGCCTGGAAGCCGCCGGAGTCGGTGAGCATCGCGTAGGGCCACCGCGAGAAACCGTGGAGTCCCCCCTGACCCGCCACCACCTCGGGGCCCGGCCGCAGCCACAGGTGATACGTGTTCCCGAGCACGATGCGCGCGCCCGTCGCCGCGACCTCGTCCGGTGTCAGGCCCTTCACGCATCCCTGCGTGCCGACGGGCATGAACGTGGGCGTCTCGACCTCCGCATGCGGCGTGGTGAAGACCGCGGTGCGCGCGTGCCCGTCTTCGGCGACGACGCGGAACGCGAAACCAGGGGTGCGCGGCGCCGTCATCGAGCCGCGCGGCTCCGGTCGAGGAGCATCGCGTCCCCGTACGAAAAGAAGCGGTAGTACTCCTTCACGGCCTCCGCGTAGATCTCCAGCACGCGCGCGGTGCCGGCGAAGGCGCAGACCAGCGCAAGCAGCGTCGACTTCGGTAGGTGGAAATTCGTGAGCAGTCGGTCGACGACGGTGAACGAGTAGCCAGGCTGGATCAGGATGCGGGTCTCCTCCGCGCAAGCGCGGACGTGTCCGGGCCGATCGCGATCCGATGCGGACTCGAGAGCACGCACCACGGTAGTGCCGATGGCGAGCACGGGAGCCCCGCGGTCACGGGCGCGTGCAATGGCGGCGGCGAGGGCGCGAGTCACCTCGAAGTACTCGGAGTGCATGGGATGGTCGTCGAGATCGACCACGGTCACCTGCTGGAACGTGCCGAGGCCGACGTGCAGAGTACACGTTGCGATCTCGCATCCGCGCGATTCGAGCCGCTTCATGAGGGCTTGCGTGAGGTGGAGCCCGGCGGTGGGCGCGGCCACGGCACCCTCGGCACGCGCGAAGACCGTCTGGTAGCGGTGCGCGTCCTCGGGCGAGACCTCCCGCTTGATGTACGGAGGGAGGGGGACCTGGCCTGCGCTCGAGCGCGCGGCGTCGATGGGCGACCCGTCGCGCGTCCAGAGGCGAACCTCGAAGAGGCCGTCCTCGGCTTTTCCCTCGAACTCGATGACCAGCGCCTCCTTCACGATGCGCGTTCCGGGGCGGAGGGCCTTGGAGGCTCGCGCGAGGGCGCGCCATCGCTGGCTCGGCTCGCCGGCGCCGTTGTCGACGTCCGCGATCTTTCGCACGAGGAACACCTCCGCCTTCCCGCCGCTTCCTTCCTTCGTTCCGAGGATCCGAGCGGGGAGTACCTTCGTGTCGTTCACGACGATGAGGGTGCCGGGGGCGATTTGCTCAGCGAGCTCGGCGATGGAGGAGTGGAGGGCCGGCCCGCCGTTCGGCGGCACCACGAGCAGCCTCGCCTGCTCGCGTTCGGGCGCGGGCGCCTGCGCAATCAGCTCTGGCGGCAACGCGTAATCGAACTGCTCGACGCGCATGGCCCTGCCATAGCACGGAGCGGGTCAGCGCCGGACGCGCTCACCCGCGGCCGGGCGCACGCTGCTCGTCCCGAGGACGGGCGAGACGCCCGAGCCTTCCTCCGCATGCCACAGGCGACGCGAGCTCGGAGGCCCCGAGACCTTTGCACGGACGAAGCTCACGACCTCGCCGATGTCGTAAGGCTTCGGGATGAAACCGCTGACACCGCAGTCCGCCCGCTCCAGCTGGCGCTCGCTGAGGTAATACGCGCTGGTCAGCAGGACCCGCACCAGCGGGTAGCCAAGCTTGATCTCGCGCGCGAGCTCGAGGCCGTTCGTCCCGGCGTCCGTCCGCAGCATCAGGTCGACGAGGGCGAGGACGACGGGCTCGTCGGCCAGGCCGGCTCGGGCCTCGCTGGCGGAGCTGGCGAGGACCACACGGAAGCCCTCCACACGGAGGGCACTCGCGAGCAGCGAGGCATCCCCATCAGGAGCGTCCACGAGGAGGATGGTTTGCACGGCAAACCCAGCCTTAGCAAGCCCGGGGCCAGCGCTGTACGCTGTAAATCACGGCACTTCGCGTGCCCAGCGTCGCCCCATCGTTTCAGAAATGAAGGCCCCGACTTCAACCCTGAACCGCCGCATCGGCAGCGGAGCTAGCGCCAGCGGCGACGTTGCGCAGCTGGAGGTCAGCCGCGCGCGTCGTACACGATGCCGAGGCGAGTCATCTTTCGCCACAAGGTGGTCGCCGAGATGCCCAGCAGCTCAGCGGCCTTCTCGCGGCTTCCGTCGCAGTCGCGGAGGGCGCCCTCGATGGCCTGGCGCTCGGCGAGATCGACGACGTCCGCGAGGGTGCGCCCGGAGCGTACGTTGCCGCCCTCGGCCGGGCGAGCCTCGGGGAGGACGTCATCACGGGTGACGACGCCGTTCTGCACGAGCGCGACGGCCTGCTCGATCATGTGCTCCAGCTCGCGGATGTTGCCAGGGAAGTCGTACGTATTGAGGGCTTCCAGCACGCCCTCGTCGAGGCGGGCCTTCGTGCCCATCTTCTTGTTGTACTTCTCCATGAAGTACGAGAGCAGATCGGGAAGGTCCTCGCGCCGCTCGCGCAGCGCGTGGAGCTGAAAGCGCGCGACGTTGAGGCGGTAGTAGAGATCCTGGCGGAAGCGCTTCTCGGCGATCGCCGTCAGGAGATCCTGGTTCGTCGCCGCGATGATCCGGACATCGACCTGGATCGGTTTGTTCTCGCCGACGCGTCGGATCTCGCTCTCCTGGATGACGCGGAGGAGCTTTGCCTGGAAGGCGGGCGACGTCTCCGCGATCTCGTCGAAGAAGAACGTTCCGCCGTCGGCCTCCTCGAAGAGCCCCTTGCGCGCGGCGATGGCGCCCGTGAACGACCCCTTGGCGTGACCAAACAGCTCGCTCTCGAGGAGCGTGTCCGTGATGGCAGCGCAGTTGACCGGCACGAACATGCGGTCCGACCGCTTGCTGTTCGCGTGGATGGCCTTGGCGACCAGCTCCTTGCCGGTGCCGCTCTCGCCGGTGATGAGGACGATGGCGTCCGTCGGGGCGATGCGGACGATACGGCCGAGCACCTCGCGCACGGAGCGCGAGCGGCCGACGATGTTCTCGAACTTGTAACGGTCCTTGAACTCGACGGCGAGGAGCGCGACCTCGCTGGCGAGGCGGCGGTTGTCGAGGGCCTTGCCGACCTTCACGAGCAGCTCTTGCTCGGTGAAGGGCTTCTGGATGTAGTCGAAGGCGCCGAAGCGCATGGCCTCGACGGCGCTCTCGATCGTGCCATACGCGGTCATGACGATGACCTCGGTCATCGGCTGCGCGGTCTTCACGGCGCGGAGAACGTCGATGCCGTCCTTCGAGCCCATGCGCAAGTCGGTGAGCACGACGTCGTACGCGCCGGCGCCACCGCGCTCCGAGCCCTCCTCACCGTTCTGCGCCTCGTCGACCTCGAAGCCTGCGCCGCGAAGCATCATCGCGAGCGTCGTGCGCATGTTGCGCTGGTCGTCGACGATGAGGAGCTTGGCCATGATGGATCGATGCCTCGGGCGCTAGTCGTTCTTCGCTCCCGACGCGATCCACGCCTGCATACGGTCGATCGCGGCCGGCATGAAGGCGTAATCGCGCGGGAGCTGAGGCATACCGCGATTCTCGACGGCCAGGCCGTCCGCGGTGCGGTAACGGATCACCGCGAAGAGGTAGGCGCCAGCCGGCTTCGCGACGTCGGACTCCTCGACGAGCGAGCGTACGCTCACGCGGGGGTCGGTGTCCTTCGCCGTGCGGAGGCTCTGCCAGCACTGGTCGACGTCACCGCAGACGAAGTGGGACTGTGTCGCGCCCGGGCGGTCGGCGGTGTCGTGGCATGTTCCGTTGCCCGCGCAGCTCGCCTGCGCTCTCCGGCCGAAGAAGTCGCGGTAGAGGCCGCGCCAGGTCGTCGGCGCCGCGTCGGCGAAGGTGGGCTCGGTGATGGGCACCCGCAGCGGTTCCGGCGCGGAGGCGTCGTAGCCAGGGCGGGGATCGCCGCCTTTCACTTCGCCCGACGCCGAGGTGCACCCGCTGACGCACGCGAGCGCCAGCGCGAGCGTGGCGCCGAACGAGAAACGGCCGGCGCGGTCGAGGCTCGCGAGCATGGAGGCCAAGCTAGCGAAAAGGGCCGTCCCTACAAGAGCCGAAGCGATCAGAACATCACGCCGAGAAGGAGCCGGACCGTCTGCGCGGTGGACAGGTCGAAGTTCACGTTCGCCGGGACCGACGGACCGGTCGACTCACCGGGGAGGTAGTCGAGGCCGCCGAGCGGGAAGAACACGCCGTACTGGAGGGCAGTGTAGAAGCCGCCCATCTTGTTCGGGTCGTCGTTCAGCGAGCCGTCCTTGGCCTGGTAATAGACCTGGAGGTTGAGCTCGACACCGAGGTCGCGCTTGTTGCCGGGTGTCTGCGCGAACTCGCTCGCGCGACTCCAGATGATCGCAGCGCCGCCGCCGAACTTCTGGCCGTTCGGGTTCCGGACGAAGTCGTACTCGACGCTGGGGCGGAAGTAGTAAGCGCCCTCGACGCGCGTCATGATCTTGCGGAAGAAGATGTAGTCGACCTGGTAGGACGGGTGGAACCGGAAGGTCCGGATCGCGCCTTCGCTCTGGCGGACCTGCAGGCCGTTCGGCCCCGGGTTGAGGCCCTCGACGTGCGGGTCGCCGCTGGCCCAACCGAAGCCGAAGTTCACGCGGAGCTTGTCCTCGACGGCGCGGAGCTCGGTCTGTGTGGCGAGACCCCACTGGCGGATCTGCGTGCGTTTGGCGCTCGCGGGCGAGTTCTCGACCGAGCCCCAGATCGTCGAGAGCTCGGCCTCCATGCGGAACTTTTGGTAGAGGAGCTGCACCCACGCGTCCGGGATGAGCGCCTCGGCGCCTCGGCGCTCCTGGCCGTTGTTGTTTCCCGTCGAGCTCGAGTCGATCGTGTTCGGGTTCTGACCCGCCGTCACGTCGATGAGCTGCGAGCGGTAGACGGTGTAGAGACCGCCGTTGAGGACCAGCTCGTTGCGCGCGAGCTTGAGGCGCTGCAGCTCGGGGTTCGTGCGCTTCGCGATGAAGGCGACCCACTGGTTCACGTTCGAGAGGTTCGACGTGTTGTACGGCTGTCCGCCGTAGAGGTCGTACGGCGACGCGTTCGTCGGGCCGGTCGACACGAAGTCCCAGGCTCCACCGAAGTAGAGGTCCATCGACTTGATGCCGGACACGAACATGATCCGGTCGGCGTTCGACTGGTAGTCGTGATCGATGCCGTCACCGGAGTTGACGAGCATGCCGAGACCCCAGTGGCTGGGCATACGGCCGAAGCGGATCTGGCCGAGGGGCGTGAGGTACTCGGCCCACGCGCGCGTGACGTCGATCGAGTTCCGGTAGCCGTTCACGCCTGCGGTGGGCGGGCCCTGGGTCGTCGAGAACGCGCCGAGCGGTGCGTAGCCGTTGTAGCCGTTGACGCCGGGGGCGTAGCCGTTGCCGCTCGTCGCGGTGGTGTTCTTGGGATCGTAGACGCGCGGCTTGAGTGAGTAGGCGTCCGGAGTCGACCCCAGGACGAGGTTATCGAGGAGATCGATCTGCGACATGATTCGCAGGTTGTCCGAGATGTGGATCTCGGGATTGAGGCGGAGGCGCAGGTTCGCCGTCGACTGCGTGTTGTCCTTGCACTCGCTCGTGCGGTTGTCGCCGCAGAGGAGCACCTGGCGCGGCTGTCCGTTGGGCAGCGTGTACGTGTTGTCGAGCGGTTGCGGCCACAGGTTCTGGTTGTCGCTGGCCGTCGACGGGCGGCCGAGCGCGAAGTTGTGGTACACCTCGCCGCGCGTTCGGAAGTAGCCGTGCAGCTCGATGATGGGCCTCGTGTGCGCCCACCAGTCCTCGCTGTAGATCTCGGACGGGCGCCCGCCGATGGTGCCGTCGTTCGTCGGGCGCTCGCTGCCCTGCTTGACGAGCTTCGCCTGGTCGCCGGCCGGGTCGACCTGCGGACCGCCCGCCGTGATCGGCGCCGCCGGGCCTGCCGGCTCCTGCGGAAGGAGATTGTCGCTGCCTGCGCCGACGCCTGCTGCGCCACCTGCGGCAGGGGCCGACGGCTGCTGGCCGGGCGCCTGCGCGGGCGCATCGCCCGAGGGCGCGGGGGCCTGCGCGGCTGCGGTCCGCGAAAACAGCGCGCCAGCGCCGGCGAGGAGCGCAACGGCGATCAAGCTAGGGCGGCGGAAGACCATGTGGGCCGACCTTCTAACACAACCGGGGTGCCCCGTGGCTACCGAGGAAATGTCCTAAATACGCGAGCGTGGCTTGCGTCGTGAGGCGACGGCGACGGCGCCGAGCGCAAAGACGACGACGCCGGCCCATCGCACCGACGTCGCGGGATGATGAACCGCCCACGTCACGGCCCGCAGCGCGACCCCCGGGGGAGGGGGCGCCATCCCGTCGTCGAGGCGCGACGCGCGCACGTTCGAGTCGCAGATGCGTTGTACATCCGCGCGGTTGTCATGCTTCGAAGACGCGCAGGATACGAAGCACGTGAGCACGTTGTGCTCGTCCCACCCGACGAACGTGCGGCCGATGCCGATCCCTGGCGATCCCTCGGGAGCGCCGACGAGCCGGAGCCCGAAATCGCCTGCCCAATCGCGGGTCTCGATCGGCGCACCGACGACGCGCTCGACGGAGGCGTTCATCACGTTGACCGTCCGTGCCTCGACGGTCGGCCGCATGTCGTCGACCCAGCCGGGGATAGGTGTCGCCACGCAGCCGACGAGGAGCGTCTCGTTCGTGGCGGGGGAACGCCACGCCTGCCACTGGGTGAACGTCGAGCTGGAGCCGATCGGCGGCCGCGGCACCTCGGCGGCGACCTCGACCCAGCCCGGCGGCAGCTCGCGGTGCAGGGCCACCGACGGAGCCAGCATTCACGGCTCTGCGCTGCGGTCGAGCTCGTCGAGGAAGCTCTCGACCTCCAGGCGCAGCGCCGTCAGCTTGGCGCGAACCTCGACGCTCGCATCACTGGGAAGGGAACGCGGACCGCTCGCCGGTTCGCCGAGAACGACCTCTTCCTCTTCCTCGGTGTCGCGCCGTGCATCAGCCTCGAGGTCGTCGGCGGTCTCGGCTTCGGTCGTCTCCGAGTCCGGCTCTTCATCGAACTGGTGGAGCAG
The DNA here is from genome assembly GCA_025351875.1 of Myxococcales bacterium. Taxonomy (GTDB): domain Bacteria; phylum Myxococcota_A; class Polyangia; order Polyangiales; family Polyangiaceae; genus Labilithrix. Next base: position 5,140 of record JANXVA010000132.1, on the reverse strand, counting down.
GTCCGTGGCTGGCTCCGCGTCGGTGGCAACGCCGCGCTGAAGGCGCTTCTTCGCGCCCGCGATCGTGAAGCCGTCGCGGTAAAGGAGATCGCGAACGCGGAGGAGGTTCTCCACGTCCTTGCGCGAGTAGACGCGCTGCCCCTTCGCGCTCTTCGTCGGCCGGATGCTACGAAACTCGCGTTCCCAGTAGCGGAGCACATGCGGCTCGACGCCGACGAGACTCGCCACCTCACCGATGCGAAAGAAGAGCTTCGAAGGTAGTGCTGACGCACTCATCGCGGCGCAGCCTACTCCTTCGGAGACTCACTGGCAGCGGCCGCGAGCGGCACACCCACACTGGTGGCGCCTGCGCCCGACGCCGCCATCCCGGGGCCGCCGTTCGAGCCGTTGCTCGCGCCGTGGTTCGGGCCGCCGTTTTTCTCTTTCTCTTTCGCGTTCAAGGCTTGCTTCAGGATCTGGCTCGCCTTGAACGTGAGCACGCGACGTTCGCTGATCTTGATCGGGTCACCCGTCTGAGGGTTTCGCCCCGGACGCTGGCGCTTGTCCCGCAACACGAAGTTGCCGAACCCGCTGATCTTGATCTTCTCCCCGCGCCCAAGGGTCTCTTTCATCATCTCGAAGACGAGATCGACGATGTCCGCCGACTCCTTCTTCGAGAAGCCGCCAACCCTCGTGTACAGCGCCTGGACGATCTCGGCCTTCGTCATGATCGCCACTCACCCCCGAAAAGGTTTCCCGGTCGAGCGAGACGCTGGAGAGAGGAAGCCAGAAACGCTCTTGGCCCCCGCCAACACTCGCAGGTATCGGATAGTAAACGGCTTATAGAACGCCGGCCAGCAGAAAGTGCCAGGCCGGTTCTCCCCGGCCATGGCCATTCTCTGCGGGTTTTTGGGCTATTTTCAGGCGGCGAGCTCTTCGGAGGCCGTGACGGGCGCCTCCGGAGGGATGCTCTGGAGCTCGCGCGCGAGGGCCGCCGTGGCCGGCGAGGCTGCCGCGATCCGAGCCGCGCGGCGGCGAGCCACCTGCTCGGCGCCGACGAGCGTGGCGACGTAGCCGTAGCCGATCGTGAAGAGCATCGCGAACGGCGTGGCGAACCAGTGGCCGGTCTTCAGCGACGCGACGACGCTCCCGAACGACAGGAGGCAGAGCACGAGCTCGGCCGTGGGGATGTCGGCGCGCGCGCGGTAGCGATACGAGTGGGCCGCGCCCTGCTTCGGCGTGCGGACGAACTCACCGGACATGTGGCGGAGGCCTTCCCAGACCGCCTTCGACAGGTGCGGAGCGAGGCCCGCGCCGAGCGCGAGGAGCGCCGGGAGGGTCTTCAGTGCGTTGAGGCGCGAGCGACCCTGGGCGGCCTCGGCCATCGCGTAGAAGGCGAGGAGCGAGCCCGTCGTGCCGATGCAGAGCGGGAGGTCGACGAGGAGCATCGTCCCCGTGTTCGTCGCCGGCATGAGGATGAGCGCCGGGAGGAGCAGGACGCTCAGCAGCACCATCAGCGGGTACGCGAAGTGCGGCGTCATGTGGAAGAACGCCTCGACGCGCTGCGAGAGCGTGAGCTCCGGCGACGTCATCACGCGCTTCATCAGCTTGCGGGCCGTCTGCACGGTGCCCTTCGCCCAGCGGAACTGCTGCGCGCGGAACGCGCTCACGTCCTCGGGGAGCTCCGCAGGCGAGACGACGTTCTCGCGATAGACGGCGCTCCAGCCGGCCATCTGCGCGCGGTACGAGAGATCGAGGTCCTCGGTGAGCGTGTCGTGCTGCCAGCCACCGCTCGTGGCGATCGCATCCTTTCGCCACATGCCGCCGGTGCCGGAGAAGTTGAAGAGCCAGCCCGCCGCGTGACGCGCACGGTTCTCGACGAGGTGGTGACCGTCGAGCATCAGCGCCTGCACGCGCGTCAGCCACGACACGTCGCGGTTCATGTGACCCCAGCGGGCCTGCACCATGCCGACCTTCACGTTCTCGTCGCCGATGAAGTGCGGGACGAGATCGAGAAGGAACGTCTCGCCCGGGACGAAGTCGGCATCGAAGATCGCGACCAGCTCGCCCTTCGCGACCTTGAGGCCCTCGTCGAGCGCGCCCGCCTTGTAGCCGGTGCGGTCGACGCGATGGATGTAGACCATGTCGAGCTCGCCATCCCAGTCGGAGCGCGTGCCTTCGAAGGCGGGCGGCGGGTCGTCGCAGAGCTCCATGACCTTCGCGCGCGCCATCTGGCGGCTCTCGTCGGTCGAGTCGTCGAGGACCTGGATCTCGAGCTTGTGGCGCGGGTACGCCATCTTCGCCGTCTGCTCGAGGAGGCGTGCGACGACCGTGGCCTCGTTGTAGAGCGGCAGCTGGATCGTCACGTGCGGCAGCGTCGCCGGATCGCGATCCAGGGCGAGCCGCGGCGCGCCATCGCGGAGCATGCGGAGCTTCTTCGCGTAGCGGAGGCACGTGAGGACGAGGTGCGACCGGTGAATTCCGTACATCGCCAGAAGCAGCAGCACGGCGAAGTACGCGAAACACAAGGCAACTTGCATGTCGATGAGCTTGGCATCCGAGGGGGACGCCTTTGTCATCGACTTGTAATTCCTTGTACCTCGTTGTCCCAGCTCCCCCTTCATGGGGCGGCGGTCTCGATCGCGAGCGCGATTCTCGTCCGTCGTCCTGCGCGCGGCGCGCCGGTAGTTCAGGTCACTCGGAGTCGGGCTTGGAGCCGAAGTCGACGCTGTAGAACGCGGCCAGTCCGATGAAGATGAACGTGTGCGTCCCGCGGTCGGCGGACGGGATGTCCTTGTCCGTGTTCGTCAGCTTGTCCGTCGACGAGCTGAACGAGCCGATGCCGAGCCCCAGCTTCGGGACGATCCGGATCGGGCCCGCAGGGATGGAGAGCCCGGCGCTGAGCGCAAACTCGAGGCCCCTCTCGGACCCCTCCGCGAGCGTGGTGCCGTTCTGCGAGAGCTTGACGCCGGCGGACCTCGAACCGATGCCGACGTCCCCGATGAAGGAGACCTTGTCGACGTTGGGCATGATTCCGAGGTTCACGCCGACGTAGGTGGTGGATCCTTTCGCATCGACGGTGCTACCGAGCGGCACCAACTTCGAATCCTTCGGCGCGCCGAGCGAGGCGTATTCGACCTCCGCGCCGATGAGCAGCATCCGTGCGACACGCAGATAGAGATCGAGACCGCCGCCGCCACCGGCGCCCACGAACTCCGACGCCGGTACTTTGTTCTCGACCTCGCCGGCGGGAATGACCGCGCCGCCATGGAGGCCGAGGAGCATCCCGACGGAGGTCGGCCCGCCCGACGACTTCGGCTTGGCCCTGTCCTGGTTCGGATTGTACGGAGGCGGCGGCGGCGCGCCCTGACTGGGCGGGCCTGGCGCAACGACCACCGCGGCCCCGCCGCCCGCGAGCTGCTGGAGCGTGAGCTCGACGCTCTTCTGCTCCTTCTCGGCGAGCGGGACGTCGATTGGCGCCGCCGTCGACCAGCCCACGGCTTGCGCGCTGAAGCGGTACGTCCCGGGATTCAGTGGCCGCGCGATGCCGAGGAGCTCGTTCGGCATGGTCACGCCGTTGACGTTCACCTGGAGGTTCTGCACCTGCTGGGGTCCCGGCTTCACCGTGACGCGCAGCGAGGGGATGCGTGCGCGCAGGGCCGGGAGCTCGGCCTGACCTTGCTGCTGCGCCTGCGTGAACGCGTCGGGCGCCCCTGCGGGGAGCGTCTTGTGGGAGAGCGTCTCGTAGGTCTCGGACGCCTCGACGAGCCGACCCGTCAGCGCCTGACACTCGGCGATGTGGAGCAGGTGAGTCGGCGCGTCGAAGAGCTTCTGCGCGGACTCGAAGCGCGCGAGCGCATCGGCGAACTTGCCGTCGTCCTGGAGCTTCACGCCTTCCTGGTAGGCGGCGCGCGCGGCGGCCTTCTTCTCCGTGTCCGACATCTGCGCGTTCGCGCGGGGCGATACGAACGACAGCGCGGCGAACAGTGCCAGCGCGAGAACGTAGGGAAGCGAAAGCGGACGGGTCTTCATGAAGCTCGCTCCGGGGCGGAAAGCCTCGTGAGACTAACCCAACGCGCTTCGGTCGTGTGAGTCACACGACACGAGCTCCCGAGGTGCTCGGTGTCGTCACGTGAGTGTCCGCGACGGTCCGCCTCGCGGCTCGAAGTCAGTAGCCGGGGTCGCCGGGGTCGTTCTTCGCGGGCTTCTTCGGAATCGTCGCCGGCGCGTGCGCAGGGGCACCCACGACCGCTTGAGTGCCCGGCGGAGGCGGTAGCGTCCCGGGGGCCGGAAGCGCCGCGCCTCCCGTGGGGGTGGCCGGGGCGGCCGGGCTAGCAGCCGCCGCCGTCGTCGGCTTCGTTCCGGTCTTTCCGGCGACGAGCTTGCTTCCGGGGGTCGGCTTGACGCTCGCGAGGGGAGTTGCCTGGATGCTCGAAGGCGGCGGGGCCGGCGTCTCCGCGGAGGCCGCCGAGGCGGGTGGGGGCGGCGCGCTCTCGGCGCTCGCAACGAGCGGCGCCGCGGCCGACTTGTCCGGGGCAGCGAGCTGCGTGACGCCGACGCCAGCGGTCGTGCCGGTCTTGTGCTTCATCGCGAAGACCACGCCGCCGCCGATGGCCGCAACGCCGAGACCGAGGAGCGCGGGCACGACGACCCACTTCCACTTCGAGGTGGCGACGCCCTGCACCGGTGACGACGACGTGAACGGCGCCGCTGTCATGCCGGCGGGCTGCGGTGTGCGTGAGCCCATGCTCTGCGCATTTCCGTTGTTCGGGCCCGGATTGCTCCCATAGGGACCGTGCGCGGCTGACGGCACACCAGCAACGCCGCCGGAGGCAGCGATGGTTGCCGACATCGGGGCGCCGCCGCCCAGCGATGCGGGGCCACGCCCGCCGATTCCGGCGGCGAAGGCGAGGTTGTCGGCGAGCTCGGCGACGGTCTGGAATCGACGCTCCGGCTCGCGCTCCAGCGCGCGCATGAACCACGTGTCGAAGGCCTGCGGCAGACCGGGTACGGCGTGCGAGGGGATCGGCACAGGGGCCGTGCAGATCTTCACGAGCAGGTCGCCGACCGACTCCCCGTCGAAGGGCAAGCGGCCGGTCAGGCACTTGTACGCGATGACGCCGAGCGACCACACGTCCGTGCGGTGGTCGACGTTGCGGAG
>JANXVA010000337.1 GCA_025351875.1 Myxococcales bacterium | reverse complement strand
GGTGACGCCCGGGCGAACGGTGTTGGCCCCGGCCGGGGCCGGCGCGGGGCCGCCCTTCAGGTACACCTTCGCGCCAGGGCTTGCGGTGGGGCGGTTCGTGAAGTGGTCGACGCCGTCGGCGTCCTTCCAGTGATAGATGTCCGCGAGCGCCACGCTGGGCACCACGGCGACGGCGAACAGCGCTGCGAGCGCGAGCAGCGCGCGGCTCGATCGCGACGACGGGCGCTCCATCACGAGAGAATCCTGCCGGATCCGGGGGGCGCGTGCAACTTACGACACCATGACGGACACTCGACGTGCCGTATTCCGCTACATTGCGCGCACGTTGGACTGGCACACCCCCTTGCTCGTCTCGGCCATCGCCTTCGCGGCATTCATGGTCTTTCGCTTCCGGCCGGTCCTGAGCGGACCGGGGCGCGCGTCCGCGGCTCTGCTCAAGGCGGCCAAGCAACGCATCCTCTCCGCGAAGGATGAGGCTTCGCGCGGGAACGCGCTGGCCGATGCCGCGGACGCGTGCGCGCGCCTCGGGCGGTTCCGCGCTGCGGTGTCCTATTACCTGCGTGCTCTCCGCGCGAACCCGACGTCGCACGAGCTCGCGTATCGCGCGGCGGAGGGCCTCGCCCGGAGGCCCGCCGCGCTCGAGAAGGTGATGTGGCGTCAGCTCGCGAACACGCACTTCGCGGACTCGCGCGAGGCGGCCGTGATCGCGCTTCGTGCGCTCGTCACGTCGTACTCGAGGCGGCCTCGCTTCCACGCGCGTGCGCGCGCGCTGGAGAACGTGCTCGTGGGGCTCGGTGAAGAGCCCTCGGCGCGACCCTCACGCCGCCCGCCGCCGCCTGCCCCCTGAGCGGCGGCGTCGCGCGATCGCGATGCAGAGGGCGAGCGCGCTCGCGATCGAGATCCTTCCACCGCCCGCGCGAGAGGGCGCCGCGGAGCATCCGCTGTCACCGCTACCGCTCGCCGGTGCCGGTGTGACGGGCGCGGGTGCGGGCGGCGCCTCCGGAACGGCCTCGGGAACGGGCTCCGGCGGAGCGAGGAGACGGAGCGTGCCTCGTCCGCCCGTCGCGTCGTGGAAGGCCGGCGCCAGATCGCTCGCGATCGGCGTGAACGCATCCTCGAGCGCCTGGCGTTGCGCGTCGGTCGTGCCCTTCGCCACGAGGAGCACGATGCCCAGCGTCATCTCGCTCGGACCTTTTGCCGGAACGCGCGGACCGTTCTGCGTGACGACGTCGTCGATCGTCACGGTCTTCCGCTTCGCCTGCACGGTAAAAGGTATGGCCCCGAACCACGGGAACGAGGCGGGCTTGAGGTCGCCACCGTACGGATCCTTCACCGTCGTCGGGACGACGGGCTCGTAGAGAACGCCGAAGGGAGACACCTCGCTGCGCTGCGCGAGGCCCATCAGGTAGAGATCGAGCATCGAGTACTTCATCTCGCCCGGCTTCTGCGGGATGACGGCGTACGTACCATCCCCGTTGTCCTTCCACTTGTTACCGCCTGCGAGCGAGCCGCCCGCGTCCATCCAGAACGACCAGTGGTAGTCGAAGCCGATCAGCTCCTTGCCGGTGAGGTTGTTCGCCGCGTCGGCAGGGAAGCGGAGGGCAGGACCCCAGAGGTGCGACAGCTCGAGGAGGAAGAGGTAACGCGCGAACCCATCGACGGAAGGCGCACCGGCGGTCGTCGCACGCCTCGCGAGCTGCGTGACGTCGTTGTGGAGGAGCGCGGCCCGGAGCGGAGGCTTCGGAGAGCCGGCCGGGTCGATGCCGATCCCCGACACGTCGTTCGCGTACGGAACGAAGATGGTCGCGACGGCGTTGCCGTTCATCGCGAAGTTGCTCCAGACGCTGAGCACCTCTGGCTTCTGGCCGGTCTCAGCCGCGAACTTGTCGGCGAGTGGGTCGGCTACCCCTTGCACGTCGTCGATCGTCTTCCAGCGGCCCTTGGCGATCGACCCGTCGACGTCCTCGATGACGACGAAGGGCTTCGCCGCCGCCGCCTCGCCGATGGTGAAGACGGAGAGGAGAACGCTCGCTGCGACCACGGAGGAGAATCGGTGGGTCTTCATCGCCGGCGTGCGTCGATGCACGAGCGAGGCCAGCTCGAGAGCAGCCATATTCCCGCGTGAAACGCCAGGTGCTCGTTCGCTAACGCGCGCGGGACGAAGCTGACACCGCTTTGCTGACGGTCAGCGGCGCGTCACTTGAAGCGCATGCAGCGACCGCCCGCGAAGGCGGCCTTCGCCTCGGGGCGCTGGATGCGCACGATGGTCTCGCCCTTGATGAGCGTGACGTTGAGATCCGAGCGCGAGCTCCCGTAGCCGATGCCGCGGTGCTTGAGCCCGAAGGCGCCAGTGAACGTCGCACCGCTCATGTCGAGCACGGACTCGCTCAGGTTGCCGTGGAGGTCCATCCAGGGCTCGTCACCCGCGTTGATTCGAATCGCGTCCGCGGGCTGTCCGTTCGCCGCCGCGGCCAGGCTCGCTCGGCCGGGCGCTGCAATCTGCCAGGCCTTGTCGTGGGACGGGTTGCCGGTGTCCGGGTAGTGGTAGTTGTGCACGTTGAGCGGGCTGCCGGCGACGGGGAGCGCATCTCCCGCGTCGAACGTCGCATTCACGAGCGCGACCGCCGGACACCTCCCGCCCGTCTGGATCGTGTGATCGAAGATGTTGCTGAGCAGCTCTCCGTGATCGTCGATCTGCGTGCCGCAGCCCGAGATGTTGCCGAGCGACGCGGGCGCCTGCGTCACGAAGTCGACGACCTCGTCCGTCGCGAGCTGTCCGCCGTCCCACGCGCAGAAGGCCGCGAGCATCGCGTTGGTGACGCAGTTCATCGACTTCACGTCGAGGAGATCCTTGGCGGAGATCGGCTGCCCTGTCGCCGTCACGCCGTCTGCGCGAGGGAGCTGGCCGTCACGACTCAGGATGTTGGCGGGATAGTAGTAGGTGGGGAATCCGTAGGTACCGGCGTAGGTCGCGCAGTTGTTGCCATGGAGGTCGACGTAGATCTCCGAGCCGAACTGGTAGTTCGTGCCCATGTGCCGAAGCTGGTCGGTCGCGGGCGGCAGGATGACGCCGGGGCCCGGCGGATCGTTGGAGCCCGAGTCCTCGGGACGAGGATCGCCGAGCAGACGCCGTCCGATGATCTGCGTCCCGCCTTCGAGGTCGGAGGGCAGAAACCCTTCCCACGCTTGATCCCAGATCTGCGGACGGTGCTTCGCGATCCAACCCTTGACGTTGGGGTTGCCGCCGTTCTCGCGCGCCATCTGCTCGATGAACGCGCGCATCCGGCCCGCGGTGATCTCGTACTTGTCGAGCGTGACGGTCTTGCCGGGGTGCGCGGGATCGATGTACCCCGGGACCGTGAGCGAACGACAGCAGCTCTCGTGCTGCGCACCAGGCTCGCCGACCTCGCCCTTGCCGCACGTGTCGCCGCCGAGATGAGGTGCGCAGCTCGGCGCGTCGATGCACCGCTTCGCGTAGTTGCAGGCGACGGTGCAGTCGGCGTCGTCGAGGCACTTCTTGCCAACGGCGCACTTCGGCGCGGCGGCTCCGCCGCAGTCGACGTCGGTCTCGCTGCCGTTCTGGAGTCCGTCGTCACTGCGCGCTGGAGCCTGCGCGTCGGCTGCGTCCGGCGCGCCGGTGCCAGCATCCTTTGCGTCGGTGGGAGGGATCGGCATGCCGGCGTCGACGCCCGGCGCGTTGCCGGTCACCGGGTCGCAGGTGATCGCGCATCGGCCGCCGCAGTCGATGCCGGTCTCGTCGCCGTTCCGGACGCCGTCGGCACACGCGGAGGTCGCGGTCGAAGCGTCGTTCGCCGAGCAGGCGGACACAACGCCGAGCCCGACGAGAATCGCAAGAGAGCTGCCGAACCAGGCTTCGGTACGCATGGAGCTGCTCACGGGCGAAAGTTCATCGAGCCGATCGCGAACGTCGGCGGCGTCTCGTAGTGGAGGTGCCCGGCCGGATGATGCGTGCTGTGTCGCTCGCACCAGAGCTTCGTGCGCCCGCTCGATGCTTGAACGGCGAGGCAGTCGTTGCACGGAGGCTCGATGCCGATCTCGGCATGCACATGATGATCCTTCGGTCGGAGCACCACGACGGGGCAGCCCGCGTGGCGGACGACCTGCTCTGCGACGGAGCCGAGGAGCACCCTCGCGATTCCGGTGCGCCCCGAGGTGCCGACGAGGACGAGGTCGGCGGAGAGGTACGAAGCGAGCTGCGTGATCTCTCGCCAGGCGACGCCGACCGCGAGATGGCCGGTGATCTTCCCCTTGAAACGTGACGACGCGTGCTCCGCGCTGCGGTCGAGCACGAGCTTGCCGTTGGTTTGCAGCTCCTGCGCGAGGGCGGGGTTTCCGTCGAGACCCGACGTCGCGGCCGCGACGACATGGACGATGTGCAGCTCTGCGGCGCCACCGAGGGTCGTGCCGAGGCCACAGGCCATGTCGAGGACCATCACCGCGGACGGCGATTCGTCGATCGCGACGAGATAGACGGTCGTGGTCGGCGAGGCGGGCGGCGATGCAATGGCGCTCATCGAAGCGGCGGAGCAGCAAGGAGCAAGCCACGGCGCGGCGTGCCCCCACGCGCGTCTGCCGGGGCGTCGGCTTGGTCGGGCGGCAATGAACGCCGCCACAGTGGGGCGGTCTTGCGCCCCAGTGACTCCCCGTCACTTCCCGACGTGACGTCAGCCGCGTTCGCGGCGATGCTCTTGCATATGCGGCGCGCCATGATCCTGGTCAGCGCCGCGATCGTACTTCTGTCATCGACGGCGTTCGGCGCCGAACCCTCAGAGGGGTCGGAGGGGTCGGAGGCGTCGGAGGCGTCGCCGGCGGCGACCGACTACCCGCACGTCGCGCTCGGAGCCGGCGGTCACTTCGCGATCGGGATCGCGCCGGCGGTGGCGCTCGGCACGCGCGTCTCGGCGGAGATCGCCACGCGCGCCTGGTCCCTCGGGCTGGAGGGGCGCTACGACGCGCCCGCGAGCCGCGCCGTGCGCGCGAGCCTGATCGGCGCCTCGTTCGTGCCGTGCCTGCGGACTCGTGGGGCGTGGGCGTGCGGGGTCATGCTGGCCTCGCGCGTCACGGTCGACACCGCGAATGCCGCTGACGCGTGGCTGTTCGTCGGGATCGGCGCACGTTTCGAGAAGCACATCTCGCTGCCCTTCGACTTCGCGCTGCGCCTCACCGGTGAGGTCCTCGGGCACCCGATCCCCCACGAGCTCGCTCCGCAGGGGCACCGCGTGTTCAGGTCGTCGGTGATCTCGATACTCGTCGGGCCGACGCTCGTTCACGCCTTCTGAGGGCTACTTCGGCGCGGGCGCGGGCGTGGGCGCGGGCGCGGGCGCGGGCGTGGGCGCGGGCGTGGGCGCGGGCGCGGGTGTCGGCGCGGGCTCGGCCGTCGGACAGCCGTTCGTCTTCGGGTCGTCGGTCACGACGCCGGCGACCTCGGGGCACGCGTCCTCCTTGTCGGCGACGCCGTCGTAGTCGCGATCCGGGCACCCTGCCGTCTTGGGGTTGTGGGTGCGCCCTCCGGCCTCGTCGGGACAGGCGTCGTCCGGATCGTTGAAGCCGTCGTAGTCGCGATCGGCCGGGCACCCGTGGTTCTGGGGGAGCCCGTCGACGGCCGGACAGGCATCGGCATCCGAGCAGATCCCGTCGCCGTCGGGATCCACGCAGATGTCCGGCACGACCTCGAACGAGAAGAGGACGCGCATCGACGGGCTGCCGTCACCGCGCGTGAGACCAGGACCGATCGCCGTTCCGACCTTCCAGTGTTCGCCGAGCATCACGTGCCCTCCGAGGAGCACCTCGAGCGGAGTGTTGCGCGTTCGGAACGCGCGATCTCCGCCCGTGACGACGGTGCTCCCCGCGAGCTCCGGACCAAAGACGAACCGGTCGTTCACCTTCACCCCGAACGCGAGCGAGAGCATGGCCTCGCTGCCGAGAGGCCGGCCCTCGAACGTCGCGTGGAGAGGGCGGTAGGCGAAGCCGAGCTTTGCCGCATAAACGAAGCCCTCGAAGTCCCCGGCGACGAGCAGCCGCGGCGTGACGCGGACGGTGCCGTCGCTCGTGAAGAGCGAGCGCGTCCCCGTAGGCACGTACACCTGCGCTCCGAGCGCGGCGCCGATCGGCGCGCCGTAACTGCCTAGAATGCGGACATCGCCGGTGATTCGGAGGTCGCCGAACGCGGGCTTGTTCGGGGTCCGGACGGTCGTGGCGATCGACGCGAGGTCCTCGCCGTCCTGGAAGAGCACGACCGGGAGGTCAGCCCCGATCCGGAAGCGATCGTGCACGAAGATCGCACCGCCGGCGTGCATGACGACCTGATCGGTGATCGCGGTGGCGCGCGGATTCCCCTCGATTGCAGACGGATCGTAGAGGACGAGCGGGCGGTAACCCCATCCGAACACGAGCCCGCCGGCCACGAGCGGGCTGCCGCGGAGATCGAGCGAGTCGTTCACGAACCAATCGCTGCCTCGCTCCGAGGGCTCGTGGCGATCGATCGCATATCCGGGCACCTGCGCCCGGGCAGACACCGCCGTCGTGCCGATGGCGAGAAGCACGCCCGAGGCCATGGTGAAGAGAAAAGCGCGCGTATCCATCGGGGTTACTGCCTTATAATGCACCTCCGTGCGACTCTCGACTTTGATTCTCGGGGTGCTCGGCGTCCTCCTCCTGACACCGGCGGACGCGCGAGCCGACGGCGTGCGCGAGCTGCGCTACGACGGCCGCATCGACGTGGCGGTGACCACCGTGGGCGGACTTTGGTGGGTGACCTCCGAGCTGCTCAAGGCCGACCTCGTGCCCGAAAAGTGCCGCTGGTGCTACCGCGCCGAGGACGGCGCCGATCTCCTGAACTCGGTCGACGGCGGGGTTCGCAAGCGGCTCCTCTGGAAGAACACCGAGACCGCGGCCACCGTCAGCTCGGTCGTCGGGTTCTTCGTCGAGCCCGCCGCGATGATGGGGCTCACCGCGCTCTCGTCCGCGAATGACCGTGCCATCGATCGCTTCCCGGTCGATGCCCTCCTCATCACGGAGGCGACGGTCCTCGCCGGCGACCTCAACCAGCTCGCGAAGTTCGCCTTCGCGCGCGAGCGTCCGTTCGTCCACTACCTGCCCCGCGCGCCGGATGCGATCCGCGCCCTCACCGACAGTCCCACCGACGACAACCTCTCGTTTTTTTCAGGGCATACGACGCTCGCCTTTGCGGTCGCCACGTCGGCTGGCACCGTCAACTCGCTCCGCGGCTACACGCTCGCTCCGGTCGTATGGAGCGCCGGGATGACGATGGCCGTCGCGGTCGCGTACCTGCGGATCGCCGCCGACAAGCACTACCTGTCCGATGTCATCACCGGTGCCGTCGTCGGGTCGATCGTCGGGGTCGGGGTACCGCTCCTCTTCCACTCCGCATCCTCAGCCTCGACGAGCAGCACGACTCCGCCGACGGCCAGCGGTCAGGCGCTCGCGGCGCCGGCCGTCCACAGCGCGTTTTCGGTGAGCGGCGGCTTCTGAAGCGCGGAAAAATGTCGCTCTGCAACTTGGCGTGCGTCGTGCAAGCTGGAGCGGGCGGCGCGGATCCGCCGACAGGGGGTCATGTTAAAACAGCGACGTCTCCTAGCTATGGTCTCCGCCCTCGCGGTTCTAGGCACGCTTGGTTCCGCGGCGCGGGATGCCCGTGCGCAGGACGAGCCGGCAGTGCAGCCAGCACCGGAGATCGAGCCCACGCCCTCGCCGGGCGTGCAGGTCGAGCCGGCCGTGCAGGTCGAGCCCACGCCCGCGCCGCGCGCCCACGCCGAGCCGCCTCCGGAGGTCGCGCCCACGGTCACGCCGCGCGTCTCGCTTCGCCATGACGTCGCCGTCGACGTCTCGGTCACGGCAGGCCTCGCCGCCACGCTCTTCACGTGGGGTGTGCTCATCAACCCGAGCCTCTCTGCGCCGACCTGCACGATCTGCGATCCGGCCAACGGCAAGGTGAACGGCGTCGACGACTTCTTTCGCTCCTCGCTACGCCTCGACGGTTCGACGCCCGGCGCCGCCAGTGACATCCTCGCTTACGGTGTCGCGCCCGTCTCCGGGATCGCGCTCGCCATCCTGGTGCCGATGGCCGACAAACGTGGCGACGAAGCCGCGCTCGACGTGCTCCTCGTGATGGAGGCGTCCCTCACCTTCGCCGTCGTTCAGCAGGGGCTCACCGCGATGCTACCGCGCGAGCGGCCGGAGGTGCACGGGTCGCAAGGGGATGCGCGCGCGAGAGCGATCACCAAGCGTTCCTCCTTCGAGTCGTTCCCGGCGGGCCATAACGGCGAAGCGTTCGCGATCGCTGCGGCGGGCGGCACGGTCGCGACGATGCGTGGCTACAAGCTCGCCCCGCTCGTCTGGATCAGCGGCGGTGTGCTGGCCCTCGCGATCTCGTACCTGCGTATCGCGGCGGATCGGCACTACTTCACGGACATCCTGACGGGGGCCGGGCTCGGCATCGGGATCGGGATCGGGGTGCCACTCCTCTTCCATCATCCCGAGCACGGCGAGAAGCGCGCAGCGGCGCTTCGCTGGCTCGACGGCGCCGTTCTCTCGACGTCCGAGGTTCCCGGCGGACGCGTCGTCGGCATCGGGTCGACCTTCTGATCGCCGTCGCGTGATGTAGCTAGAACGACTCGGTCTTGCCGGGGAGAGGCGCGTCCTCTCTGGGCGGTACGTACGACTCCCAGCCGTCCGCTCCCTCGACGAGCCACGACCAGTCGCGACGCATCGACTGCACGACGACCTCCCACATGCCGTGCTCGGTCGTGCCCGCGATGTTGAGGCGTACGGCAACCTCGTGACGCGCGAGGTTCTTCGCGGCCGCCCGGTAAGGCGCCTCGCAGCCGAGCGTCGTGCAGAGGAACATCGCGCGCTGTCCGCCTCCCGCCGCCCACGGAGCAGCAAACGTCATCGCCGCCTCGGGCGCGTACGCAGACTCCGCGAGCACGACGCGCCTGTAACGCCCGGGCTCGCTCTGCGCGAGGAGCGCAGCCTGGGTCGCGCCCATCGAGAAGCCGACGATCACGATCGGCCCTTCGAGCACCCACGAGCCGAACACCCTCCTGGTCGCCGCGATCGCGCGTGCGACGCGCAGCTTCGTGTCGGCGGGTGACGACCAGGCGAGGCTCGCCTCGTTCGTTCCGACGCCGTGCGGGCAGACGAGGAAAGGATAGGCGTTCGTGATGCCTCGCCACGCGTTGCACGCCCACTCGGGATGATCGCTGCCACCGTGCAGCGCGATCATGATTGGGCGACGTTCATGCGCACCGAGCGGGATCGACACGACGCCGAGCTTCGTGGTCCTGGCGCCGGCCTCGGCTTCGTCGGCGGGCGGATCGGTGAGGTCGACCTGCGGAGGAAAGCCGGTGAGCGTCGGCGGGGCGGGCACCGCGGGCGGAGCTGGCGCGGACGCCGCGGTCGTCGGCGCCGCATCGCTCGCGCCGGATGGCGCGGGGTTCTGCCGCGAGCATCCTACGACGAGCCCGATCAGAGCGATTGCCGTGGCCTTCGACCGCGTTGGTTCCATGGTCTCGATCTCGTGTCCCCTCGATGCAGAGCCCCGACGTCGCCTTTGTGCGCGAGGGTTTTGCGGGCTCATCGCGTTGTCCTGGCTCGTCGTTCGAGAACATCGACGTCGGCCATATTCTGGGGACCACCGGCCGCTCTGCAGCCTCGCTCATCGAAGAAGGGTAGCGCACGGTGGTCGCGGCGTCACCGCGGGGCGCACGCCGCCGCAGACGGTAGAACCAGAGGCAGTCAGATCCGGGCGGCTTTTTTTCGACGATCGCGGATGACGAGGACGATCGCGATCGCGACGAGGCAGACGAAGACCCCGATCGCGACCTTCTCGATCTGCCACGCGAGCGCGTCGCGCAGGTCGGCCTCCTCGGAGCAGCCCATCGCCTTCTGCGGCGCCGACCAGGTGAGCGGCGTGCAGTGGCGCCGGCGGAGCGAGAGCCAGTCCATCAGCGCGGCCACCGTGATGTGCACGAGGAAGCCCTGGTAGATGCTCTTCGTCTTCATCGACAGAGAGCCGAGCGCGATGCCGGCGACGATCGCGCCCACCGCCTCGAGGTACGGCTTGCCGAAGTGGATCATGCAGTAGGGCACGGCCATCGCGAAGATGGCGCCCGAGCCGAAGCTCTTTCGGAGCACGCCTAGCCAGAACCCGCGGAAGAACATCTCGAGCGCAAAGAACTGCGCGAAGTACATCGCCTCCCACACGAGGAAATCGAACCAGCTCCGCGGCGCGAGCTTGTAGAACGGGTAGTAGCTACCGAAGTCCGGCTGGCTGCTCACGACGAGCATCGCGGGGAGCACCACGGCGAGGAACAGCGCGTAGATCCACGCGTGGTCGAAGAAGCCCTTCGTGCGCAGCCCGAGGTCGAGGATCGAGTCCTTGCGGAACATGATCTTCCAGACGGCGAACGGGAGCGTGTACCCACCGATGCGGGTCACCGCCCACCACGCGAAGCCGAACAGCTCGTCGTACTTGGAGAGCTTCGCGAGCGCGTCTGCCGTGTAGTGCTTGGCGATCCACGGGTAGATTTGCTGCTCGAAGTAGCCGCGACCGCCGTAGTACTCCTGCATCGCCAGGATCACGGCGCACATGACGAGCGCGACCATCGGCCGCGGGTCCATCTTCCCCTTGGCGAGGATCGCCGCGCGCTCGCGGAGCGCCTCCTCGTCGAGCTCGCGCCACGTGCCCCGGAAGAAGAGCCACACCAGCGGGATGATGACGAGCAGAAGCGGGATCGGCAGGACCGGCTTCAGCGTCTCGAGCACGGCCTGCACGCCCGAGAGCTCTCGGGGCGCGCCTGGCGTGAACGGACGGAGGAGGAGGAGCACGGAGATCAGCGGTCAGCGGCTCGCGGCCGTCTCCGCGGCGCGCGTCAGTCGGGCGAGCGAGGTCTCGCGCCCGAGCACGAAGAGGACCTGGAAGAGGCTGGGGCTCGCGGTTCGCCCCATGAGCGCGACACGCACGGGCTGGCCGACGAGCTTCATCTCGAGGCCGCTCTCGGCGAGCCACGCGTTCACGCTGGCCTCGAGGGCGGCCTCGGTCCACTCGCTCGCCTTGGCGAGCGCGTCACGGAAGCCCGTGATGCGCGGCGCGGCGTCCTTCACGAGGAACTTCTCGGCGGCCTTGTCGTCCATGACCGGCGGCTCGCGAAAGAACGGATCGAGCATCTCCGCGGCTTGCACGAACGTCGTGGCGCGATCGCGAATGGTGTAAAGCGCACGCTTCAGGGCAGCGGCGTCCGTGCCGGTGACGCCGCGCTTCTCGAGGAAGGGCAGCGTGCGCGTCGCGTACTCGTCGCTCGGCATGAGCTTGTCGGTCTTGAGGTGCTCGTGGTTGATCGCGAGGAACTTCTTCGCGTCGAACTTGCCGTCGCCTCGCCCGCAGGCCTCCCAGGAGAAGGCCTGGGTGAGCTCCTCCTTCGAGAAGACCTCCTGGTCGCCGTGGGACCAGCCGAAGCGCGCGAGGTAATTGAGGACGGCGTTCGGCGCGTAGCCCGTGTCCGAGTATTCGCTCACGCTGACGGCGCCGTGGCGCTTCGAGAGCTTCTCGCCGCTCGGCGCGAGCATCATCGGGAGGTGCGCGAACTCCGGCGGCTTCACGCCGAAGGCCTCGTAGAGCATGATCTGCGGCGGCGTGTTGATCATGTGGTCGCGGCCGCGCGCGACGAGCGTGACGCCCATCATCATGTCGTCGACGACGGCCCCGAAGTTGTAGAGGGGCACGCCGTCGGAGCGAAGGAGCACGAAGTCTTGTTGCTCGATGTTCGGCGTCGTGATCTCGCCGAAGACCTTGTCGACGTAGCGGACGGAGCCGCTGCGATCGGTCATGAAGCGGACGACATAGGGAAGGTCGGGCTGGTCGGTGCGGGTACGGCAGGTGCCCGGGTACTTGAACTGGGCCTTCGGATCCTTGGCCTTGAGCGCCTCGCGCTGCGCGTCGAGCTCGGCCTTCGTGCAGTAGCAGCGGAAGGCCTTCTTCGCGGCGACGAGCTCGTCGGCCTTCTGCTTGTAGAGCGGGAGGCGCTCCATCTGCGTGTAGGGGCCGTGCTCGCCGCCCGCGCTGGGTCCCTCGTCCCAGTCGATGCCGAGCCACTTCATCGACTCGAAGATGACCGCGCGGCTCGCCTCGGTGGAGCGCTCCTGGTCGGTGTCCTCGATGCGGAGGATGAAGGTGCCACCGGTCTTCCGAGCCCAGAGCCAGTTGAAGAGCGCCGTGCGAACACCGCCGATGTGGAGGTACCCGGTCGGGGACGGAGCGAACCTGAGGCGCGGCTTGGACATCGCGGCTCACGAGTAGCAGGAGAAGGCCCCGGCGGAAACGGGAGACGCGGGCCCCCGTGGGGGAAGGGGGACCGCTCGTGGGCGCGAAGAGCGCGGCCCTCAGCGGTACGGTGAGCCGCCCTGGCTCGCGATCGTCATCGCGAGCAGGTGGGCCAGCAGGTCCATCCCCTCGCGCGAGCTGCGTCCTCCCTCCGCGCCTGCGCGCTCGGCGACGCGGCGCCGGGCGAGGCGGTCGTCGTAGACCGCCATCGCCGAGGCCTCGCGCATACGTGTGACGGTCCGCGTGAAGTTCGCGAACGCGATCGGCGTGCGGTCCGCGCCGAGCCCAACGTAGCTCGCGTGCCGCTCGCGGAGCAGCCAGGGTTTGTCGCCGCTCCGTCGGAAGAAGTAGGCGACGTGCTCGCGCTCCTCGGTCTTCGTGACGACACGGAGTGCGCTCGAGTTGACGATCTGACGGTCGCTGACGACCGAGCCCGCGGGGCGCTCGAGCTCGCTCGTCGAATCATGCACGGCGCGCAGGATTGCGTAGACGTCTCCATACGGAAGAAGCTCGCCGCCGTGCGTGCGCCGCATGCCCTCGGCGTCGAGGACGAAGTCGTCGGCCCTCGTCATGCCGTCGCTCGCGACGAAGTTCTCGTCGTCGAAGGCGTGGGCGCCGTGGCCACGCGAGCGAAGGACTCCGAGGACGTCGTTCGCGCGATTCTGGTCCGTCGTCGAGAGGACCACCGACGGCGGACCCGCCGCGAGCGCGAGGCGCGTCTCGTACGGCGTCATGCCGAGGGTCGGAGCCAGCGCGTCGGCCTCGGTGGCGGCGGGGCGCGCCAGGTTCGCGACGAAGACGAAGAGCACTCCTTCAAGAGTAGGTTCGCATGCGTGCCACGGCTAGGCTCTCCGCACCGTGCGCGCGCAAAACGACGAAGCCGAGGTGGCCCGTGTCCTCGCCGCGCTCTCCGTGGCGGAGATCGTCGACGCGGCCGGCGCCCGCGGCGCGCCGTGGATCGCACGGCGGCTCGTGTCGATGCTCGCGTCCGTCCCGAGCGACCGCCTCGGACGGTCCCTCGCGCGGTTCGATGCGGAGCTCCAGACCGTCGGCGTGGGAGTCGCGGCGCACGCTCTCCTCCGCAGGTTCGGAGCGTCCGTCGAGATCGACGGAGCCGTGCCCTCGACCGGTGGCGTGCTCGTCGTCACGAATCATCCGGGCGCCTACGACTCCATCGCGATGCTGGCGGCCGCGGGGCGCGACGACGTCGCGCTCGTCGCGGCAGAACGGACGTTCCTCGCCGCGATGCCACACTTTCGCGAGCACCTCGTGTTCGTCGCCGACTCGCGCGAGAAGGGGAGCGTGACGAGCCGGGCCGCCGGGCTCCGCCGCGCGATCGCGTGGCTCGCCGCGGGACACGTCCTCGTTCAGTACGGCGCGGGCTCGATCGAGCCGGACGCGCAATTCGCGCGGCCGGGTGAACCTGTGCTTGGCGTGTGGTCGGACGGAACGGGGCTGCTCGCCTTGCACGCCGCCAAACGCGGCGCGACGATCATCCCGGCGCTCGTATCGGGCGTCCACTCACGACGCGCCAAGGCGTTGCCCGGCGTGGGCTGGGCGGAGCGCCGGGGCGTCACGACCCTCGCTCCCTTGATTCAGGCGACCATGCCGGGCTTTCGCGATGTGCGGGTCCGGGTGCGCTTCGGTGCCCCCTTCGAGGCCCGCGCCCTCCTCGCGGCGCCGACCCGTGCCGCGCGAACGGCGCTGCTACGAGCGGCCGTGGCGCGTCTCGCCGGATAGCCGGGAGAGATGAGGTCACCTCGAAGCGTCGTTGCCGCAGCCGTTCTCGCGACGATGGTGTCCGCGTGCGGAAGCTCCGGCAGTGACGACGCTCCAGCTGTCGCTCCGGGGCCGGACGGCGGTGGGCCGGCGGAGACGAGTGTGGCTCCCTCGCCGCTCCGCACGACCCCGCATCGTGCCCTCGCGCGACCGAACCCGAGCTACTACCGCGCCTTCGCTACCGACCAGGCAGCCTTCGAACACTCGAAGGAGCTGATGACGCTCATCGAGTATCCCCCGCCGCTCGCGCCAGGAGACGCGATGCAGAAGCGCGCGCAGGCTGCGACGGACGCGGTTTACGAAGCATACGCGAAGCTCTACCCGGAGGACGTCGCCGGCATGCCCGGTCCGCCGCGTGCCATCGTCACGGACGACACGTATGGATGTTCTACTTCTCGCGTGGGCTCCTCACGTCGTCGATGGACGATGCCCAGGTGAAGGCAGTCGTCGCGCACGAGCTCGGGCACCTGATCCTCAAGAACACCGACCCGGTGATCCAGAAGGAGCTCGGGTCTGCCTAGCGCGTTCCGCCGACGGGCGATTAGCGGGAGCTTGTCGGGCATCCATCGCGGCGGGCAAGCCTGTTCCGTACGGAGGCGTCCTTGACGTGCACCACGGCGTCTGCTGGCGCGCCTACCGCGACGCCGAGATGCGGAAGGCGCTCGACACGTGCAGCGCCGGCTGGCCGTCGACGCCCTGAGCCCTGCTCACTTCACGAAATCGACGCGGCGAATCCTTCCGTCCGTGATCGTGTAGATCGCCGCGACCTCGAACGGCTCCGAGCTCGGCGTGCGAAAGACGCGCTCGTGATCGATGACGACGTTCCCGACGGCGATGCGCGCAAGGAGCACCGCCTTGTTCTCCGGGAAGTCGGCGAAGACCTTGGCGTAGCGCGCGCGGTAGGCAGCGATCCCCTCCACCGAGACCGCTCCGTTCAGGTCCGCGACCTTCACTTCTTCGCCGAAGTGGGCGCAGTGCGCGTCGAGATCCTGGGCGTTGTAGGCATCGAGCTGGGCCTGGGTTACTACGGGACGCGGTGCGACGCCGCGAGGGCGTCGATGCGCGTCGTGAGCTCGTCGCGCGTTCTACGGAACCGCTCGAGCATGTCGTCCCGAGGCCGCCGCCGAGGACCTCTCCGCACTGGCGACGAAGCCCGTGTGATCGTCCCGATCCTAGGCCGGCGCGCGCAGTAGCACGGCTCGGAACTGGTCCGCGCACATCGACCACGTCGGCATGCGCGGAGCGGCAGCGCGCGCCGCCGCGATCATCCGCGCACGGAGCGACGCGTCCGTCGCGAAGCTCGCGAGCGCCGAGGCAAGCGCCGCCTCGTCGTCGGCGAACATCGTGGCCTCGGGGCAGGGGCCGAGCGCCTCGTCGAGGCCCTG
>JANXVA010000045.1 GCA_025351875.1 Myxococcales bacterium | reverse complement strand
TCGGCGGAGCACGACATAGGCCTCGACCACGTTGGCGGTGACGGGGATCGCGACCGAAAAACGCATCATCAATACGGCTGAGTCTTTGCCAAGCGAGAAGAGCGGAGGGAGAGCGCCGCCGTTCGCCGCGTCGCCGCGGCGCAGGTACGCGAGGTCGACCGGGCGAACGACGACGCGTCGTGCAGCGTCGATCGCCGGCTTCACGTTCGGCTTGTCAGGCTGACATCGTCCAGCGACACACGCGGACTGCGTGGTGCACTCGCTCGACGCGGTGCACATGCGAGGTCGCGGCGCGCAGCCGACACCGACCAGCATCGCAAGCGCGAGGCCGAGCGGCTTCATGATCGTCGTGCTCGACCAATTCACGCGCGAGAGCTTAGCATGGCCCCGCATGGCGCCTCCCCTGCTGCGCGTGCATTGGTCGAGCACGACGATCATCGGCCTCGCGATGGTGAGCGGGCTCGGCTGCGCGCCGCGCCCTCGCATGTGCACCGCGTCGAGCGAGTGTGTCGCTCAGTCGGCGTGCGTCGCGGGCCGCTGTCAGCCCGACAAGCCGAACGTGAAGCCCGCGATCGACGCCGCACGTCGGCTCGTGGCGCGCCCCACCGACGTCGCGTACCTCCGCCGTGGTGACGGCCCGTCCGGCGGAGCTCTGCCGCCGTTGTTCGCCCTCGGTCGGGACTCCGCCGTCCTCATGATGCGGTTCTCGGTTCCGCTGCCGGCGACCGTGAACATCGTCGAGGCCTATGTCGTCCTGCGTCGCTCGGAGGCGGTCGACGACGACCCTGCTCCGATTTCCCTACACGCTACCCGGATCATCGATGGTTGGGAGCAGCGATCCATTTCCTGGGCGCTTCAGCCTCGCGTCGCCGAGTTGCGTGCTCCAGCGACGCTCGTCGAGCCAGGCGGGCCGTCGCTCGTGCGCCTCGATGTACGAGAAATCGTTAGGCAATGGGCCAAACACGACCCTCGTGACCAGGGCGTCGCGATCGTCGCGGACAACGAGACGCACACCGGAACGACGTTTGCGTTCCGAACGGGAGGTGTCGGCGCGTCTACCGATTCTCGCTCGAGCTCTGGCGGTGACGTCGAGCCGTATCTCGAGCTCTACCTGCGTTGAGGGAGCGTTCGCTCCCAGCACTGAACAAAAAGATTCTGGGGGTTGAAGAACCGCGGACTAGCCTCGTCAAACGTCTTGGCCGCGTAACACTCGGTCCCAAAACGTAAGGCTCGGTAGCCTCGAACCCCCTTGACCCTCCCGCATCGGGAGGTGGACCCTTACGAAACGAAAACACACCCGCGCGCCCCCCGCGCACCCGGGTCGAAGGAGAGTGGATGATGCGAGTGTCGAAGGCTCTAGGCTCTTGGTTCGGACGCGGCCTCGCGATGGCCGCCGCGCTCGTCGCCCTCTCAACGGCGACGGACGCCCGCGCGGAAGAGGAGTTCAACGCGAAGGGTGGCAAGGGCAGCATCGAGGTCAAGGGCAACGGTCACTGGCACATCAACAAGGGCGCCCCTTGGAAGGCCACGAGCGGCACCACCGTCCTCACGGCGGAAAAGTGGGCGCTCAGTGACGACGCCGCGACGGTCAGCGGCGTGCCTGCCGGCGCGGCCACGGTAAAGGTCTACGTCTGCAACGGCGACCAGTGCAAGTCGGCGGAAGTGACGGTCACGGTCAAGTAGTTCGGCGACCTCGGCGCGAGCTGAGCGAAACGAGGTGGAGCGTCTCTCCTAGAGATCGCCTCCGCCTCGTTTGCTTTTTGTCCTACGCTTTCTCGATGGCAGAGAAGCCGAGCGTCGTGAGCGAGATCAGCGCCGTCGCGGAGAGCGTCGAGAAGCGCTTTCTGAAGGGACGGCGCGTCCTCGCGTTCTCCGAGTACCTCGATCTGTTCGCGAGCAATCCGGTGCGCTTCGCGCGCGACGCGAGCCGGTACGTCCGCGACTGCTTCGACCAGTACGGCACCACCGTCGTCGAGCAGCCTTGGGGTAAGTTCACCCGCTGGAACCTCTTCGACCTGCCGTGGGACCCGGCGCAGGCTCCGCAGGCCCTGATCGGCCAGGAGCAGGTACAGGAGGAGATCTATCGATCGGTCTCGAACTTCGTGCGCCAGGGGCGGCCGAACCGCCTCGTGCTGCTCCACGGCCCGAACGGGTCGGCGAAGAGCACGATCGTCGCGTGCATCATGCGTGCGCTCGAGAACTACTCGACGCTCGACGAGGGCGCCCTCTACCGCTTCAACTGGGTCTTCCCGTCGAGCAAGACGATGCGTGGCAGCCTCGGCTTCGGCCAGAAGGAGCAGGCCTCGCAGGTCGCCACGTACGCCCACCTCGCCGACGACCAGATCGACGCGAAGCTCCTCGTCGAGGTCCGCGACCATCCGCTCTTCCTCATCCCCGTCGAGGAGCGTCAGAAGCTCCTCGAACGCCTCGGCAAGGACACGAGGGGCGAGGCGGCTGCCGAGTTCTTCTCCGACTGGATCCTGCGCGGTGAGCTCTCGCACAAGAGCCAGCAGGTGTTCGAGGCTCTGCTCTCGAGCTACAACGGCTCGTATACGGAGGTGCTGAAGCACGTCCAGGTCGAGCGCTACTTCATCTCGCAGCGCTATCGCGTCGGCGCGGTCACGATCGGGCCGCAGATGAGCGTCGACGCGGCGGAGCGCCAGGTCACGATGGACCGCTCGCTCGCGTCGCTCCCCGCGTCGCTGCAGGCGATCACGCTCTACGAGGCCAAGGGCGAGCTCATCGACGCCGCCGGCGGCGTGCTCGAGTTCAGCGATCTCCTCAAGCGCCCGCTCGACACGTTCAAGTACCTGCAGCTCTCGGTGGAGACGGGCGAGGTCTCGCTCACGGCGCAGAACGTCCAGCTCAACTGCGTGATGACCGGCAGCGCGAACGAGCTCCATCTCGACGCGTTCCGCGAGCATCCGGAGTTCGCGAGCTTCCGCGGCCGGATGGAGCTGATTCGCACGCCGTACCTTCGAAGCTTCATGCACGAGCAGCGGATCTACGACACACACGTCGTGCCGCACATTCGGCGTCATGTCGCTCCGCACTCGACGACCATGGCCGCGCAGTTCGCAGTGCTGACGCGCATGCGGAAGCCCAACACCGACAAGTACGCGCGCGCGCTCTCGAACGCCCTGTCCGGCCTCACCGCCATCGAGAAGATGGACCTCTACGCGACCGGGCGTGCGCCCGAGCGCCTCGAGCCCGATGCTCAGAAGGTCCTGCGCGCCGGCGTTCGCGAGGTCTTCGAGGAGAGCGATTCGTATCCGATCTACGAGGGGCGCATCGGCGCGAGCCCGCGCGAGATGCGCGTCGTGATGTTCGATGCCGCGCAGTCGTCGGTCTACAAGTGCCTCTCTCCGCTCGCGGTCCTCGACGAGATCGAGCAGCTCTGCGAGCGCAAGGCCGAGTTCGAGTGGCTCCAGCAGGACACGCAGGCCGGCGGGTACCACGACGTGAAGCTGTTCCGCGAGACGCTCGCGTCGCGCCTGCTCGGCATCTGGGAGCAAGAGCTCTACGCCTCGAGCGGGCTCGTCGCCGACGCGCAGTACGACGACCTCTTCGAGAAGTACGTGCAGCACGTGAGCGTGTGGACGAAGAAGGAGCGCATTCGCAACAAGCACACGGGCGAGTACGAGGAGCCCGACGAGCAGATGATGCGCGAGGTCGAGCGTCTCCTCGACGTGAAGGGCGACGCGCAGGAGGCGCGCAAGACCATGATCAGCGGGATCGCCGCCTGGGCGATCGATCACCCTGGCCAGAAGGTCGAAGGTCGAAACGTCTTCCCGAACTTCCTTCGCCGGCTCCGTGACGCGATCTTCGCCGACAAGCGCGTCGAGATCGCCAAGCAGGCACGCGACATCGTCGTGCTCGTCCGGGAGGAGGGGGCAGGTCTCGACGAGAACCGCCGCAAGGAGGTGCGTGAGGTCATCGCGCAGCTCACCTCTCGCTTCGCGTATTGCGACAACTGCTCGGCCGACATGGCCAGCATGCTCGTTCGCAAGCGCTACAGCGACCTGATCGTCAACTGAGCGACCTTTCGGCGGAGGTGCGGCGCCTCGCGCTGCCGGCGATTCTCCATTCGCTGCTGCAGACGCTCGTCTTCGTCGTCGACCGCATCATGCTCGGTCGACACGGCGAGGCGTCGCTCGCAGCGATGCAGCTCGGAGGCGCCATCGAGTGGTCGACCTGGAGCGTGTTCGCCGCGTTCGAGGTCGGGACCATCGCGCGTGTCGGAAGGCACGTCGGTGCGCGCGATCCCGACTCGGCGCGGCTCGCCGCGCGGATCTCGCTGGCGCTGGCGGCGGCCGCGGGAACGGCCCTCGCGCTCGCGTCGCCGTGGCTGCTCGACCTCCTCCCGCTCGTGGCGCCGAACGTGTCGCCGGCGGCGCTCGTCGAGGCGCGCGCCTATCTCGGCGTCACGATTGCCGCGTCACCTCTGGTCTTCGTCGCGACGATCACGATCGCGACCCTGCAGGCCGGCGGGGATACGCGCACGCCGCTCGCGATCGGCATCGTCGCGAACGTCCTGCACGTGGCGCTCAACTACGTGCTCATCGCGAAGCTTGGCGCGCGCGGTGCCGGAATCAGTACGGCGATCACCTTCGGACTCGAGGCCGTGCTCGCGACGGCGGCGCTGATGAGGGTCTCTGGTCGGGTCTCGCTCAGGGGCCGCGCTACGGCGGCGAGCCCGCCGCCGTGGAGACCCGAGGCCCGTGCGCTCTCGGGCATCGCCGTGCCCGCGTTCGCCGAGCGCGTGCTCTATCACGTGGGATACAGCGGCTACGTTCTCATCATCGCTCGCCTCGGGGACGCCGCGATGGCGGCGAACCAGTCGCTCATCAGCGTCGAGTCGATCTGCTTTCTCTCGGCGGATGGGTTCGGGATCGCCGCCGCGGCGCTCGTCGCCCAGAAGCTCGGGGCAGGGGAGCCCGAGGCCGCAAGACGCGTCGCGCGGATCGGCGCCCGCGACGCGATGGTCGCCTTGACGCTCTTCGGGGTGACGGCGCTCGCGCTACGCGGGGTGATCTTGCCGATGTTCTCGCGCGATCCCGAGGTGCTCGCGATCGGGCGCGCAGCGATGCCCGTGCTCACGGTCGCGCAACCCTTCATGGCCCTCGGGATCGTGCTCGCACAGTCGCTCCGCGGCGCAGGGCGAACGCGCGATGCCCTCGGGGTGAGCTTCATCGGCGCCGTCATCGTTCGCCTCTCGGCGACGTGGTTCTTCGCGATCACGCTCGGTTTCGGTCTCACCGGGGTGTGGATGGGGTCGACGCTCGACTGGATGGTGAGGAGCGCGCTCTACGTCGTGATCGGCGCGCGAACCGAGGCGCGAGAGGCGGCCGGGCGGGCCGCTGCCCTGGGCAGTGCTAACGTGGATCCATGAGCTTTCGTCGCGTCCTGACGGTCGCCGTCGCTGCGTGCCTGGCCCCGGCGGGCCTCCTTGCGGTCGCGTGCACCTCGTCTCCCTCGAGCGCGGTGGCGCAGTATCCCGACAGCGGCGGCATCTCGAACGCGACCCCCGAGGACAGCTCCACGACCGATCCGAAGACCGACGGAGGGACCGACAGCGCCTCGAGCACGTGCGAAGGCGCGTGCAAGACGACGTCGCTCGTGGTCGACATCGGCGGCAAGAAGCGGACGCTCGTGCGCGCGCAGTTTGGCACCCAGGCGGCAGACGGGGGGACCGAGCTCCACACGGAGTCGCATCTCGGAGGCCAGGCTGCATGCCCGTCGGCTTCCTCTCCGTCGCCCGACTACACGCTCATCGTGACGTCGGTGCCGCGCGGCGCCGCCGGCAAGAAGCTCTCTGATCGCGACGGTATCGCCAGCGCGTTCTTCGACTTCAAGGGTGACCTCGGTCTCGCCGCACCCAGCGGAATCACGAAGGCGCTCGGTGTCACTGTCACGATCGTGGGCGAAGACCCCGCGACCCCTCCGGCCTGGGTCGCGCTCGACGTCGTCGCTGCGTTCACCGAGGGCGAAGTGAAAGGGCACCTCTACGCCGAATACTGCGATTCCCTCACGCAGTAACCGCAGCGATCAACGGTAGGGGCGAGGGCGACCTTCGAGCTTGAGGCGTGCGCCGCGGACGCCGTAGAGCTCCTGTCCGCCAGGGCTCATGATCGGGCCGAGCATGTGGCTCGCGAAGATCGCTGCGAGCGTGAGCGCTGCGCGATCCTCCTCCACCTCGGGGACGAGCAGCCAGATCGTCTTGCAGCGCTGGGCGAGCAGCGCGAGCCCGTACGTGCCCATCGCCCGCTCTGCCGCCTCGGCGGCGGCGAGATCGGCCGCGTCGACGGGCCGCCCGTAGCAGAGGCGCGTGCCCGAGGACGTCCCGTCGCCACCGGCGATGACGACGCGTGC
>JANXVA010000041.1 GCA_025351875.1 Myxococcales bacterium | reverse complement strand
CGCTTGGTGAGCTCGTCGAAATGCTTCTCGAGCTCCTTCGCCAGCGCGAGGTACTCGGGCCACAGCGTCTTCCTTTGGAAGGTCTCCGGAGCGACGACCTGCACCGTGCTGTAGCGCTGACGGTACCGTCGGAACGGCGCCAACCCGTACCGACGGCAGAGCGCCAAGAAGAGCTTGCGCGTCCATGGGTCCGGCAGCGTGTACACGAGCTCGATGTCGGGCTCGCGCGCTCGAACCTCCGCGAGTCGCGCCCGGATCCGCTCAGCGGCAAGCCGCGCGGCGTCACGCTCCCCGTCGCTCGTCGTGCCCGCATGAAGCGCCTCGATCCTGCGCAGCTTCTCCTGCAACGTCGCTTCGTCCACCCGGCGAGCGTCGGCGGACTACGACGGCGCCGCAACCACGAACGCCCGCCTCGCTCAAGACGCCCTTCGCGGAGGGGTTACCCTTCATGAGCAAGCCCTTCGATGGCGAGCCGCCGCGGTCGTCGACGAGCCGGCGGACGGGTCGGTCGACCCGTCCAGAAGGATGATCTTCACATCGCCTCGCCTCTCAGAGCCGAATCAGGCAACGACCCGCGATCGTCCCTCGCCTCATAGCTTCGATTGCGTCGTTGATTTGGGACAGCGGATAGTAGTCAGTGATGAGCTCTCGCAGCTTGATGCGGCCTGCGCGGTAGAGGTTGTGATAGCGCGGGATGTCGTGTTGCGGCACCGCCTCGCCGCCCTGCGAGCCGCTCAGCACCTTGCCGAAGTGGAGTGGCAGCGAGTAGATGCCGATGTTGTTGCCCTTGCGAGGAACGCCAACGAGCGTCACCCGGCCTTGCGCCTTGGTGAGCTGGTAGCCCAGTTCGATGATCGCCGGCTGGCCGGTGTTGTCGATGAAGACGTCGGTGCCGCTGCTACCAACGATGTCGAGGATGGCCTGACGAGCATCGCCCTTGCTGCTGTTGATGGCGTGCGTTGCCCCCATCTGCCGTGCGAGCGCCAGTCGGCCGTCGTGCACGTCGACGGCAACGATGGGATGAGCGCCTACGAGTGAAGCGGCCTGGACCATGTTGAGCCCGACGCCGCCGGCCCCGAAGACGACCACGGACTCGCCGATCCTCACCTTGGCGTTGTTCTCGATCACGCCGAAACCGGTCGTCACGGCGCAGCCAAACAGAGCCGCCACCTCGAGGTCGCTGTCCGCGGGGATGGCTGTGACGCGGTTCTCCGAGACCACTGCGTATTCGCTGAACGTCGTCACGCTTCCGGCATTGATCTTCTGGCCGTCGCTCGAAAAGCGAGGCGTCTCGGCCTCGATGCCGGCGCCCTTGCGCCAGTGCAGCACGACGGTGTCGCCGACCTTGACGTGACGCACGCCCGGCCCGATGTCGAGCACGGTGCCCGACGCCTCGTGGCCCAACAGGTGCGGAAGGTAATTGTCAGGGCCCTTGGCTCCGTCGATCTCGCCGAGTTGCGAGCCGCAAACGCCGCTGCAGTGAATTTTGACCAGCACCTGCCCGACGGCAAGCGCATCGGGCATCGTGATATCGAGAATGCGGAGCGGTGCTTTGAGCTCGACGAGCACCGCCGCCTTCATCGTCTTCGGCATGACTGACATGGTGGTGGGTCTCTATTCGAAGTAAATGAACGAGTGATCGCCCGTGTAACCGGTGTGTTTGAACCACCAGTCCCATTCCTCTGGTGTGTTGAAAGCCTCGCACGTGACCTGCCAGTAGAGGAGGTTGGCCTTCTCCTCTTCGGTTCGATACGACTCGACGCAGAGGTACTTCTTCTTGCCCACGCGCTCCATCTCGCGAAGCGCCTTGTCGAGATCGTAACAGTGCAGGTTGTGTAGGGTCGTAATCGAATAGACGAAGTCGAAGTAGCCGTCTGGGAACGGAAGCGCGGTCGCGTTTCCTACCTGCACGTTCGCCTTGATCTCGTCCTTGGCGTTGTCGATCGCGTACTGAGAGATGTCGATGCCATGCACCTCGAGACCCGGTAGGACCTTGGTGAAGTCGTACAGCAAGAAGCCCTTGCCGCAGCCGACATCGAGGATCTTGTCGCCA
>JANXVA010000031.1 GCA_025351875.1 Myxococcales bacterium | reverse complement strand
CCCTGAGTGAGGGTCGCGATGGCCGCGAGCCGCTCGGTGGCCAGCGCCTGGCGCTCGGCGCTCTTCACCGCCGCCTCGGCCGCCACGCGCTGCGTGATGTCGGTGATGAGCACGTAGAAGCCCCGTACCTCGCCGTCGAGGACGTCCGGGATGTACTGCGCGCGGCCGTGCCGCGGCGGTCCGCCTGCGGCGTCCGGCAGCTCGCGCTCGAAAAGCTGCTCGTCTCCAGCCAGCGCCGCGCGGATGTGAGGGAGGAGGCCCGCGTAGCGATCGCCGAGCACGTCAGCGAGCGGATGCCCGATGACCTCTTCTTGCGTCTTTCCCGACCAGGTCTCGAAGGCGCTGTTCGCGTACCAGCACCGCTCGTCCGCGCCGCAGTAGGCGAGGATCGCCGGAGCGTTGCCGGCGAGCTCGCGCAGGCGCTCTAGCTCACGTTCGAGTCGGACAGGGTCCGTGGCGAGGACGTCGTTCATCGTCGGCGGAGGGAGCT
The DNA here is from genome assembly GCA_025351875.1 of Myxococcales bacterium. Classification (GTDB taxonomy): domain Bacteria; phylum Myxococcota_A; class Polyangia; order Polyangiales; family Polyangiaceae; genus Labilithrix. The sequence goes on along the minus strand of JANXVA010000031.1, from coordinate 6,873 downwards.
CGCCATGTTACCGATTCCGGTACGACTCTAGAAGCAAGATGTAGTTTGCCCTGACAAACCGCACGGATTTGCGCTTGAGCTGTCGAAGACGCGCGCGGTTTGCGCTCCGCCCGCCGCGGGACGAATTAACTGGCGATGTGTCAGGAAACTGTTATCTGACAATTCGTCAACAAATGGCGCGGCCCGCAGAACCCGAGAAACGCCTGTCGCTGGCGCGGGAGGCCGTGCAGGTCCTCGAGCGCGAGGGGCTCGACATCTCGACGAGCAGGCTCGCCGAGGCGCTCGGGCTGAACCGCTCGACGTTGCTCTACCACTTCCCGTCGCGCGCACGGATCATCGAGACCGCGCTCGAGGCGCTCCTCATGGAGCAGGCGGTGTTCGTGCTCGCGCGCGTCGACAAGCACCGTCACCCGATCGACCGCCTCTACGCGCAGCTCCGCGCGGTGCACGAGTTCCACCACGGCCGCGAGGCGCGGATCGTGTTCCTCAGCCAGGCGATCGCAGCCACCGGTGAACGCATGGCGGCGATCATCGAGATCGGGAACCAGGTCTTCGAGGCTCACCGGCGCGCCGCTGCCGACCGCGTCCGCGCCGGGATCGAGCGCGGGATCGTCGCCCCATGCGACGCCGACGCGCTCGTCAACATGGTGCGCGCCGTGACCGACGGTCTCATGGTCCAACGCGTGATGACCGGGCTCGATCTCGCGCCCGTGCACGAGCTGCTCTGGAACGACCTGCTTCGTCCGCTGAAAAGAAAGTCGGAGGCGACATCATGAGGCTCCCTGAACTCGGTCGTGGCGGGCGTCCGCTGAGGATCGCCTACGGCCGGCTGTTCCACGAGGCGAACACGTATTCGCCCGTGCGCACCACGCTCGAGGACTTCGAGCGAATGCACCTGCTCGAGGGCGACGCGCTCGTGACGGCGACGACGCTGCGCGGCACCGAGCTCGCGTCGTTCATGCCGCATGCCGAGCTGACCGGCTTTGCGCAGGCCGCGCGCGCGGCGGGCGGCGTCACGCTCGTTCCGCTCGTGTCGGCGCTGGCGGTGCCCGGCGGGCCGCTCACGCGCGAATGCTTCGACGCGCTCGTCGCGCGCCTGGTCGACAAGCTGCTCGCCGCGGGCGCGCTCGACGGCGTCTACCTCGCGCTCCACGGGTCGATGGAAGTCGACGGGCTCGGCGAGGCCCCCGAGGCGTTGCTCCTCCGGCGCGTGCGCGAGGTCGTCGGCGATCGCGTGAAGATCGCGGTGAGCTATGACCTCCACGCCAACCTCTCTTCGGGCCTCGTCGACCCGGTGGATGTGCTCGTGGCGTACCGCACCAACCCGCACTGGGACCTCGCGCCCACCGGGTTCCGTGCGGGCAACCGGCTCATTCGCGCGCTTCGCGGCTTCATCCGGCCCGTGCACGCCTGGCGCAAGCTCCCCCTCGTGCTCGGCGGGGGCACGACGATCGATTTCCTCGCGCCCATGCGGCAGGTCTTCCGCTTCATGCGCCGCCTCGAGGACGACCCGCGGGTGCTCACCGCGAGCCTCTTCATGGTCCACCCGTACACGGGAGCGGGCGATCTCGGCTGGGCGGTCCACGTCTGCACGGACGGCGACGACGCTCTTGCCTCGCGACTCGCGGACGAGCTCGCCGACCGCGCATGGGCGCAGCGGAACGTCCCGCTTCCTCCGATGCGCACCGTCGACGACGCGCTCGACGAGGTCGCGCGAGGCCTCTGGCGTCGCGCGGCGCCGGTCACGCTCATCGACGTGGACGACATCGTCGGTGCGGGCGCGCCCGGGGGGAACACGCACTTCGTGGCGGCGCTGGCGAGACGCGATCGAGGGCTCGTCGCCCTCGTGCCGCTCCACGATCCGGCGGCCGTCGACGCCACCTGGGAGACCCCGGTCGGCACGCGCGTGTCCCTCGTCCTCCGAGGCACGCCTGGTTACGAGCAGCCTGAGGTGCCCGTCGTCGCGGTCGTCGCGGCGAAGCGCACGACCGAGTTCGGTCGCATGGTCAGGCTCGACGTGGGGAGCTTCCATGTCGCGGTGTCCGAGCGCGCGCCGCTCCCCATCCACCCGAAATTCTGGCGCGAGCTCGGCCTCTCGCCGCGGCGCTCTGACCTCATGGTGCAGAAGAACTTCTTTCACTACCGGATGTTCCACCTCACGATCTCGTTTCAGCACATCCCCGTCGTGAGCAAGGGGGCGACGAGCTTCGATCGTGTGAGGGCCCGCACGTCCGTCGTGCCGACCCATCCCTCCGCCGTGCTCGACGACTGGCGCGCGTCGGACCGACTCCTCCGTGCCGTGCACAGCGTGCACCACCACGACAAAAGTGCGCACCCACACGTTTCGCCAATCGCCTGAAAACCAGGGAGAACGAGGGGTCCGTCCGCGGCATGCGTGTTGCTCTTTGGGGACCATGAGCACCCCCACCGCGCCGCAGAAGATCGCTCCCACGGACGGGTCGGAGGCTGAGGTCGCGACGGAGCCGGCCTCGAACCACCACGCGCTCCACGAGGTCGGAGGTGTCGCGGGCGGCGCGCTCGCAGGCGCAGCCTTCGGCGCGATTGCAGGCCCCCCGGGCGTGGCGGCGGGCGCTGTCATCGGCGGTGTCGTCGGCGCCATCGTCGCGAAGATCTCCGACGAAGAGGCCGACCGTGTCTCCGCCCATGACGCCGCGCTCGACGCCGAAATCGGGGTGAACGGCGGCGACCTCGGAGCGCCGAACCTGAAGCATCCTCCGGCAGTCCGCGGAGCCTACTCGGCAGGTTCGGCCGGTGGCGGTGGCGGAGGCACCGGCCAGACGTCCGAAGGGCCGATCCCGCCGCCCGAGGAGTGAGCGGTCAGCCGTTGAGCTCGCGGAACAGCTTCAGGCCGGCGCCGATCGTCCCCGCGACGCTCGGGAGTCCGGCCGTTGCATTCACCATCCAGAGATTGTCGAGCGAGCTCTTGAAAGGGCGACGGTGTACGCCCACGTTCGCCGGCGTGAGCGCCGCGCCGTAGGCGTTGCCGCCAGGTGCTCGGCAGAAGCGAGCGCTGGTCGCGCCCGTAGCGGTGACGCGCATCGCGAGGTGATCATGCAGACCCGGTAGGTACGTCGCCTCGATGAGGTCGAGGAGGTTCTCCCGGATCTTCTTCTTCTCGACGTTGTAGGCCCTCCGGTCGCGCTTACGCAGTGCCGCGAAGCGATCGTGATCGCAGGCCGTCGCTACCTCGAGGATCTGGTGGCCGGGGGGGCAGAGCCCGGGCTCGGGGGTGTGCAGTGTCGGCGTCGACAGGAAGAGCCACGGGTTGGAGAGATCGTGACGCAGCAGCTGGTCGTCGTAGAGCCGGTTGAGGTCCTCGTGCGGGTAGTGCCACACGTTGTACGAGCCGAAGCCGTGCTCGCGGAGGTCGAGGCCCTTCACGCCGAGGAAGAGATTGAACGTCGCGCAGGAATAGTCATAACGGAGCAAGCGCTGATCCCTCGCGGCGAAGTGGTGCTCGCCGGCGAGGCGGGCGGTCTGCTGCGGATCGATGTTGGAGATGTAGCGCGCGGCCGTGAAACGGCGCCCGTTCGTCGTCGTGACGCCGGCGACGCGGCCCGCTTCGACGTGGATCCGATCGACCTCGTGCTCGAGGAGGATGGCGCAGCCGGGAGCGTTGCGAATGGTCTCCGCGATCGTGTCCACGAAGTGGAAGAAGTGATGGCGCGGGTAGTAAGCGCCACGGTCGTAGCCGCACACGAGCGCGACGTGGAGGATGAACGACACGTCGCGCGGCGGCAGGAGGTAGTCGCCGCTCTGTCCGGCGAGGATCGCGCGCAGGCGCGGCGGCATCGCGACGTGATCGTAGAAGTCGTCGAGCGTCCAGCGCGCGTAGCGGGCGACGTGACGGTAGCGGACGACGCTGCGGAGGACGCTCCACGGTGTCAGCTGACTGGGCAGCTCCTCGTCCTGCGCGAGCTCGTGGCCGACCGCGGTGATCGCCTTGAAGTAGCGACGGATCGGCGTCCGCCATTGCGGGTAGCGGCGGGTCAGGCGCTGCTCGTACTTCGCGAGCCCGTTCGGGATGCGCGTGCGCTCGCCGGCGATGACGACGTGGTCGAAGCCCTCTGGATCGAGCCGGAGGAACGGGACGCGGCTCTCGACGCCCAGCTCGCTGAGCAGCGTGTGGACGCTCTCGCCTTCGCCGCAGCTGAAGATGTAGTGGACCTGCGCGCAGAAGCGGTAGTCCTTCATCGTGAAGGTGTGGGCGTAGCCACCGGCGATGTCGTGGGCCTCGAGGACGAGGACGCGACGACCCGATTTGGCGAGGAGGGAGGCGACCGTGAGGCCCGCCATGCCGGCGCCGAGGATGAGGTCGTCGTAGTCCATGCGGCGGCGCGGTTTTTAGCACGTTTGGAGCACGGGCACGGGCACGGGCACGGGCGAGACGAGAGGTGATAGGGGTGGGCGGATGACGACGGCGTGGATCGCGGGGGCGAGCGGGCTGGTCGGTGGGGAGCTGCTGCGGCTGCTCGTGGCGGACGCTGCGTTCGACAACATCGTGTCGGTGGGGCGGCGGACGATTGCGGTCGTGTCGTCGAAGGTCACGCAGCTGACGGTCGACTTTGCGGATGAGGCGACGTTCGGGTCACTGGACAGCGCGGACGTGGCGTTCTCGTGCCTCGGGACGACGATCAAGAAGGCGGGTTCGAAGGAGGCGTTTCGCGCCGTCGATCACGATGCCGTGCTTGCGTTCGCGAAGGCCGCGCGGATCAAGGGTGCAAAGGTCCTCGTCCACGTATCGTCGCTGGGCGCCGATCGCGCGTCGCGCGCGTTCTATGCGTCGGTGAAGGGCGAGGTGGAGGAGGACCTCGCCGCGCTCGGGTACGAGAGCGTCTATGCGCTGCGCCCGTCCATCCTCGACGGTGACCGCGCGGAGAGCCGGCCGCTCGAGCGCGTCGGGCTCGCCTTTGCCCGCGCGCTCGGACCCCTGCTCGGCAAGTACCGCCCGACGGAGGCGAGCGCCGTCGCACGCACGATGATCGCGAAGGCCAAGGCGAAGGCGCCCGGCGCACACGTCGTCGACGCCGGCGCGATCACGTAGCGCGTCTCTCAGAGCCGCGGGCGGCGCCCAGCGAAGAACCCGACGCGCATGGTTCGCGATCGGACCGCGACGTGGGTGCGTGCTGGTGCATCATAGGATCACCCGATGTCCTGGTTTGGAGCAGTAACGGTCGCGGGGTGGCTCCTCGTCGTCGTGACAGCGCTCGTCCTGCGTAATCGCTCCTTCGCGGCCTTCGTGGGCGTGCTCGTCGGGATCTACTCGCTCGTCGCGGCGGCAATGGCTCCAGCGTTCAGCGCGGTATTTCCAGCGTTCGCAGCGTTTCACGCGGTCGTCTACGTGAACTTTCTCGCGCTCGCGCGCCCGAAGATGAGGCCGTTGCCGTACCGGCTGCTCGTCAGCTGGCCCGCGTCGTTCTTCGTCGCCGGGACGCTCCTCGCGATCCCGTGGGCGGTCGTCGCTGCGCTGGGCTTCCATCCCTGGGTCCCGTGGCTCCCCTACGCGCTCGCCGCGACCGGCATTCTCCAGTCGCTCACGACGAAGCGCGAGGAGGTCGATCTCGTCATCAGCGGTCCCGAAGGGCCGAGCGCCGACAAGCTCGCGCCCCATCCGCACGGGAGCATGCGCGAGGAACGCCCGCTCCGCATCGTGCAGATCACCGATCCTCATCTCGGGCCCTTCATGTCCGTCGCCCGTCTTCGTCGGATCGCCGAGCGCGCCGTGAAGGCCGAGCCCGATCTCGTCTTCCTCACGGGAGATTTCCTCACGATGGAGTCACACTCCGATCCGGATCTGCTCCTCTCCGCGCTCGAGCCGCTGCGCGCGCTGCCCGGGAAGGTCTTCGCCTGCCACGGCAATCACGACCACGAGGCTCCTGCGGTCGTCGCTCGCGCGCTCGCTCGCAACGGGATCACCCTCCTGGTCGACGACTCGCAAGAGGTCGAGACGGAGGCCGGCCACGTGCAGATCGTCGGGATGGACTTCGCGTTCCGCGATCGCGCCGCGCGGCTCGCGCGCGTCTGCGCGCAGCATCCGCGTCAGCCCGGCAAGACGCGCATCGTCCTCCTCCACGATCCCGGAGCGTTCAAGCATCTCCCGCCGGGCGAGGGCGATCTCGTCCTCTCCGGGCACACGCACGGCGGACAGGTCGGGCTCCTCAGCCTCGGTCTCTCGTGGACGTTCCTGCGCCTCTTCGGCGACAAGATTCCCGACCACGGCTTCTGGGCGCGCGGCACCGATCGCATGTACATCCACCGCGGCACCGGCCACTACGGCTTCCCGCTGCGCCTCGGCGTCCCCGCCGAGGAGAGCGTCGTCCGCGTGCACCGCTACTCAGCGTGAGGGAGAGGTGCCGCGTGCGCCGATGGCGCCGGGCGTCGGGATGACCGCCGCGCGCTCGTTCGAGAGCACGACGGCGATCGTGACCGAGCCGTGGCTCACGATCGCGTGCAGCACGCCGACGCGGTGCTCCTTACCGTAGAAGGTCGACGGTTCGAAGCACACCGTGACCACGCGCTCGACGCCGAGAACGCGGACGATCTCGGGAGGCTGCTCGATCGGCCGACAAGGCTCGGTCTCGCTGAGGTTAGCCGCGGCAGATTGCGCGATCTGCGGGAGGAGCTTCGCGGAAGGCTCGTCGAGCTTGTCCATGGCGAAGGAGTAGAGGAGCTCGCGATCGCCCTTCGCGGGGCGGCCCGTCCAGTCGAAGCGCGTGACGTTTCTTCGGAGCACCTTCCACGTCCACCCGTGATCGCTCATCGTCAATCCGAAGCGCCCTGCGTCGAACGCGAGGGTCTCGGGGACGGGAATGACGGCGGGCGGGGGCTCGGTCGCGACGGGCGGCGCGGCGC
>JANXVA010000787.1 GCA_025351875.1 Myxococcales bacterium | reverse complement strand
TCTTCATCGGGACGGCTACAGTGTCGGGACCATGGACATCTTCGTGTACAGCCGCCAGGCGCTCGAAGCGGCGGCACCGCACGAGGTTCCGCACGTCGTCATCTCGATCACCAGCGGCCCCGACGACGTCGCTCGCCTGCGAAGGAACGCCGCGTGTCTCGGCGTTCTCCGTCTCGCGTTCCCGGATGTCGAGGTCGCTTCGGAGACGCACCCCGAGGGCGCGCTCTTCTCGAGAGAGCACGCCGAGCGAGTCTGGAGCTTCGTGACGGAGCACCGGGCGAAGGTCGAGCGAATCATCGTGCACTGCGATGCGGGCAAATCGAGGTCGCCGGGCGTAGCGGCGGCCCTGGCACGCGTGCTCGACGGCGACGACGCGAGCTACTTCGGCGGTCGGTACACGCCGAACATGCGCGTCTACCGCACGCTGCTCGAGGTCGCTCCCCCTCGGGTGCCGTAGCCTCGACGCGCCTCGGGTGGGTGCCTGAGCCTCGAGCCCTCCTCGGGTACCGTAGCCTCAAAACCTCCTCGAACATGGGGGGCGCCCGCGCCCGGCAGATCTTTCGCGTCTCGCGGGTCCGCTAAGCTTGGCCACATGCGGCGCGCGGTGCGATGGACGTGAGGTGAGCTTCGGTTCCATTCCGCCCGAGGTGCTCGCCCTCGTCGCGGCGGTGGCGGTCGCGGTCGTGGTGATGCAGGCGCTGGCTCTGGCGTGGCGGCGATGGCGGAGGCGTCGACGGATGTCGCTCCGCATGGAGCGCGCGGTGGCGGGTGAGGAGCGGGCGGCCACGTTGCTCGAGCGGCAAGGGTTCTCGGTGCTCGGTGCGCAGGCGGTGATCGACCATCCGGTCCAGATCGACGATCGCGTGGTGCTGATCGCGCTGCGCGCCGACTACCTGGCGGAGCGCGATGGCCTTCGGTACGTCGTCGAGGTCAAGACGGGGTCGCTCGCACCTCGGATCGAGACGAGCGCGACGCGTCGTCAGATGCTCGAGTACCGCATCGCGTTCGACGTCGACGGCGTGCTGCTGGTCGACGCCGAGAGCGGCGTCGTTCACGAGGTGACGTTCCCGACCCTCGAACAGTTCGGGGGCGCACGCGGAGGGGGAAGCGGGTGGCGAGTGTTCGCGATCGCGATCGCGGGAGTGGCGGTCGCCGTGGTGGTGGTCCTCGCGCGCTCGACGTGACCGACGAGCAGGCGCGAAGCGCCCACCGTGACTGAAAGGCGCGCGCGACCTCTCCGACGTTCAGAGGGTCGAGGCCGACGGTGGACCACCCCGTGTCGAAGAGCCAGGTCGATGGCGCCCTACAGCTGCTCGTCGTCGTCGTCCGGGCCGCCCCTCCGCGTTGCCGCTGTCGCTTCGCGCACCGCCTTCTCGCTCTTCGCGACCTCGCGCGCGAAGGCCTTCGAGCGCGCCAGCACCTTCGCGAGCTCCGCCTCCGCCGCGCGCGGCACTCGCGCGCGCGCGTTCCACGCGTCCTCGAACATCATCTCCGTCGCTGCCACCGCCAGCGACGGGAAGGCGCCGTCGGGGACCTCGCCGGTGCCCACGATCAAGAGCCGCGTCCACAGCGCCTTCATCGCATGCGCGAACAAGCTCTCGAACGGTTTGCCGCGCAACCCGACCTCGGCGCGGAGCTCCTTCGTGGAGCGCGGCGACAGCTCCCGCAGCCGTTCCAGGAGCTCCACGGACTCGTGCGGGAGACCCGCGAGCACGTCTCCCGCCCCCGCGAGCCGCCCTAGCAGCGCATGGAACACCGGGAGCGAGAAGAACGTCGCACGCCCGCGGAACCACTTCGCGTACGCAACGTCACTCGAGCGCGCGAGCTGCTCGCGCAGATGCCACACCTCCGCCACGCGCGGATCCGCGTCCGCATCCCACGACCACTCCATCTTGCTTCGCGGATACAGCTCGCTCCAAAGCGAGGTCGGTTCACGCGCATTGTCGATCGGGTAGACCAGGCAGATCCCCAGGCGGTCGACGATCGAGGTGGCACGCGTGAGCTTCCCCACCCAGGGACTATGGCACGCTCCATATCTCCGTGCCCGCCGGCACGTCGTCCGGCGTCACGCCGTGGAGCCGGTACATCGCGAACGGCGGCAATGGACCGCGCATGTGCGCCACGTCGACCTCCGCCGTCACCTCACGCGTCGCCCCGTCCACGAAGCGAAGCTGGACCGCGAACTTTCCCTTCGGCGCGCTCGCCGTCGTGAACCGCGGCATCACCACGATGCCTGCCCCCTTCGCGACGAACGCATCCGCGACCCGGAGAAGGCACTCCCCCATGACTACTTCGCGCGCTTGGAGGGAGGAGCCGCGGTCCTCAGCGGCGTCTTCCACAGGTAAACGTAGTGCTCGCGGTTGACCGGCTCCCTGTGATCCCGCGCGATGACCGTCCACGTCTTCTCGGGCTCGACGCCCTCCATGTCGAAGTCGTGCGACACGATCCGGGAGCCCGGCTTCAGCTTCTCGAGCTGTGGGATCAGGCGCACGTTGAGCTCCGGGAGCAAGTAGAGCGTGACTACCGTTGCCTTCGAGAGGTCGACGGTGAAGATGTCCTTCAGCTCGATCGTAACGAGGTGCTCGACCCCGTTGCTCTTCACGTTCGCCTTCGACTCCGCCACGCGCTTCGGGTCGATGTCGAAGCCGACCGCCTTGATCCCGAACTTCTTCGCCGCGTTGATCACGATGCGGCCGTCGCCACAGCCGAGATCGTAGAGGACGTCATCCTTGCCGATCTTGGCGACCTCGAGCAGCTTGTCGACCACGTTCTGGGGCGTCGGCACGTACTCGATGTCCGGAATGCCCGCCGGGAACTCCGTGTCGCCCGCACCTGCCTCGGCGCTGACCGTGGTCGTTGCCGTCGCCTTGGCCGAGCTCGCGGCAGGTTCGGGGACCGCGGCTCTGGGCTCCTTCGCCTCGCGCGTGCCGACATCCGACGGCGTACAGGACCACGAGAGCACGAGGAGCAGCGCGACCGCGAGCGAGCGAGAGAGCATGCGCGCACGTTACCAGATCAGAACTGGCCGTTGCCGCCCTGCTGGCAGGCCTTGCACTCGGGCAGCGACGGCGTCACCGAGCACTTCTCCGGGCAGTAGCCGACCCGCAGGAACATGTACGGGTTGCCGCTGCCGTCGTCGATCGCGTCGCAGCGTACCGAGAGGCCCTTCACGGTCATCTCTCCGTAGCCGCCCTTCGCGCGCCACTGCGCGACACACGCGGTGTCGGTCGCGACCCACGCGGGGAGCGAGCCGAGCGGCTGCACGACGCCCGCGGTCAGGTACTTCGCCTTCTGGCAGACCTTCGCGAGCGAGCAGTCCGACGCCGTGGGTTTGTTCACGTCTCCCGCCTTGATCTCGTAGCAGAGCTCGTACTCGCCCGCGCAGTCCACCTGGAGCGACGCGCTCGACCATGGGCTCGTCGGCTTCGCCGGCGGCGGAGGCGCTCCCGGCGCGTACTCCGGGCACTTCGGCTTGCCGGTCGCGCTGTCGATCACCGTGCTGACGATGTACGAGACGCTGCCGTAGTCGAGCGTGCAAGGAACGACGTTGTCGATCTTCCACTGGCCCTCCGAGAAGCACTTGCACGCGTCCTTGCCCTGCGTCTCGCCCTTCGTCGGTAGCAGCTGGCCCTCGCATGGGCCCCAGCCCTTCGAGTTCTCGTCGAGCTGGCGGCACGTCGTGACGCCGTCCTTGCACACGCCGAGGCCACGGTTCGCGCGGAGCCCCGTCCAGCAGGGCGCCGTCTTGCCGACGTCGTCACACGCGCAGCCGGGCTTGTTCTTGTCCGAAGGGCACGCCTCGGTGCCCGTCGGGGCGGGAGGAGGCTTCGCGCCGTCCTTCGGCCCGCACCACTGCGGCGCGGGATCGTTCGCGTAGGGATCGACATCAGGCGCTGGCTCGGTCGGCGCGAACGCGCCGGTCGTGGGACCGCCACCCGCGTCCTCCTCTCCCGCGAACGTCGAGCGAGCGCTCGAGCCGCACGCTGCCACCAGCGTGACAGCGCCCACCATCACGAAGCCTAGGAAGACGGGAGAAGAGACCGAACGAGCACGCGTGAGAGGAGTCATCCCCTCCGAGAGCGCGTTGGCGCCCGGCGGTCGCACGATTTCTTCGCCCGGCGGGTATGATCGTCCGAGATGCGTGGAATCCGCGGCGCCGCTCTCCTTCTCGTCCTCGTCCTCGTCCTCGTCCTCGCGGCATGTGGCCCGGGCGCTGCCGGACGCCGCGAGGCACCGGCGCCCATTCCCGAGACCTGCGCCGTCCGCGTCCCGCCTCGTGATCCCGCGAGCCCCGTCGCCCCCCGCGCCCCCACCCCGGCGTTCGAGGCACCGCGCTCGACGATCGTGGTCCACGCCGAGGTCCCGCTCGGCGGCGTCAAGCAGGCGCTCGAGGCCAGGGTCCCCCGTCGCGTGGCCGAGGAGCGCGACCACGACCTCGGCGTCGCGGGCCGCCTCGAGTACACGGTCGACCGCGGCCCGTTCACCGTGCGCGTCGACAAGGAGACGCTCGTCGTCGAGGCCCCGCTCGTGGGCCGCGCGCAGGCCTGCGCGAAGGGCAAGTGCTACGCCGGCTGCGCCCCGGAGGCGCGCGTGACCGCGAGGGTCCCTCTGCGGGTCGGTGCAGACTACAAGTTTCATACCTCCGAGGTTCGCATCGACGTCACGAAGGGCTGCGCGGTGCGCGCTCTCGGGGGCATCCTCACCATCGACGTCACGCCGACCCTCCGGGGTGCTCTCGCGGCGCAGTCGAGGAACATCCAGGCGTCGATCGATCGCGAGCTGCCCGATCTCCGCCCCGACGCGATGCGCCTGTGGGCGGAGCTCGGAAAGACGCGCGTGCTCCCGCTCGGCATGTGCGCCGCGCTGAGGCCGGAGGAGATCATGCAGGGACCCGCGAGCGGCACGGCGGAGGTCGCTCGCCTCCGCTTCGGGCTGCGCGCGCGCCCCGAGGTGCGCGTCCGCTGCGAGGGCACCGCTCCGGCAGCACCCGTCTCCGTACCTGGCGTCGCGCCCGGGCTCTCGCCGCCGGGCGCCCCGAAGCCGCTCCCTCCGCTGCGCGACGATCCTTCGCTCCCCGAGAACGGCGACATCCACCTCGCGATCGTCCTCCCGCCGGATGCCGCGGCTCGCGCCCTCTCGAGCGCGACCGACGCGGTCGACTTCGGCGGCCGCCGCGCACGCATCGGTCGCGCGACGGGCGACGTCACCTCGGGTCTCCTCCTCGAGCTCTCGGGTGAGGTGTGCGGCGATTCTCTCATGACCGCGACCGGCCTCGCGTGGATCGACGCCCAGTCGCTTCACCTCACCGGCGGAGCTCCGATGGCCGGGGAAGGGGAGCGCCTCGCGAGCGCCGGGCCGCTCGATCCGGCGCACCTCGCCGCCGCCGTCGAGCGCGCGCCGATCGTGCTGCCGATCTCCGTGAGCGCCCTCGAATCGACGCTCCCCGAGCTCGCGCGCGGCATGTCCGACGACAAGCTCGCCGTCTCCGCCGCCGTGGAGGGAGCGAAGCCCGAGTCGGCGGGCATGCGCAACTCGGACCTCGTCGCCGTGGCGCTTCTCCACGGCTCCGTCACGCTGCGCGCGAAGTAGCGCGCGTCCTTGGTAGACTCAGCGACCATCGTGAGCTCGTGTCGTGTGATACACACGACCTGACGGCGTGTACCACCCCGAAGGCCCCACGTTCCTCGAGCTCATGCGCCAGGCGCTCGCGTCCACCGAGCGCGGCTACGACCTCATCGCTCCCAAGTTCGACCGCACGCCGTTTCGTACTCCCGACGCGGTGCTCGACGCGATGATGCGCGCCATCGTCGACGACACCCCCGCGACCCGGCCGATTCGCGCCGCGCTCGACGTGTGCTGCGGGACGGGCGCGGCCATGAGTCATTTGCGTGCACTCTGCAGTGATCGCGTGGTCGGGCTAGATTTCAGCCAGGGAATGCTCGACGAGGCGCGTCGCCGCGTCGCCGCCGCGCCTGGAGATGCCGCCGTCGAGCTCGTCCGCGGCGACGCGCTCGCGCTGCCCTTCTCGTCCGAGTTCGACATCGCGACCTGCGTGGGCGCCTTCGGTCACATCCTCCCAGAGGACGAGGAGCGCTTCGTCGCCGGCATCGCGCGCGCTCTCCGTCCCGGCGGCCGCTTCGTCTTCGCCACCGGCGAGATGCCTCCGCTGCGCGCGGGGTCGTGGTGGCTCGCGCGGAGCTTCAACGCCGTCATGCGCGTCCGCAACGCGGTGCTGCGCCCGCAGTTCATCATGTACTACCTGACGTTCCTCTGGCCCGACGTGCGTGCGCGCCTCGAGCACGCCGGCTTCCGTGTCGAGGCGAGGCGAGGCCTCTGCCCGGCGCCGTACGATCGCGTCATCATCGTCATCGCGACGAAGGACTGACGCGGCGCTCTACCCGGCGTCCGCGAGGAGCGGCCGGACGCAGTCGCGGTAGTAGCTCGCGAGGCCAAGCTCCTCGCTCGCCTTCTCGAGGGCCGCATCGGTCGCCGCTCGGTCGCCGTCCATGTCTCGAGAGCCTAGGCTGTGTCGTGTGCGTTGCACACGCTCCTAGAACACCTTGTCGTCGCTCGCGAACACGACGCGTCCGAGCTTTGCTTCCTCGGCGGGTGCATGCGCCCGCTCCTCCTCGAGCGCCTCGGCCTCGGCCTCGAGATCGGCGAACCGGTAACGCACCTCGCCTTCGGGGCCGACGTCGACGTCACCGCCGAGCTCGACCACGCGCGCGGTGATCTCCTTCGACGAGGGGTCCGAGCCCGTCGCCACGCGGTAGGCGACGCGCAGCGCCTCGTCCGGGACCGGCTCCTTCTTCGGCGCGCGCGTCAGCACCTCGCGCAAGATCGCCAGGCGCGCATTCTCCTTCGCCACGGCCTTCAGCTGCCGCGTGCGCACGGCGGCGCGCGCGAGGGGAAGCAGGAAGAGCGCCAGCGAGAACACGAGCGGCACGACGCCCAGCGCGATCGGCACGCCGTCGTACGGGAGGACCAGCGGCGGCGCGCCCTTCGGCGCCCGGTAGGTGAGCATCTCGAAGATGTTCGAGATCGTCAGCCCGTGCGAGAGGACCCATGAGCTCGCGAGCAGGTTGAAGCCATTGAGCAGGGCGATCATCGTGTTGGAGCCGCCGTCGTTTCCCGTGAGCGGCGGGAGCGTCGCGGGCGTCTCCCACGCGGCTACGCGCGTCCGCCGATCCGCGGTGACCGCGCCGGCCTCGGACTGGGCCGTCCGCCTCATCCCCTCGAAGCGGTAGATGATGCCGCCCTGCTCGGCGACCTCGACGTCTCCGTCGTGGTCGAGCATGAGGCGCGCCATCAGCGGATCGGCCTGATCGCGTGGGAGTCCGGTGACGCGCATCACGTCGGCGAGGCCGATGCGACCCTCGAGCGCGCGGATCTCCTCGAGGATGCGCGTTCGCACGGCGTGGGGATCGACCGGCGGTGTCGACGGACCGAACACGAACCGGTTCACCTTCTCGTAGAAGGGCACGGCGTTCGGGTCGCTCTGCCGCGGCTGTCGCGCGGCAGAGACGCCCTCGTAGCCATACGTGCGGCCCACGTAGAGAGGAGAGAACGGGT
>JANXVA010000768.1 GCA_025351875.1 Myxococcales bacterium | reverse complement strand
AAGCGCGAGGGGCGGAGCCCGAAAAGGAAAAGGCGGAGCCCGAAAAGGGAAAGGCGGAGCCCGAAAAGGGAAAGGCGGAGCCCAACTAGAAAGCCGGGCACTTTTGCGTGCAGAAGTCGCCGACCGTCGCGCACGGAGTGTCGGGAACGGCGACGCCGACATCGACGAGCGCGAGGTCGATGTCGAGCGGCGCGTCGCCCTCGCCGAAGGTCTCGATCGAGCAGCCGATCAGAAAATCGTTCATCTTGCGCTTCGCGACCGCGAGCACGGCCTTCTCGCCGTAAGGGATCGTGAACGGCTTCCGGCCGCCCAACATCTCGCAGATGTTCACGGGCGCGTTCAGGAGGATCGGCTTCTGCGGATCCTGGCGCTTGCGGCCCTGGATGAGCGTGAGGCAGAAGTCCGCCCGCTGATCCGGCGCGGCGGGCACCTCGAACACGAGGAGCTGGACGGTGTCCGTCGCCACGGCCGCAGCCGTCGAGGGAAACGAAACGCTGTACGTGCCGGTCGACGGCCCCTTCGACGCCGCCGTGCAGGCGACGACCGAGAGCACGCAAACGGCAGCCGCCAGGCTGCGGGCCAGCTTCATCGAACGCAGTATCCCTCGTTCACTTGATTTGTTCCAAGAGCTCTTCGGTCGTGAACTGCGCGATGGTCCGGTAATCGACCTTCTTCGTCTTCGGGTCGCGGAACGCCTCCCAGACGATGAAGCCGCTCTTCACGTTGCCGTTCGCCTCGAAGTCGACGTTGCCCGACGCGCCTTTGTAGTCGATGTCCTGCCCCTGGCGGATCGCGAGGAGCGCGTCACCGACCTGAGCGGGCGTGAAGGGCTTGCCCGGGCCGGTCGCGACCTTGCGGAGCGCGTCGCGAATCGCCACGTGGTCGGTCACGGACCCGGCTTGCTGGATCGCGAGAGCGATGAGGATCGCCGCGTCGTAGGTGTTCGCGGTGAACGGCGGAGCATCGGGAAGCGTCGGGAAGTACGACCGGTAGATCGTCTTGAACTCGTTGTACTCCTTCGTCCCCGGCTGTGTGTCCGGGTTGGTTCCGAAGACACCCTCGGCGGTGCTCGGCGACGTCTCGTCCGCGCGGTTGTCGCGAGAGAGCTCGAGGAATCCGGGAGTGAACACGCCGTCCGTACCGATGAAGAAGAAGCCCTTGTCGGAGAGCGTCTTGTAGCCAGGAGACGCCTTCGCGTCGTGGACGAACTGGGCGGCGACCTTCTCGTACGAGATGAGGGCCGCGCACTCGGCGCCCGCGCCGATGAGCTCTGCGGCCTCCTTCGTGTAGTCGGCCACGAGATCGACCGGGACCTTCTTCCGGAGAACGATCGTGCGTCCGGCGCCGCGCTTCGGCCAGTTGGCGGCGATGACGTCGGCCATCGAGTTGCCGTACGAGTTGTCGATGTTGACGATCGCGAGCTTGTTGCAGGTGACGGGCGCGCCGGCTTCGTTGAGCGGCGCTCCTGCGTCGCCGAGGCCCTTGGGTGTCCTCTGCGCGAAGAGCATCACGGCGGCGCCCTGGAAATCATCGGCGGGCGTGGTGCGGAAGAGGTACCGGCTGTCGGGTTGCTGGATCGTCGACAGGTCCGTCGACGTCGCAGCCGGCGAGATCTGGATGATCTGACGGTCGGCGTAGATCTTCTGCGTCAGCACGACCTGCTGGCTACCGACGGGACCGATCACCGCGACGACGCCGGCGCTCACGAGGTCGTTCGCGACGCCCGTGACGATCGCGCCTTCATCACTCTTGTCGTCCCGGACGTCGAAGCGCACCGGGCGGCCGAGCAGCCCGCCGCCGGCGTTGATCTGCCCCTCGGCCGTGCGAACCGCGTCGCGAAGCGGAGCCGCGAACGTGTCGAGGTCCCCGGTCAGGCCGAGCGAGACACCGATGACGATCGGTGCTGCGGCAGACGGCGCGGGCGCCTTGTCGGCGCAACCCTCGGTCGCGGTCAGCGTGGAGCCCACGAGGAGCGCCCCTGCGGTGACGGCGCCCAACGCCGCGGCGCGGCGAGCAAGTCTGACGGCGGAAGGACGCATAAGAAGCCTCGCGATCGCCCGTAGAGGAGCGAGAGCCTCATTATTGCGCCTTTCGCGTCGTCTTCGCTACTTGAAGCCGATCGCGCGGGCCGTCGTCTCGCCGCTCTTGATGGTGACAGACGTCGACTGCTTCATCCCTTGCTCGGGATTGTCGAGCGTCAGCGTGTGGACGCCAGGCGGGAGTGGGATCTTGTTGCACGGAGTCGCCGCGCAGAGGACGCGGCCGCCCTCGGAGACCTTCGCCCACGGATAGACGTTGATCGTGAGGAAGCCCGGCTCCTTTTCCTCGACCGGGGGAGGAGGCGGAGGCGGCGGATGCGCGACCGTGGTGGGCCGCGTGGTCGGCTGGACCGGAGGATTGCGGACGTTCGACTTTCCGCTTGGGGTCACCGGGGTCGTCGGGACCTGCGGCAGTGCGGTCGCGCTGTCGACGGGTGTGGTCGTGGCGTTGTCGCCCACAGCAGCGCTGCCGGAAACTGCCGGGGCCGAGGTGCCAGCCGCGACGAGCGTGCCGGCCGGGACGCCAGTGGGAGCTAC
>JANXVA010000754.1 GCA_025351875.1 Myxococcales bacterium | reverse complement strand
ATCCTCTACATGGCCACCTGCGACAAGGCGCAGGTCTACCCGCCGGGTCCCGGGGACTGCAACACCAACCCGGGCGTCCAGCTCGTCGTGCAGAACATCACGTTCGTCGACGGGAACGCGAAGGGGCTCGCGGATGCGAAGGGCAACGGCGGTGGCGGCGGCGCGATCCACGCGCAGGGCGGGAGCCTCAAGGTCGTCCACGCGCGCTTCTTCAACAACGTGTGCGACGACCTCGGTTCGGACGTCGGCGGCGGCGCGATCCGGAAGCTCGATTACCTGACTGCGCCCGGCGCCGGCCCGGCGCGACCCGTGTGGATCGTCGACAGCACGTTCGGCGGCAAGGCAGGCCTCGGCAACTCGTGCGCGAACGGCGGCGCGCTGAGCAGCATCGGCGTCTCTTGGAACATCCTGAACAGCCTGCTCTCCGAGAACACGGCGGTCGGCCACGGCGCCAACGACGGTCAGGGCGGCAACGGCGGGGCGATCTACAACGACGGCAACGAGATCGTCATGAACGTCACCGGCGGGCTCATCGAGAACGACAAGGCGAACGAGGGGGGCAGCGCCATCTTCTTCGTCAGCAACAACAAGACGGGCTCGATCACCATCACGGACTCGATCACGCGCAACAACCCGCGCGGCACCTTCGAGACCCCCGATCTCCCCGGTTTTTACGTGATCGCGAAGCAGCCCGCGTCGATCGTCAACTCGATGATCCTCCGCTGACCGCGGCTCTTCGTCGTCGGTAGACCGAAATCTCGTCGGGTCCGTCAACGGACACGTGAGTTTGGAAGGAACTTCGGGCCGCGAGCGTTTTCCCAACCGGATGCCGTCACCGCAAAAGGACTGGTGGGACCCCGTCGCACACCCCGACGCCGAGGCGCGTGTCGAGGAGGAGCAGCCGACGTCCATGCCGTCGCTCGCGAAGCCGTTCGCGGCCTTCGGTGCGGCCGCGGGATTGTTCGCGATCCTGGCGCTCGGTTCGTTCCGTGACGCGGCGCGTGAGGTCTCGCCTCTCACCCCGATGCTCGCGACGGCCGCCTTCGGCGCGGTCGCTGGCATGACGCTCCGCCGCTGGAAGCGCCTCCACAGCCCGGTCCTCGCGCGCGAGGCCGTGATCCTGTGGGTGGCGATCATCACCGCGCTCGCCGGAGCGGCCAGCGGCGGCGTGGTCGGCCTGGCCACGTGGGGGGTCGACGGATTCGCTCGTTTCGCCGGCGGAGGCGCTGTGGTGGGCCTCGTCTTCGTGCCGTCTTGTCTCGTGGTGTTCGACGCGGCGAAGCGCGAGGGTCGCGGCCGCCATGGCTCGCTCGTTGCCGCGACGGATCGACGAACCGTGGCCGCGACGGTCCTGGCCGGCATCTCGTTTGCCTCGGCGACGCAGGTGCCCGCCGTGCTCTCCGGCAACGTCTCGAACGACCTGGCGCCGCTCCTTCAGGTCGCTCTCTCGCTCGTCGTCTGCCTCGGCGCAACGCTCGGCATCGTCGCTCTGCAGCGGCGCGATCGCGCAGGCCGCGCCTCGCTCGACACCGTCGCGAAGGACGCCGCGTGGCTCGACCGCGCGCCAGCCATCGAGGAGAACGACGCGCTCCCGCCCGCGGCGGTCGACCTCGGCATCGGCGCCGAGCGGTGGACGCGCACGAGCGACGCCAACTACCGGCTGAGCGGACGGAGTGACGTCCTCGTGAAGGGCTCCATCGCCGACGCGACGGTGGCCTTCGAGGAGTGTGCGAGGGGCCGTCATGGTTCGCTCATCGTCGCGAGCTGCGGGCTCACCGCCGTCTCGGTGTCGTTCGCCCTCCGCCTCTCGGTGTTCCTGTGAAGGTGCCTGCGAACGTGCCGGAGAAGTGGAAGTGGCTCTTCCAGCCGCTCGGTCGCTCGACGCGCTCCCGCCTCGAGATCTGCCTCGGTGTGGTCGTCACCGGAGCGGCCATGGTCGCCTTGTCGACGGTGATTCGCCCCGACCCGTCGAAGCTCGCCGCGCAGACCTTCGCTCCGGAGCCTGCCTCCGGCGGAGAGCGCCACGCGGCCGCGGAGCTCCGCGCCGAGCCTCCGCCCGGTCCCAAGGTCCCGCCCGAGTTCACGCACGCCGTGGCTCGGGGCGATCTCGAGACGATCACGAGGCTCTACACCCCCGGCATGGCGCTCGACGGGATGCTCTCGCTCGCCGTCGAATCGAACGAGAGGAGCGCCGCCGCATGGCTCCTCGATCACGGCGCGGACATTCACGAGGCCGAGGACACGGTGGACGCGCCCATCGTGCTCGCCGATCCGCACCCCGGTCTTGCGGCGTTCCTCCTCGAGCGCGGGCTCACGGAGCCGTCCCTCGCGACGGCCGCGGAGGCCAACGCGCCTTTGACCGTCCTCCGCCTCCTCGCCGCTCACGCCCGCGTGAACCCGACGGACGCGTCACCGCTCTCGTCCGCCGTGGCGTCGACGAGGGGCCTGCCCGAGAGCAGGATGCTCATCGTCACCAAGCTCCTCGCCGCGGGTGCGGATCCCAACCACGACTTCGGCGACCCTCCGCTCACCGCGGCGACGCGCGTATGCGACGGCTCGCGCGAAGAGCAGACCAGCGAGGCGGACTGCATGGCCATCCTTCGGCTTCTCGTGAAGCACGGCGCGCGCGCGAAAGGGGACGCGCTCGTCGCGGCTCTGTCCGTCGACGAGCCGAGGCGCGACCTGCTCCTCCAGACCCTCATGACCGCGCGCCTCGAGCGCGGAGCGACCGCCGTTGCGCTCGCCCAGGGGTGGAACGTCCCGCCCCAGGTGGTCAAGCGGCTCGTCGCGAAGGGCGTGGAGTGGAGCTGGCACGACGGCGAGGACGACGCCGCGCTGCCCGTGATGACCGCCATCGGGCGCGGCGACCGAGACTTCGTGCGCGTGCTCCTCGACGCCGGCGCTCCGGCGAACGTGCACTTCAAGGACGGGACCTCCGCGCTCGGCGCGGCCATCGACGGCTCCGCCGGCGGCTCGAGCCCCGAGTACGCGCGCATCGTCGAGCTCCTCGTCGCGCGCGGAGCCGACGTGAACCGTCGCCTCCCCGACGGGCGCACGCCGCTCTTTGCCGCCGCAGAATCCGGCGAGATCCGCGTCGTGACGGCGCTCCTCGAGCGAGGTGCCCGCGTGAATGACGTCGTCCTCGACGACACCGCGCTCGACGCCGCCGAACAGAGCAGCCACGTGCCCGTGGCGCGGCTGCTCCACGCCCACGGAGCGCGCCGCGCACGAAAGAACGCCATGGGTCAGGTGGAGACCCCCTGACCGTCGGGCCTCCGTGGACACACCGGACGGGCTCACGTAGCGTCGCGTGATGTCCGCCTTTAGCCCCGCGATTCGCGAGTTCCTGGCCACTCCCGACGCGTCGCGACGCCTGGGCCCGTACTGGTGCAAGGACCTCCTCGACAAGGCCGGCTCCGCACCGGTGTTCCGGGCCGTCGAGGAGCACGCGGGGCACAAGCTGCGCGAGGTCGCGATCAAGGTCTTCGACATCGGCAAGGGCAAGGGCGCCGCTGCTGCTGGGGAGGACGACTGGCAGCAGCGCGTCGTCGACGAGGCTCGCTCGCTTTGCCGCGTTCAGCATCCGAACGTGATCCGTTTCCACACGCTCTCGACCGATGCCAAGCGCGGCATCATGGGCCTGGTCATGGAGTTCGCGGAAGGCATCAGCCTCGATCGCGAGCTCGCCGACCTGCCGCAGGGAGACCCGCGTCGGGTGGCGCTCGCGGTCGAGATCGGAACCAGCATCGGGTCCGCGCTCGCTGCGGCGCACGAGGCAGGCGTCGTTCACTGCAACGTGAAGCCGTCGAACATCATGCTCACCGACGGCACCCACAAGCTGATCAACTTCGGCATCGCCGCGTCCCTTCGGCAGACGATCTACCCGGGCGCGCGCGCAGGGCTCGATCTCGACGACGTCTCGCCCGACTCGATCGGGAGGAAGGCCTCGTCGCTCGACAAATCGGGCGACGACTCGGGGCCGCCGCTCACCGGGACCATCGGCTACATCGATCCGATCTGTCTCCGCACTACGACCCCTCCGAGCACCTCGAGCGATCTCTACTCGCTCGGCGCGACGCTCTACCAGTGCCTCGCGGGGGATGTCCCCGCGCTCGCCACCGCCAAGAAGAGCGGCGGCAAGGGCGTCGACGCCGGTGTGCTCGCCGGGAACACGCAGGCCACTCCCATCGCCGAGCTCGCTCCCGGGACGCCGCCCGAGCTCGCCAAGCTCGTCGACTCGATGGTCGCCCCGACGCGCGAGGGCCGACCGCGCTCGGCCGACGTCGTGCGTCACGCACTCGAGCGCATCCGGAGCGCGCTCGCCGGACACGAGCGCGCGCTTCCCGCAGAGGAGCGCGGTCCCTTTCCCGGCCTCGACAAGTACCAGTCCGAGGACCGCGACGTCTTCTTCGGCCGATCGGCGGAGGTCGCCGGCATGATCGAGCTCCTTCGCACGCGCGGGCTCGTCGGCATCGTGGGCCTCTCCGGGACCGGCAAGAGCAGCATCACGCGCGCGGGCGTCGTCCCCGCGATCGAGGACGGCGCGCTCGGCGGCTGGCCGACGAAGTACCAGAGCGTCACCATCACCCCGGGTAAGGATGTGATGGCGTCGCTCGACGCGGCGCTCACGAAGGTGCTCGGCAAGCCGCTCGCGGAGCACCCCGAGGCGGTCGCGCAGCAGCTCGCGGCCCACGTCGACGCCAAGGGTGAAGGCATCGTCATCCTGGTCGACCAGCTCGAGGAGATGGTCACCCTCTTCGACGCGAAGGACAGCAAGGCCGAGAGGGGTCGGCTCGAAGCGCTCGACCTCCTCTCCCGCCTCGCCGAGGCCCCCGTCGGCGTGCGCGTGATCGTGGCCGCGCGGCGCGATCTGCTCGACAGCGTCCTCGCCGTCGACCCTCATTTCTCTCGCGCGCTCTCTCGCGGCACCCAGCAGCTCTCGCCGCTCTCGGGCGCGGGCTGGGAAGAGGTGATCGATCAGTCGCTCGAGGCCTACGGTTACGCCTTCGAGGACGCCGACATCCGCGCCGACGTCCTGGCCGATCTCAAGGCACGCGAGGCAGCGATGCCCCTCGCCCAGTTCGGGCTGACTCGCCTCTGGGCCGAGCGCGACACGAGGAAGAAGAAGATCACGCGCGCTGGCTTCAGCGCCAAGGGCGGCATGCGCGGCGCGCTCGAGCACCATGCGGATGCCACGGTCGCATCGCTGAAGACCCCGAAGGACACGCTCCGCGACGTGCTCCTCGCGATGACCACGCCCGAGGGCACGCGCGCCCACGTTGCGAAGAAGGAGCTCGTCGAGCGCTTCGGCGAGCCCGCGCAGGAAGCCATCGCCGCGCTCACGAAGGCGCGACTCCTCACCGAGGACAAGGAAGGCGTCACGTTCGTTCACGACTCGATCCTCCGCGAATGGAGCCTCGTGCGCGGCTGGCTCCAGGAGGCGCGCGACGATCGCCTCCTCGTCGCCCACCTCGAGCGCGACGCCGCCCGCTGGAGCGAATCGCGAGACGTGGCCGAGCTGTGGCGCAAGGGCCGCCTCGCCGCCGCGCTCGAGCTGTGGAAGCGCGGCGTGCCGCTGAGCGACGGCGTGCGCGCCTTCGTGAAGAAGAGCCACAGCGAGGAGCAGAAGGCGCAGATGGCCTTCTGGGGGCTCGCGATCCTCGTGGTGGCTCTCGTCGTCGGTGGTTCGCTCTTCTACGCGAAGGAGAGCGGCGATCGGGCCACGCAGGCACGCAAGGACGCCGACGCGCTCCAGGCGGCGCTCGCGGAGGTGAAGACACTGAAGCAGCTGGCGGACGAGAACGCCGGCGAGGCAGCGGCCAGCGCAGCCCTCCTCCACGAGCTTCAGAAGAAGATGGCGGCCGAGCGAAACGCGTACGGCGCGGACGTCCAGGCGGCCCTCAAGAAGGTCGCGAGCGCGACCAGCCTCGACGGCGCGCAGAAGGCGACCGAGGATCTCAAGACCCGGAGTGGCCCCACCCAGAACGCAGTCGTCCCGCTCCCGGCCGACCTCACGGGCTCGTCGAGCGGACCGAAGCTCGACACCTCGGGGCCCTCTCCCTCCGCCGGAGGAGGCGGGTTCGACCAGGGCGCGATCGAGCGCGTGGTCAACGCCCGCAAGGCCGGCGTCAAGCGAACGTGCCTCGACCGTGCAGGAAGCACGGCCGGGAGCACGAAGGTCACCGCGACGATCACGATCGCGCCGAACGGCTCGGTGCAGAACGTGAGCACCGCGGGGGACGAGCCCGTCGTCGCCAAGTGCATCGAGCAGCAGCTCCGCACGTGGTCCTTCCCCGCGCCGGGCGAGGTGAAGACCGTGCAGATCCCGTTCGTGTTCGTGCGCCAGTAACTCGCGGCATCCGGGCGTTCGAGCCTCGAGCGCGGGTTTGCTACACTCAGACGCGTGAGAGTCCTCGCGAGCCAGCACAACGGTGATGACTAAGGCGACGTCGTCGTCG
>JANXVA010000741.1 GCA_025351875.1 Myxococcales bacterium | reverse complement strand
CGCTTGTCCTGGTCGTCGGCGCCGCTCATGAAGCCGAGCGGGCCGGCGATGGCGACCTTCTTCCGTGCGACGGCGAAGCCCGTGCCGAGCTCCCACCCGTCGCCCGGGAGGCGCACGAAGATGACGCCCCCCATGGTATCGGTGCCAAGCGGACGCACGTCGGTGCGGCCCGACTCGCGGAATTGCTTGTCCTCGCCCACGGCCGTGAGATCGCCGCCGAGCGCGTCCAGCGACTTCTCGTCGAAGTCGTCGGCGGTCGCTGCGGAGGCGAGGCTCTGGCCGAGCGCAAAGAAGGCGATGTTCGTGCGCGTGCGCTTTCCGATTTCCTTCGCGAAGGTCTTGTCGACCCAGCGGACACCGACGACGGCGCCGAGCGGAGGCTGACCGACCTCGTCCTCGACGGGGCGCGTGACGACGCGCGCGATGCGCCCGCCCCAGACCCACGTGTCGTCGCGGAGGAAGCCGTGCAGCGCGTCGAAGACGGCCGCGTAGCCGCCGAGCTCGAACTCCGGGTAGGCGCCGACCTGCTCGTAGCCGATCTGCGCGACGAGCCGGCCTTCCCGGTCCGTCAGGAAGACGGCGTCATTCTTGTATTCTGCAGGCAGTTTGTCATTGAAGGCCTTGAGGGCCTTCGCGCCTTCGTCACGCGACGCGGGCGGGACCTGCTCCTTGCCGTTCGCGCCCTTCAGCGCCTTCGATGAGGCGGGATCGACGGCGGCGAGGAGGAGCACGTCGAGGCGACGGCGCGCATCGACCTGCATCGCCCAGCTCACGACCTGGCTGTCGGCCTTGAGCGTCTCGTCCATCGCCGACGCATTGCGTCGGTTGTACTGACCCACCGCGAGCGAGACGACGTAGTAGGCCGCCGCGAGGAGGATCGCGAGGATGACGTACCAGATGCGCGAGAGGATCATCATTTGGAGTCGGTCCCTTCCGCCGCCGACGCGACGTTCAAGGGCTCCTTCATCTCGAACGTCGACTTCTCCTTGGCGACGACCGTCGTCGGTTTGCCGACCGGTTTGCCGGAGAAGAACGCCTTGAGCACGTACTCACCGGCCGGGAGGGAGAGGCCGAAGGCGCCATCCCTTCCGGGATAGGCGACCTGCACGACCTGCGGGTCGACGATCACGTAGGTCCGGACGCTGGGGAAGAGCTCGTCGCGGATCTCGTACTTGCCGGCGCCGGACGACGACCAGGACCGTACCTGGTTTGGTGCCATGTCCTCCGCCTTGAA
Source organism: Myxococcales bacterium (assembly GCA_025351875.1). Classification (GTDB taxonomy): domain Bacteria; phylum Myxococcota_A; class Polyangia; order Polyangiales; family Polyangiaceae; genus Labilithrix. The sequence goes on along the minus strand of JANXVA010000741.1, from coordinate 23,533 downwards.
GGACGGGTTGCCGACCACGTAGAGCCGATGCTTGAAGGGGTCGAAATTCTTGAAAGCCAGCGGCGTTCCAGGGGAAACGACGATGGTGGTCGGGAAAACACGACCTCCCGTGACGGTCATCCGGATGGCTTCCTGCGGGCCGGCGTTGCCGCTCGTGGTCGCCGCGATGCAGAGATCGCGCGAGGGGTTCGCCGACAGCGTGCGGAACTGCGCCGAGACCGACGGCGACGGCTCGCGCCACGTCCATCGACGGGACTCCGGTTTTGCAGCCTCCGCGTAGACGTCCGGGACCAGTTTGTCCTGGCCCGTGATCTTTCCCTTCACGTTGGGACCGCCGGCATGGCCGGAGACCGAAAGAAGGGCAATGGAAACGAGAACCCCGAGGGCAACGCGCGTTCGCATGGAGGACCGGACGAGGGTAACCCAAAACCGCTATCCTCTTCCATGTGCTGCTCGACTCGGAGCCACCGCCAGCGCCCCCGGGCTCCTCGGAGCCCGGCAATAGCGGGTCCCAGGCCCGCGTTTCGTCTCCTGACGATTCCGGTGGTCATCCGGGTGGCCAGGAGGAAGAGGCTCCGCCGAGCTCCACTCTCTTCACCCCGCCGGTCCGGCTCGAGCCCCGAGGCGACCGCCCCGAGCCCATCGTCTTCCGCCAGGGCGCCCACCCTCCGTACGGAATCCGCTGGTACGGCGTCACGTCCCTGTTCGGCCACCTACGGAACTTCACGGCCCGGGCGATCGCCACCGAGTCGGTCGACTCGCGCGACTGGATGCGTCCGAATCCGCCGGCCGAGCTGCTCGCTGCGTCGCTGGGGGTACTCGGCGTGCGCGGCGTCCCCGAGCCGACCACCCTCGTGGATGCGATGGGTCGTGCAGTGTGGATCGATTTCGTCGCCGACACGGGTGACGACCGCGACGTGAGCGCCGCCGTCGGCGCGATGCTCGCCTCCACCTATGACGTCGAGGACCCCCACGGCGGACGAGGCTTGCTCCCGCGGGGCGACCTTCTGGTCTTCGGCGGCGACATCGCTTACCCGGTCGCGACGGCCGACGAGATCTACAAGCGCGTCGTCCTCCCGTGGAACGAGCAGCTCCGGAAGGCGCTCGCGAGCTCGCGCAAGCGCGTCGTCCTCGGCGTGCCCGGAAACCACGACTGGTACGACGGTCTCGACGGCTTCGGGCGCCTCTTCCGCCGCAGCATCGACGAGCCGTTCCGCTCCGACGACAAGGACCCCACCTCACGCATCGGCAAGCGGATGCGCACGCGCGCCGGTCGCAAGGTCGGTCTCGTCGCGCGTCAGCTCCACCTCGGCGAGGTCGGCACCGCGTACTCGCTCACCCTCGCCTTCTTGCGATCGGTGCATGCGTTCCTGACCGGCGTCGGTATCAAACGGAGGCGCCGTCTCGTGCTCCGCGGCTACGTCCCCGTTCAGGAGGCGAGCTACTTCGCGATGCCGCTCGCGAAGGGCCTCGACCTCTTCGGCGCCGATCGCCAGCTCGGCCGCGTCGACTTCCGGCAGCGTACGTACTTCTCGCACTGGAGGAGGAAGCACGCCGATCGCGCTGTGCTCTTCGTCGCGGGCGATCCGGCGATGGCGTACGGCCTCCGCAACGATCCGGGCTGGCGCATGCTCCACGCGTGCCGCCTGAGCCTCGAGCGCGATCGGGTGCTCTCGATCGCCGGCGATTTTCACCACTACGAGCGCCGGAGCGTGAAGCAGTCGATGCACATCATCGCGGGAGGCGGCGGTGCATTCTTGCATGGTACACGCATCGGTCCCTACCCGGAGGAGTCGGGCGAGCCCGACGCCGCGTACCCGAACGGCGCGGCCTCGCGACGCCTCGTCGCGCAGGTGCCAGTGAAGCTCGCGGTCGGGCGCGCGGGCTGGCTCGTGCACCTCGCGCTCGGCTTCCTCGCGTCGATCGAGCTCGGTGCAGCTCGCCAGAGCACGTTCGTGCTGGTCGTGACGAGCGTGCTGCTCTCGGCATCGCTCGTCCTCGCGCTCTACTTCGTTGCGCACCAGGGCACGGGGAAGAAGCGCATCGCGACGCTCGCGGCTCCGTTCGGCGTCGCGCTCGGTCTCCTGCCGATGGCGCTTCGCCTCTCGGTTGCGCAGCTACCCGCGATGGCCGGCGACACGGCGGTCATCCTCGCGACGGCGTTCGGCGGCTCGTTCGTCTTCGGGATCTACCTGATGCTGCTCGCCGTCTTCGGGCTCGAGCACCAGCAGGCCTTCACGGTGCTCGGGCATCCCGGCTTCAAGCACTTCGTCCGGCTGTGCGTTCACCCCGACGGTCGCGTCGAGGGGTGGACGATCGGAAAGGACGACATGCTGGAGGACAGCGCGCCGCTCTTGATCGATCGCTTCGAGTGGCTGGCCAACCCGGCCGAAGCGACAGCTCCGCCGAAAAATCCGGCCTGACTGGCACGACGGGCCAACCGCGCCGCGTGTGCTACGGAAGGCCGATGCGAGCGCGCGAGAGACGTCCCGGAAAGTTCGTCGTGCGGCTCGCGCTCCTGGCGATCGCCGGTTCTTCCGCTGCTGCATGCGGAGGGAGCGCCCCTTCGACCTCGATCCCAGCCGCCGCAGCGGCCGAGGAGCCGGCGCCGAGCACTCCCGAAGCTCCTGCGGGTGCTGCTCCTGCTTCCTCTCCCTCCCCCACCCCGGCGGCCCCGGCGGCTCCCGTTCCGCCGAGCGCGCTGAGCTGCCTCGCGCAGCTGTACGTAGGAACCCCAGCTGCCGACGCGGCGTCGCCGCCTGGCTGGTCGCTCCGTCTCCCTGACGCGAGCGAGGTCGCATGGGACGACGGCAATCCGAAGACCTTCGATCAGAAGCTCGCGACACCAGACCTCGAGGACACGGTCTTCATGCCGTACGTGCTCGGCGCAATCACGCCGAAGACGACGCTGAACGACGACCCGGGGCGCATCCGGAGCGACGCCCTCTTCAAGGCGACGTTCGGAGCGACGTCCGCGGCCGTGCAGGCGCAGCTCGTCACCGTCGACTTCGTCGGTCAGCCCGTGAGGTTCCACGCGCGCGCCGCCGCCGCGCTCGCCAAGGTCTCCGCGCGGCTCGAGAAGCTCATCGCGACGACGCCCTCGCTCGCGACGTACACGACCGGGGAGCTCGGCGGCACCTTCGCATGGCGACCGATCGCAAACACGAATCGCCTGAGCGCGCACTCGTACGGCATCGCGATCGACATCGTCGTGGCCAAGAGCAACTACTGGGAGTGGGAGACGCCCTTCGCCTGGAAGAACCAGATCCCTCAGGCGATCGTCGACGCGTTCGAGGCCGAGGGCTTCGCGTGGGGCGGGCGCTGGTACCATTACGACACGATGCATTTCGAGTACCGCCCCGAGCTGTTCGCCGCCGCCTGTCGGCCTTGACATACGAGTCCGTATGTAGAATATGAAGCCGCACATACGATTTCGTATGTGAGTCGAGGGCGGCCATGTTCGGTCCTGCGGGCGTTCGGAAGATCGGGTCGCTCGCGAACTTCGGTGGCGCCATGTACACGGGCGCGGTGTTCTTCGCCGTGCGCGTCGCGCTCGACGCGCGCGTCGCGCAGCGGTGGCTTCCGCCGGGCGTGAGCCTCGCGCGTCCCGCGAGCGCGACGGTGTTCGCAGCACACTTCCCGGAGACCAGCTTCGGATCGGTCTATGACGAGGCCGGCATCTTCTTCCACGTGAGGCGAAGGCTTCGCGATGCGGTGTTCTGCCCGTGGATGGTCGTCACCGACGACGTAGCGCTGATCGTCGGGCGTGAGCTGTGCGGCTACCCGAAGAAGCTCGCGCGCGTCACGTTTCGCTATGGCGGGCGAGACGCCGGCACGACGAGGGAGGGCGACGTGTTTGCCGAGGTCGAGCGCCGTGGTCGCGTCGTCCTCGCGCTGCGCGGCGTGGTCGGCGCACGCATGAGCGATGCGCCGCCGATGCTCGGGCAGCGCGCGCTGAACGTGCGCGGAGCGCTCGGCCTGACGGCGCAGCGCCTCGTGACGTTCACGCCGCGCGAGACCGTCCGCGAGGTGCGGAGCGCGACCGCGGAGATCGCGATCGGCTCACCCTCCTCCGGGCTCGAGGAGGGCCGCGACCCGCTCGACGCGCTCGGGCTCGGGGTGGTGCTCGGAGCGCACCTCTACCGCGTCGACGTCGCCGCCGGGCTCCCACCACGCGAGGTACGCGGCGCGGGGCTCGGGTTCGCGCTCCGTGGCCTCGGCGCGCGCTGGCTTTGATCAGACCTGAACGGGAAACGACAGGATGAACCGCGCGCCGCCGTTGTCGGCGCGCTCCGCGCGTATCTCGGCGCCGTGGTTATCCATGATGTTCTTCACGATGGACAGTCCGAGTCCCGTGCCGCGGCCGTCGACCTTGGTGGTGAAGAACGGCGCGAAGATCTGCGTGAGCTGATCGCCCGCGATGCCGTGGCCGTTGTCCTCGACGTACACGACGAGGCGGAGCGAATCGGGCGAGACCTCGGTGCGAACGATGAGCTCGCCGCCCTCGCCGGGCATGGCGTGGCAAGCGTTGGTGAAGAGGTTCACGAACACCTGGATCAGCTGCTCGTGCATGCCTCGAACTGCCGGCACGCTCTCCACGAAGCGCCGCTGCACCTGGGCGCCGTGCTGCGCGAGGACGTGCTCGCAGAACGCGAGCGCCTGCTCGATGACGGTGTGGAGCGAGACAGGAACCGGCACCTCGCTCGACGGACGCGCGTACGTGACGAGGTCGCGCGTGAACCGCAGGATGCGGCTCGCAGACTCGCCGATCCTGCGGAGCCGCTCGAGGCTGTCGGGGTCGCCGCCTCCTGGGGTCTGGACCTGCTTGCGCGTGAGCCAGTCCGTATAGGCGACGATCGAGGTGAGCGGGTTGTTCAGCTCGTGCACGACGCCCGCGGCGATCTGACCGAGGCTCGCGAGCTTCTCCGCCTGCACCATGTGCGAGTTGAGCGCGCGGAGATCGCGGGCGTCGGACGTCGCCTTCGCGTGGCCGCGTGCGAGCCCGAGGCCGCGCCCCATCGCGAGGGCAGCGCGCCGGACGACGTGCATCATCGGCGAGTCCTCGTCCTCGAGCTCCGGATCGTCGGTCGCGAGGTGCAGCGTGGAGGCCTCGTCGACGTTGAGCACGCGCTCGTAGGCGAAGCCCGGGAAGAGGCGCGTCGGGTCCATGCCGACGCCGCGGCGCTCTTCCCCCTCCGGGATGTACTTGAAGAGCTGCTGCTCGACAGGGACCGGTGCTGGCCGCATGTCGGGAGAGGACACGGGTGCGTCGGGGGCCGGTGGGACGAGGCAGGCGCCGACGCCGCAGTCGGGGAAGATCTCACCGAGCGAGCGCACCATGAACTGGACGATCGCGGTCTCGCCCTCGGCGACGGGCATCTCGCACGCCGCCACCACGAGTCGGTCGAGCCACGCGGCCTCGACGTCGACGGCGCTGTTCACCGAGACCACCGACTCGCGACTGATGGGCACCGAGGACACGGTGACCCGCTCGGAGCCTTCGCTCACGGGTACGCCCGTCGTCATGCGCACGATGCCGCTGACGTCCTGATCCAAGGGGGCCGATCGACTCATGGGTCACTCCCGCGTTCCGTCGGAACGCTCGGCGATGAGGAACGTGTGGTCTCAGGTGCACGGCTCGGAGCGGCAGCAGGGCGCTCCGAGACGACCGCTTCGGCGACGGGAACCTCCTCGCTCGCGCGGTCGAGGTCGAGGATCTTCTGCTTGCCGACGTAGCTCTTCGTCTCGTACTTCGTGATCTTGCCGATCTTGCGGACGATCTCTGCCATCCGCTCGGCCTCCCCCTCGATGACCTCCGCGGCAGCAGCCGCGGGCGTGCCCGCGGCGAGAAGACGCTTCAGGAGCGTCGCGTAGTTGAGGACGCTCGTGAGCGGCTGGTTCAGCTCGTGGGCCGCGGCGCCCGCCAGCTCGGCGACGATCGCCTGGCGCTCCTGGGCGAGGATCTGCTCCTGCGCCTGCTGGAGGCGCTGCTCCATGCGCATCTTCTCGCGGAGGTCGGTGAAGATGCCGACGCTGCCGACCGCGGTCTCGCCCTCGAAAATGAGCGCGCCGGAGAACGACACGGGGACGGGCGCGCCGGTCGCGTCGATGATGTCGACCTTGAGGCCGTCGATGCGTCCGCCGCCGGCGCGGATCATCCGCATGATCTTCTCGGCGGTGCCCTCGGGGTAGAGGGCGCGCACGTTCGTGCCGACGACCTCGGTCGAGCTCCTTCCGTAGACGCGCTCGGCCGCGCGGTTGAAGAGGATGACGCTCCCCTTGAGGTCCGCGCTGATGATCGCGTCGAACGACGAGTCGATGACGCGCTGGAGAAAATCCTTCGTCTTGACGAGCTCGGCCTCGACCTCGCGTTGCTTGGTGACGTCGCGGAAAGAGCAGAGGACGGCGCCGTCCTCGCGGAGGACGCTCGCGAAGCTGACGTTCAGGACAGCGCGGCGCTTGTCGCGGGTCGCGATGCGGATGTCGACATCCTTCGGGAAATGCCCCTGCAGGAAGCCTGCGCGGAGGTCGTGCGCGTGTGCGGCCTCGTCGCTCGCGAAGATGTCGCCGAGGCGGCGACCGCGCAGGTCCTGCTCCTCGTACCCGGTGATCTCGCGCGCCTTGGGGTTGGAGAAGAGGAGGCGACCCTCGGCGTCGATGACGACGATGCCGTCGGCGGAGCTGTCGAAGAAGTCCGCGTAGCGCTGGAGCGACCGCATGCGGCGCTCCGCCTCGAACCGAGCCACGGTGACCTGCTGCGTCTGGTCGCGCAGCGACTGGAGCACGCGCGCGTTACGCAGCGCGATCGCCATCGCGCTCGCGATCGTCTGACAGAGGCCGACCTCTCGCTCGCCGAACGCGCCGGCGCGGCGCGAGCGGAGGAAGAGCACGCCCATCGGCTTGCCCTCGTAGAGGATGGGTAGGATCGAGAGCGACGCGAAGTTGGTCTTGCCCTGCGCCGAGGTGCGGACCATTTCCATCAGCGGGTGGGTCGCGGCGTCCTCGACGACGAGGGGCTCACCGCTCGTGAGCACCTGCTGGATCTCGGGGTACTTGGTGAGGTCGATGGGGAGATCGCGGAGCTGCTCGTCATCGGACGCCGCGACGACGTAGCCGACGTTCTCTTGCTCGCGCACGAGGACGATCGAGACGCGATCGATCTTGGCGACCTGCGCGATGCGCTGGACGACCGTGAAGAGGATGCCGCGAAAATCGAGGTTCGACGCGAGCGCCTGCGTGAGCTCGAGGACGACGCTCGCGTCCTTCTCCTTGCGGGCGAGCGCATCCATCGCGGCACGCAGGCGGAGCTGGCCTCGCACGCGAGCGACGAGCTCGACAGGCTTGAACGGCTTCCTGACGAAGTCGTCCGCGCCCGCCTCGAACGCCTTGGCGATCTCGTCCTCACCGTCGAGCGCGGTGAGCACGACCACCGGTAGATCGCGGGTCTCGGGGCGCGCGCGAAGGATGCGGAGGATCTGGTAACCGTCCGGCGCGGGCATCACGAGGTCGAGCAGGACGATCGACGGATGCAGCTTCTCGATCTGCGCGAGGGCCTCGGCGCCCGATCCCACGGCGACATGCTCGAGCTTCGCGCCCGCGAGCGCTTGCCCGAGGACATGGCGACTCACCATGTCATCGTCGACGACCAGTACGGGCCCGCCGTTCACATGGGAAAGTCTATCGGTCCACGCCGACCGCAAGCAATGGATAGTCCGGAAACGTGGGGGGGCCGTCGGGACGCTGGGCGGCCTACCCCGACAAAGGAGGCTAAATCGTCGATCGTCGGGGGCTCCGGGTGGGTACGCTACGAAGGGTGGCGTCCAGGGTCCTACGATTCGTGCCGGCGACGCTGCTCGGCCTCGCGTTCTTCGCGTGCTTCGGGGGCTGCACCAACCTCGAGGGTCTGACCTCCTCGAACGCTGCGCGAGAAGGGGTCGATGCCGCACCGGACGCGACGATGACGACCGACGCGTCGCTCACCGAGGCCGACGTGGCGCGACCGACGACCTGCCGCTGGAACGCCCCGTTCGCGAGCGTGCGGGCCGTCCTGTCGCCCGGCATGGAGGACGACGGAGTAGCCGACGCACAGCTGAGCCCGGACGAGCGGGTCGTCTACTTCCAAGTGCTCACGACCAAGACCGGGTACGACCTCTTCCGGGCAGAGCGGAACGACCGCGCGAGCGTGTTCGACATGTCCCTTCGTACGCCGCTCGCCGAGCTCAACGATCCCACGGGTAACGAGACGAACCTCGCCGTGCGCGCGGATGGTCTGCTGACCGTGTTCTCGTCGAACCGCGGGGACGCGGCCATGCAGACGCTCTACACGGCGCAACGAGGCTCGCTCGCCATGCCCTTCTCGACGCCGACGCAGATCCTGACGCTCGGTGTCCCGCCGGAGGCGACGAGCCCGTTCATCACGAAGGACGGCTCCGAGCTCTGGTTCGCGGTCGCGTCGGGCACCGCGCGTTCGATGTACGTCTCGCCGATCACCGCCGTGGGCTTCGGCGCAGCCACGCCTCGGCCCGACGTGCCCGGATGGATTCCGGTGCTCAGCGACGACAAGCTGACCATCTATTACGCGCTCGGTCAGAGCTCGCTCGACAACGCCGTGCGCGTCGCGCACCGCAACGGGCCCCTCGAGCCGTTCGCCGCATCGAGTCTCGTCAGCGAGGTGAATCAGGGAGGCGACGCGCCGAGCTGGCTGTCGCCCGACCAATGCAGCCTCTACATCACGAGCCGGCGCGACGGAAAACCCGAGGTCCTGGTGGCCGAGCGGACCCCCTGAGCGCGGCGCGCGGCTACTCGTCGAAGAGCTCTTCTTGCTTCGCGGCCGCGGTACCGGCGAAGGCGACACCGAGGTGCTCGTACGCCTTGCGCGTCGCGACACGGCCGCGCGTCGTGCGACCCAGGTAGCCCTGCTGCAGGAGGTAGGGCTCGTACACGTCCTCGATCGTGTCGCGCGGCTCGCCGAGCGCAGCCGCGAGCGTCTCGACGCCGACCGGGCCGCCATCGTAGTCGACGATGATCACGCGGAGCAGCCGGCGATCCATCTCGTCGAAGCCCGCGCTGTCGATGTCGAGGCGCTCGGACGACTTGATGACGATGGCGTCGTCGATCTTCCCCGACCCGATGACCTCCGCGAAGTCGCGCACGCGACGCAGCAGGCGGTTGGCGATGCGCGGTGTGCCGCGCGAGCGCGCCGCGATCGCGAGCGCCGCGCTCTTCGCGACCTCGACACCGAGCAGCTTCGCGCTCCGCTCGACGATCTTTGCCAGGTCCTCGACGGGGTAGAAGTCGAGGCGGATGAGCTGCCCGAAGCGCGAGTGGAGCGGCGCGGTGAGCAGGCCGGTGCGGGTGGTCGCGCCGATGAGCGTGAAGGGCTGCACCGGGATCTGGATCGACGAGGCGAACGCGCCGTCTCCCGTCATGACGTCGATGCGAAAATCCTCCATCGCGGGATAGAGGCTCTCCTCGACCACCGGGTTGAGCCGGTGGATCTCGTCGATGAAGAGGATGTCGTTCTTGCCGAGCTTCGTGAGCAGACCTGCGAGGGCGCCCTTGTGCTCGACGACGGGGCCGTTCGTCATGTGGAGCTCGACGCCCATCTCGGCCGCGAGGATCTGCGCGAGCGTGGTCTTGCCGAGACCCGGGGGCCCCGAGAGCAAGAGGTGGTCGAGCGGCTCGCCGCGCCGCCGCGAGGCCTCGACGAAGACGCGCAGGTTGTCCTTGTGCTTCGTCTGGCCGATGTAGTCGTCGAGGGTCTTCGGGCGCAGCGAGCGCTCGAAGCGAACGTCCTCGCCGGTCGCGGCCGCATCGAGCGCGCGCGTCTCCGGTTCGGCGACCTGTTCGTTGCGCTTGGCCATGGGGTCCTCAGCTTACCAGGGTCGCGAGCCGCTCGCGGAGCGCGCGCGTCGCCTCGAGCACGCGGCCCTTGAGCATGAACGACCCGTCGGGCTCGAGCTTGCTCGTATGGATCTTGATCTTGATCGCCGCGGGCGGGTCGCCGTTGAACGCGGCATCGAGGCGCGAGCCGGGTGGCGAGGGGATCGACGAGCGGAGCGTGACGGCGTCGTCCTTCGCGGTGACGAACGAGGCGGTCCCGCCCTTGGCCCACGTGAGATGGGGGTCACTCACGTCAGCCGCGCTCCTTGCGCGCGCGTCCCATCGCGACCTTCGCCTCGCGGTCGGCGGTCTTCGCCTTGATGTCGGCGCGCTTGTCGTGGCTCTTCTTGCCCTTCGCGAGACCGAGCTCGACCTTCACGTGACCGCGCCGCCAGTAGAGCCGCGTCGGGACGAGCGTGTAGCCGTCTCGCGAGATCGCGCGATCGATCTTCGCGATCTCCGACTGGCGCACCAGCACCTTGCGCGACCGCCGTGGCTCGTGCGGGAACGCCTTGGCTTGCTCGAACGGCGCGACGTAGAGCTGCTTCAGCCAGAGCTCGCCGTTCTCCACGGTGGCGTAGGCGTCGACCATCTCGACCTTGCCGGCGCGCATCGACTTCACCTCGCTGCCGACGAGCACGAGGCCCCCCTCGAACTTGTCCTCGATCGCGTAATCGAAGCTCGCGCGCCGGTTGTTGACGATGATCTTCTGGATCGCGTCGTCTTGCTTGTCGGTCTTCGCGGGCGCGCCCATGGTGTGTCTTCGTGCTCGTGCGATCGACTTCGGTTCGCGAGCGGCGAGACTTTAGCGTAGATCCGCGCGATGGAACGAGCCGGAAAGCCCCTCGCCCCGAAGACGATCGAAAAGCTGAAGGGCCGCCGCGCCCATCTCGTCGCGGATCACGGCGTGTTCAAGGTGGAGCGCCTCGTCTACGAGCTCACTCCCCTCCCCCGCGACATCTTCGTCTTCGCTTGCCCGGACTGGTGCAACGTCATCGCCGAGACCCCGGAGGGCGAGCTGGTCCTCGTCTGGCAGTTTCGCTACGGCACGGACGAGATGTCGCTCGAGGTCCCAGGCGGCGTCATCGACCCCGGCGAGGAGCCGATCGACGCCGCACGGCGCGAGCTCGAGGAAGAGACGGGCTACACCGCCGCGTCGTTCGAGCTCGTCTCGGTGGTGGAGCCGAACCCGGCGCTCCAGGGTAACCGCTGCTTCACGTACCTCGCCCGCTCCGCTCGCCTCACCGCGAAGACCGCGTTCGACGACCTCGAGGACCTCGAGACGGTCGTCGTGCCCGCGAGCCAGCTCGCGGCGCTCATCGACGATCGCGTGATCACGCACGCCCTCGTCGTCGTTGCGCTCGAGGTCTATCTCCGCAAGTACGTCAGCCGAGCGCCCTGATCGTCTTCGCGTCGACCTCGGGCAGCTTCGGGTCGCGCAGGAGCACGAGGAGGTGGCTCTTGAGAGGCTCGGGGACGGTATCGGAGCGATCGATGATGACGGCGCGCGCCTCGTTTCCCATCACGCTGAGCAGCGCGCGGGAGGCGGCGAGGATCGTCGCGTCGTCCCACCCTGGGTCACGCACGAGCTTGACCAGGATCGGCACCGCCACGGGGCGCGCATCAGGCGTCACGAACTCGAGCGCAGTCACGGCGGCGAGACGGAGCTCGTCTCCTGCTTGCACCTTGCGCGTGAGGATCGGGACGAGACGCCGGACGACGTGCTCGTCGACAGCGCCGATTTGCCGCAGACCAGCGATCGCCGCGATGCGCACGCCGTCGTCGAGGACGTCGAGCAGCGCGAGGAGGAGCGGAGCTGCGCGCTCGGCCCAGAGCCTGCCGAGCGCCTGCGTGGCCGCGCGACAGAGGCTCGCCTGCGTGGTGCGGACGTACTTCGCGACGAGCGCGCCCGCCGCGTCGTCGCGCAGCACGGGCACGCTCCACAGGAGGTCCTCGGCGAGCTCGGCGGCGCGCGGATGCTCGCCCGTCAGCGCCGTCGCCGGGATTCGCTCGAGCGCGGCACGCACGACTGGCCACGACGACTCGCCGAGCGCGCGCATCGTCGCGACGAAGGGCTCGCGAACGGCAGCGTCCGCGGCGAGCTTCACGCGAGCGCCATAGAGCGCGTAGGCCCCGGCAGGGCCTGCGTCGAGCACGAGCGCGCTTGCGGCGTCGCTGTCTTCACCGCGCTGGAGCAGCTTCTCGGCGACGGGCGCGAGGAGCGCCGGATCGGCGAAGACCTTCATCACCGTCGACGCGCTCGCGCGGATCACCGCGGGACGTTTGGCGTCGGTGGCGATGCCGTGGATCGTGCTCGAGAGCGCGCGGAGCGCCTTCGCGTCCGCCTTCTGCGCGAGGAGCCTCGCCGCGGGCTCGACCTCGCCGAGCATCTTGTCGAAGAGGCGCGCGTCGCGCTCCTCGAGCAGCTGCGTGAGCCATTTCTTCGGATCACGCGCGAGCGAGACGGACACCTCCCTGGCGCGCTTCTCCCCGCTCACCTTCCCGTCGAGGAACATCGCATAGCTGTCCTGGCGGTCCTCGAGCCACGCGGGAGGGTCCGAGCGCTTTGCGGGAGGCGCGACCGAAGGCGGCGACGGGAGCATCGACGCTGAAGGCGGCGGCATCGACGCCGAAGGCGGCGGCATCGACGGCACGCGCGCGCGCACCGAGACAGGAGGCACATCGGGGGAGACCTCCGGAGCCCTGGAAGCCACCTCGCGCGCAAGGTCGAACGTAGGCGGAGCGAGGAGCGCCTTGAGATCGGCGCGAAGCGCGCGCGCTCCGTCGTACCGGTCGTCCCGCGACTTCATGAGCGCCTTCTGGACGATGGGCTCGAGCCGCCGATCGACCTCCGCGTGCACGCTGGCCATCAGCGGCGGTGGTGCCGAGAGGTGACGATTCACCACGATGATGGGCTTGTCGGAGAGAAACGGCACCGTCCCCGTCGCGAGCTCGAAGAGCATGACGCCGCACGAATAGACATCCGTTCGTGCATCGAGCTCCTCGCCGCGGCACTGCTCCGGCGACATGTACACGGGCGTTCCGGCAAAGCGTTCGTTGGTGGAGTCGCTCGCGCGGAGCAGGGCCAGCCCGAAGTCGCAGACCTTCACCTGCTCGCGCGGCCTGCCGTCGTCATCGAGACGCATCACGAGCACCACGTTGTCGGGCTTCACGTCGCGGTGGACGATCCCGCGGGCGTGCGCGTGACCAAGCCCTCCGCAGACCTGCATCATCAGCTCGGCGATACGCGTCACCGGCATCGGCCCCTCCTCCGCGAGGGCAGCGCGCAGGTTGCGGCCGGCGATGAACTCCATCGACAGGTAGAGGAGACCGTCCGGCTCCTGCCCGAAGTCGTAGACGCGCACGAGGTTCGGGTGATCGAGCCTGCTCGCGGCGAGCGCCTCGTCGTAGAAGCGGCGACAGAAGTCGGCGTCGTGCTGAAACCGCTCGTGCATCACCTTCACGGCAACCGGGATGCGCAGCTCGCGATGGGTGGCCTTGTAGACGGCGCCCATCATCCCCTTGCCGATCAGCGACTCGATCTGCAGCTTGCCGCTCGCCAGTGATCGGCCGATGAGCGCGTCGCGCGCGCGCGCGCTCGGCGGCAAGGGCGACCCCTCCGACGAAGCGCGTACGGACTCCTGCGCGGGCTCGATCGTCACGTCGAAGGCGACCGCCACCTCCTCGACGACGCGTCCGGTTCCGTGGGAAGAGTGGAACGAAACGGCGGCCTCCTCGGACAGGACCGACAGACGTAGCGGAAAACCGTGCTCGCCGGGCGGTCCGGTCGGCTCGGCGAGCACGCGGAGCGGCTCGGTCGAGGAGGGCGTGTAGATCTCGAGCACGTGCGGCGACGTGTCGACGGGCGCCGACACCAGCGGAACCCAGGCCTCCTCGTTCTCGCGTGCGCACTCCTCGAGGAAGTCGCGAGCGGACTCCTCGACGAGATCGGCAACGAGCACAGGAAGAGCATCCGCCACGGAGGAAGCTTTTTCACTCCCGGCGCGAGGGGTCAAGGCGAGGGGTGCCTCCTTCGAACGGGAATCAGTCGTTATCGGCGATGGTGGGCAGCGCATCGAGCGCCGCGAGCTCCATCAGGTCGTTTGCGAGGACGACAGACGGGGCCTGGGGTGGCGCGGTGCTATAAGCGTGCTCCGCCGTGACCTCTGAGCTGTCGTTGCCGAACTCGCGGTCGAGCTCCCGACGCAGGAAGAGCCGTCCGTCCCCCACGCCCATCGAGAGGGCGATACGGCGTAGCTCGAACGTCATCGCGCTCGCATTGGGATAGCGCTCGGCAGGGTCGATCCGGAGCGCGCGCAGCATCACGAGCATGAGCGCCTCGGGCAGGTGCGGCTGGAACGACATCGGCTGAACGAAGCCCTCGCGCGCGAGGGCGATCGCCTCGGAGTTCTTCACGATCCTACCGAACCTCGGCCCCACGAAGAGCTCACGCAAGATCACGCCGAACGAGAACACGTCGGAGCGGCTGTCGCCCTCCTGGCCGCATGCGACCTCCGGAGCCATCGTCGCCGTGCGATGCGCGACGAGCTTCAGGTTGCGGATACCCGAAGACGCGATCGCGGCCATCGACGTCTCGAAATCGCTGACCTTCACCTCGCCCCTCCAGCCGAGGAGCACCTTCCGGGGGCCGAGCGCGAGATGGAGAACGCCGAGCTGCACGCCGCGATGATCGCGCGTGGTCCGCGCGCCGCTCAGCGCCTCGCCGATCTCGGAGGCGATGAAGAGCGCGAGGTCCAGCGGAAGCCGGAGCGTTTTCTCGGCGTAGCGATCGAGCAACGTCTGAAGGTTCACGCCGTCGACCAGCTCGTTCACGAAGTACGGCTGCGAGCGCCACTTTCCGAGCTCGTAGAGCGCGACCACGTTCGGATGCCGGATGGACGCCGCGCGCGTCGCCGTCTGGGCAGCGAGCGCGTCGGCGCGCTCGGCGTCGTCACTCGAGACGCTACCGAAGAGCTTCACCGCGACGATACGGCGGAGCCCGCTCCGGTTCTCGAGGAGGGCGCGATGCACGGTCGACGACGCGCCTTGTCCGACGACGTCGAGAAGGCGCAAGCGCCGACCATCACCGACCTCGATGAGATCGAGACGAGGGCGGAGCTTGGTGGGTGCTGCCATGACGCAAGCGAGACCGATGCAACGAACGCACCGCCGTCTGAGCCCATGAAACCAACGCGAAAAAGGAGGACCTCGCGCCGTTCGGATCCGCCCGGATCCATCGGCCGGATCCATGTGACGTTACGAGTGTTTAGGCGATAGTGTGTGCTCCTGTGGGCTCCGGGACGTGCTAAGGATCGCGGTCGATGCAGCGCCCTCCCCGACTCCACCTGTTCGTCTGCGCGAACCGGCGCGACGACTCGCCGCTCGGTCCTGGCTGCGGAGAGCGAGGCGACGCGCTCTATGACGCGCTGAAGGCCGAGGTCGCGGCGCGCGGTGAGCACACGACGACGTGGGTGACGAAGACCCATTGCCTCGGCCTGTGTCCGAAGCGTGGTGCAACCGTCGCCCGCTATCCGGGCAGCGAGCCGATCCTCTCGGACGTGGAGGTCGCCGACGTCACGGCGTTGCTCGGGCCGACGAGCGACGGAGGCGCGCCTCCGGGCTGGGAAGAGATCGATCGCGAGCTCCTCGCGGTCGAGGAGCTGCAGTCCACGAAGGTGCTCGACCTGGCGCGCCGGCTCAAGCCTGGCCTCACGCTGGAGGACGTGCAGAACCCGCACGACTTCCCCGAGCTCGATGATTCGGACTGGCACTATGCCGACGGGATCCTGACCGGCATGAAGAGCGTCTCGAGCGCGATGCGCGCGCTCCGGCTGCGACGGAAGGACTGAGCGCGGGGATGGCCAAGAAGCGCGACACGAAGAAGAAGGATGACGACGCGGCGCTGCCGAAGTTCGGCGGCTTCCACCCGCTGGCCGGTGGGCTCGAGGGCTTCAAGGCGAAGCTCGACGCGGAGAAGAAGTCCGAAGAGGAACGTGGGAAGGCGGCGGCCGCGAAGGGCAAGCCCCTCCCACCGCCGCGTGCGCCCGCGCCCCCACGGCAAGAGCCCGCGCGAACGTCCACGAGCGACCTCGACGACGACATGAGCTTCCACCGCATGATGAGCGGCGTGACGCCCCTCGACCCAGGCGCGAGATCGCGCCTTCCGCTGACGACCGAGGTGCGCCCCGCCGACCAGCGCGCGAAGGCGGCCGCGGTGCGGGCGATGGCCGGCGCCGAGGCAGAGAAGGCGATCGCCCATCTCCACTCGCTGGTCGACGACGTTGCCCGCTTCGAGGTGAGCGACGACGGTCGACGCGTCGAGGGTCGTCGGGTCGACGCTCCGCCGGACCTGGTGCGGAGCCTGCGGCGCGGCATGCTCCCGGTGGATGCGCGCCTCGACCTCCACGGGCTCTCGGCCGCAGGAGCGCAGGAAAAGCTCGCCGAGTTCCTCCGCACGATGCGGTCGCGGAACGAGCGCTGCGTCCTCGTCATTCACGGCAAGGGCGAGCGGACGCCAGGCGCGGGCGTCCTCCGCGGCGAGATCGCCGCGTGGCTCTCGCAGGGAAAGGCGCGCGAGCACGTCGCCGCATTTGCGACGGCCATGGGCGAGGACGGCGGCGAGGGCGCGGTCTACGTCGCGCTCCGCCGCTGAGCTCGGGCGCACGCGCGAACCGTCTTTACCGTTCTAACGCGATGCGGCGGCCTTTCCGGGTGGCCGCGCGCGATTCCCAGGACTACTGTCGCGAACGCTCTGGTTCCAAGGACGACAGGGCTTGTTTCACGCGCTAACGGAGCTTCCCCGATGGTCGACAAGGTTCAGAAGATCTGGCTCGACGGCGAGATGGTGGACTGGGACGACGCCAACGTTCACATCCTGACCCACTCGTTGCACTACGGGCTCGGGGCGTTCGAGGGCATCCGCGCGTACAAGCGCGCGAACGGCAAGACGTACGTGTTCCGCCTCCGCGAGCACATCGATCGCTTGTTCGACACGTGCAAGATGACGCTCCTCGTGCCGAAGTTCACGCGCGAGCAGATCATGACGGCGTCCGTGGAGACGCTCCGCGTGAACGCGATGCCCGAGGGCTACCTGCGGCCGATGATCTTCTGCGGCGAAGGCGCGATGGGCATCTACGCGCCGAACAACCCGGTGCGGAGCACGATCATCGCGTGGAAATGGGGCGCCTACCTCGGTGACGAGGCGCTGAAGAGCGGCATCCGATGCAAGATCAGCTCGTTCGCCCGCCACCACATCAACGTCAGCCTCGCCAAGGCGAAGATGATGGGCCAGTACACGAACAGCGTCCTCGCCAAGCGCGAAGCGAAGCTCGGCGGCTACGATGAGGCGATCCTCCTCGACGCGAACGGCTTCGTTTCCGAAGGCTCCGGCGAGAACCTCTTCATCGTGAAGAAGGGTGTGCTCCACACGCCCGACCTCTCGTCTTCCATCCTCGAGGGAATCACCCGCGACACCGTCATGGTGCTCGCGCGAGAGATGGGCCTCGAGGTGCGCGAGGGGCGCATCACCCGCGACCAGCTCTGGCTCGCCGACGAGTGCTTCTTCACCGGCACGGCCGCGGAGATCACGCCGGTCCGCGAGGTCGACAACCGCCCCATCGGCGAAGGCACGGTCGGCCCCATCACGAAGAGGCTCCAGGACCGCTTCTTCGACGTCGTCAAAGGTGGCGATACGACGCACGCGGACTGGCTCACGCTCGTCTGACCGCGTCTTCGGTCCGTCTCCATTGAAGTAGGACCGCAAAAGTCCGCCTGAGCTGTGACAGCATGCGCTCGTCGCGCGGCCGAGCTGCGCGCCATCCGAGGAGCCGCGAATGAGCCGACGAATCTCTCCCGTCTACGTCTGGCTGGCGGCGTTCGCTTCGCTGGTCACGATCCTGGTCGCATGCGGGTCGAGCGGGTCAAACAACGGCTTCGCCGATCCCAACGCGGGTGGTAGCAGCGGCGGCAACGACGGCGGCGGCATCCTGGGCAACGGCGGCCAGCGCACGGTCGACTCGCTCACCGTCGACCCGCCGACCGCGGCGCTCGTCGTCGAGAACGGCGGTCCCGCGCAGACGGCACAGTTCAAGGCGACCGCCCACTACATCGATGGCGCGACCGCGGAGCTCACTGGCGGCGTCACCTGGACCGCCACGAACCTGCAGGTCGGCAACGTCGGAGGGACCGGCCTCTACACGACGAGCGGCACCATCGGCGGCGCCGTGACGCTCACCGCGACCTTCCAGGGCAAGAAGGCGAACGCCACGCTCGGCGTGAAGCTCCACGTCCTCGAGAACTCGGCGAACGCGACGCCCGCGATCATCGCGGCGCTGAAGGGCGCGACCGCGCCGGACGGCACGATCAAGTGGGCTTACCCCTACGACGGCACCGTGTTCCCGCGCGGGCTCGGGAGCCCGAAGCTGATGTGGAACAACGGCGCGGCTGCGGACGTGTATTACGTGCATGTTACAAGCAGCACGTTCGAGCTCGAGGCGTTCTCGACCGTACCGCCGCCGGCGCGCTACGCATTCGGCACCACGACGTGGCAGAAGTTCGTCGACTCGACCGCGGGCGCCTCGGACCTCAAGGTCGCCCGCTGGAACGGCGCCGCGGCGACGATTGCCGTCCAGCACAAGTGGAGCATCGCCCCCGCCTCGATGCGCGGCACGATCTACTACTGGGCGAACGCCGCGGGTCGCGTGCTGCGCGTCAAGCCCGGCGCGACGGGACCGGACGACTTCAGCGCCGGCACCTTCGGCGCCCTGCCCTCCGCGACTTGCTCGATGACCTGCCACACCGTCTCGGCCGACGGCTCCACGCTCATCAGCGGCGGCGACACCCACGGCGGCTCGTACGATCTGCTCGGGAACAAGCCGATCTACGATCTCGGCGGCGCCGCGGCCAGCGCGCAGAAGCGCGCCTGGTCGAACGCGGCGCTGTCGCCGAACGGCAAGTACATGGTGCAGAACGGCGACACGTCGATCCCCGGGCCGCCCGGCGCCGCGTCGGGCCTGTGGAACACCGCGACCGGCGCGCTCGTGCCGGGCAGCGGCCTCGACTCCTCGCAGCTCGGGATGCCGAGCTTCGCGCCGGACGGAACCAAGCTCGCGTTCGTCGAGCTCGGCGGCGCCAACGTCGGCGCGCTCGACGTGTGGGCCTTCGACCTCCCCGGCGCGAAGGTCGTGGGCTCACCGCTCAGGCTCATCGATCGCGGCGCAGGTCAGCCGATCGGGTGGCCGAGCATCACCCCCGACGCGAAGTGGGCGATCTACCACCGCGGTCCGAACGACACGCGCAACGGCCTCGCCGATCTCTACTTCGCGAGCACCGTCACGCCCGGACAAGAGGTGCGACTCGCGAAGCTCGACGGCGACGGTTACCCATTCGCGGCGGGCGTACGCGACCTCTCGTACAACTACGAGCCGACGTTCGCGCCCGTCCCCGCCGGCGGCTACTTCTGGGTCGTCTTCACGAGCCGCCGGACGTACGGCAACCAGCGCCTCGAGGCGCAGGACAAGGTCAAGCTCCTCTGGGTCGCGGCCATCGATCTCAACGCGGCACCGGGCGTCGACCCCAGCCACCCGCCGTTCCTCCTGCCCGGCCAGGACGAGGCGCAGATCAACATGCGCGGCTTCTGGGCGCTCGATCCGTGCAAGGGCGACGGCGCTGGATGTGCAACCGGCACCGAGTGCTGCGGCGGCTTCTGCGACGGCACGGGCGGCGACGGCGGCCTCGTGTGCAAGAGCGCGGGCACGTGCGCGCAGGACGGCGACCACTGCACCGCGAGCGCGGATTGCTGCAACGCCGTCGTCGGCACCACGTGCATCAACCACGTGTGCGCGGAGCCTGGCCCGAAGTAGTCTTCGCGCGTGACCCGTCACGCACCCTTGCTGATCACGCTCGCGCTCGCCGGTCTCGTCTCGTGCGGCGAGCCGCCGACCGCCACGCCTCCGCGTGGTCCCGACCGCGCGCCAACCCCTTCGGCACAGCGCTACCCGTCCGAGGACGCGGCGTGGGGCCGCTACCACTCGAAGCGCTTCCAGCTCTCGTTTCCGCTTCCTGACGGCAAGGCGTGGCGCATCGACGATCACTCGCGCCCTTCGCTCTTCGCGCTCCACGAGGCGACGTCCTCGCGCGTGTGGGTCCAGGCGACGCAGGAGGACGAGCTCGTCAATCGGCAAAAATGCGAGGAACGAGCGAGGGCGCTCGGTTGGGTGACCTCGACGAAGCTCACCACAGTCGAGGACCAGACGACCATCGGTCCGGAGGCCTACGACTCACGCATCTGGGTCGCGCTCGACGCGGCGAAGCCCGGCGGCGCCATCGAGGGGCACGTCTACCTGTTCGGCGCGTTCATCCGCCGCTGCCTCCTCGTGCACGTCTCGACGCTGGTCTCGTCCGCGAAGGACGAGGAGGTTCTCTCCGAACGGCTCGCGCTCGCACGTGCGCGCATCGTGCGTGCGCTCACGCTCGACGCACCGCGCGTCACCGACGACGCGACGGTACCGCGCGACAAACCCGAGATCCGAAGATGACGCTCAGAACGCGCCGGTGACGCCCACGCTCGCCTGCGTCGGCGTGACCGACGGCGCGAAGCGTGCGGTCATACGGGTGCTCGGCGCAGCGCCGCGCGGGGGAGAGCTCGGCGCCATGAGATAGACGACCGTTCCGAGAGCGATCGCCCCGGTGCCCGCGCCGATCGTCACGATGCTCACGAGCATCGAGGATTTCGCGCGGTCGTTGGCGTCGGTCGCAGCGGCCTGCTCCTGCGCGGGACACGGCGTGAGAGAGCAGGCGCGGCGCCCCTCGGCAGACTCGCCGAGCGCCCTTCCCCCGAAGTACGCACCAGTGCCGAGGCTGACGACGCCGAGACCGACGAGCGTGAGGCCGATGGTTCGCTGCGCCCCCCCACGGCTCTCCGTCGCCGGCTCGGGAACCGGCGCCGAGTCGAGGCGGGCACGCGCGGGCTTCGCAGGGGCGGTAGCGCGCGGCGAGTCGTCGAGTTTGTCGACGAGGATCTCGGTCACGCCAGCGCCCGTCAGACGAACGGCGTAGCTGCGCGCGACCTTGCCCTTGGCGGACACGTCGACATGGTGCTCGCCGGGGTCGACGGCGATGGGCGTATCCCAGAGCTTCGCGTCGAGGGGCTCGCCGTCGCACTTCACCTGGTACTCGGCGTCCTCGGCCTTCGGCACGTGGACGACGATGCGCGAGAGCAGCGGCTCCATCGCGTTCGCGCGCTTCTGCGCGGCGCCGGCGAGATCGTTGCGCCCGACGCGCTTTCCGAGCGCAGCAGCCTCGTTGAGCTCGTTCCAGGCGGTCGCGGTCTTGCCCTGCCCCTCGTGGCAGAGCGCGAGCGCGAGGAGCGTACCGGCGCCCGGCTCTTGCTTCTGGCTCTCGGCGAGCTTCGGGCACGCCTCGTCGAAGCGCTTCGCGTCGAGCAGCGTGCGGCCTTCGCGGAAGAGCGCATCGGCGGCGGTCCCGCCGTCCGCACGCGCGACGCTCGGCACGACGGCGAGCGACACGAGGGCGAGCGCGCTCAGAACGGCGGCGCGCTTAGCGGCGGTCATCGAGGAAGCGGCGGAGGTCATCGTCGGAGGCCTTGGGCTGGGGTTGAATCGGAGCAGAGGCGGAGCGAACGATCGGGTCGACGGCGGGGGACGGCTCCGCGGCGGCCGTCCCAGCGATGCCCTTGGTCGGCGTCGTCGCGTGCAGCTTCGCGCCAGGCGCGAGCGGCTTGACGTGCGCGGTCGACGGAGCGCTCGGCAGATCGGCGATCGCCAGCGGACGCGCTTCGACCGCTGCGGCGCGCGCCGGCTGCGCCTGGGGCACGGGAATCGGGTCGGTCTGCGCGGCGGGAGGAGGCGCGGCCGCGAGCGTGGCGGAAGGAGGCGACGTGCTCCGCGTCGCGAGCGTGATGACGACGGCACCGAGGCCGAGGCATGCCGCGATCGCGAAGGCGGCGGTTCGTCCCTTGCGCGCGGGCGCCGGGGTCTTCGGCGACGCCGCGAGCTTCTGCGGAGCGACCGTGATCGCGACCGGTGGTGCAGAGCGCGTGACCACGACAGGCTCCGGCGTAGCCTCCAGCGCGGGGAGCATCGGTGAGCTCGGCGCATCCATGTCGACGTCGATCGATGGAGTGCTCGGCCCCGCTTCCTTCACCAGCTGCTCGAGCGCCTGCGCCTCGTAGCGACCGGTGTCGACGACCAGCAAGGAGGAGCGCTTCTCGAAGACAGGACGCGAGCCGTAGAGCGCCAGCCTGGCGGCGAGCGTCGCCACGCTCTGGAGGCGCAGCGAGGGATCGCGCGAGAGACAGCTGTCGACGATTTCCGCAAGACCGTCGGGCACACCGGCAAGGAGCGCCGGCTCGTCGGCCTCGGTCGTGATGTCGAGCGTCGAAGGAGTGTCGGCCGCGAACGGCGCTGCCCCGGCGAGCATCGTGTAGAGGAGAACGCCGACGCTCCACACGTCGACGCGAGCGTCGACCTCGGACTCGGCCACGAGTTGCTCTGGAGCGCGGAGCGCGACCGAGGCGAGTGAGCACCGGTCGAACGGGAGCATCGCGAGCGCGCGCGACGTGCCGAGCCCTGCGACCCTGACGTTCGACGGCCCCTCGGCTCCATACGCGAGACGGATCGTGGCGGCATCGAGCTCGCCGTGCACGAGCCCGACAGCGTGGGCGCTCTCGAGCGCCTCGCAGACGGACATCGCGATGTCGACGCTCACCTCGGTCGGGAGCGAGCCCCACTTGCCGAGGACGGAGGCGAGCGTGTCGGCCGGCAATGGCTCGCGGACGACGAACGGATGGCCGTCGTCGGTCACGCCGACGTGGAGGATACGCTCGACGTGCGGACCGCGGAGGGCTGCAGCCTTGCGGGCATCGGCGAGGAACCGGAGCATGACCGTCTCGATCGAGTCATCCATCGCGAGCAGGATCTGCACCTCGACCTTGGCGCGCGAGCGCGACTCGATGGCCGCGAAATGCGCGCAGGCGCGATCGGCACGGAGGAGCGAGAGCACACGGTAGCGACCGGCAACCAGGTCTCCCGAACGCAGGGAGAGACCAGGAATCAGCCTTGGCCGCGAGGACGGTCGCGGAGGGATCGAGAGCAACATGGGTGGGTAAGATGGCGTAGCATACGTAGGACAGTGTGGTAGGGCGCCTCCGACGGATTTTTGCAACCCTTCGAAGTGATGCGCGTTTCATCGTGTACGGAGCTCGGTCACGCCCGCTCGCCGACTCGGGCTCAGCGTTGGCCCGCCGCGCGCTTGATCGCGTGGACGACCGCCCGCGCCCGCGGAGCGCCATCCTCTTCGTCGAGATCGGAGAGGAGATAGTCGAGACGGGTCGACGCTTCGCCCACGACCACGGTGACGTGATTGAAGCTCACACCCTTCCGATCGCGCTTGCTCGACACGAGATCGAGCGGCGCGCCGAGCGGCAGTGAGGCGAGCACCTCGGAGAGGAGCGCCTCGTGTGCGGCGAGGTCGAGCCCACGTTCGTCGTGATGGTCACCGGCCGCGTCGCGATGATGGCGAACGAGCGTGGCCACGGCCCCGGGCGCCGACTCGATCGTGACCGTCGTCGTGTATCGGAAGCGCGGAGAGACGGGACCGCTAGCCTCGACGAGCTCGATGCGCGACGTGCGGG